>JACPQN010000054.1 GCA_016190485.1 Chloroflexota bacterium
CACCGAAGAGGTCGGTCTCGGTCTCCTCCTTGTAGGTTGTGAGGAGCACGCCGGCACGGGTCGCGCCGATGCCCTTGGCGTAGGCCAGGCCGATGTCGTGTGCCCGACCGGAGACGTCCTGGTGCACGGCCAGCAGCGCCGGCGTGCCCGGCCCCTCGGTGAAGACCTGGCGCACCATGTGCCCCGGGGCCTTGGGCGCCACCATGCTCACGTCGATGTCCCTGGGCGGCACCACCTGGTTGAAGTGGATGTTGAAGCCGTGGGCGAACATCAGGGTGTTGCCCGGCCGCAGCCCCTGGGCCACCGACTCGTAGTAGACCTGGCGGGCCGTCTGGTCCGGCACCAGCATCATGATGATGTCGGCGTCCCTGGACACCTCGTCCACGGCGCCCACCCGCAGGCCCGCCTGCTCCACCCGCGCCCAGCTATTGCTGCCCTTGTACAGGCCCACCGCCACGTTCAGGCCGCTGTCCTTCAGGTTCAGCGCGTGGGCGTGCCCCTGGCTGCCGTAGCCGATGACCGCTATGAGCTTGTCTCGCAGCAGCCCCAGATCGGCGTCCTGGTCGTAGAAGATAGTGGCCATGATCAGACCTTCTTTCTGTTCGTTATCTCCGCTTTCACCCTGCGTGACTGTCCGACCCTCACCCCCTGGCCCCCTCTCCCTAAGATGCGTGATGCAAAATGTTGTGGTTTAGTGACACAAGAAAGGTACCCGGCGCGTTTGGGTGGTTAGGAGGTGCACCCAAATGGACCTGGATACCTTTCTGGTGGAAGTGTACTGTATTGTGGACGACGTGTATCGCACCCAGTTCGCGCCGCTGAAGCCACTGGTGGGCCGGCCTGGCACCCTCTCGGACAGTGAGGTACTCACCTTGGCGCTCCTGGCCCAGTGGCAGCAGTGGGGTTCCGAGCGTGCCTTCCTGCGCTATGCCCAGCACCACTGGCGGAGCTACTTCCCGCGGTTTATCAGTCAGTCGGCCTTCAACCGCCGGGTTCGGGGCTTGGTCGGCGTGCTGTGCCGCTTGCTGCCAGCTATAGCAGGCGTAGTGCGCACGCTGTTGGGTGCGCCCGCTTACGAGGTCTTGGATTCGGTGCCGGTCCCGCTCATGCGCCGCTGCCGCGGAGAAAAGCACCGCTTGTTCGGCCCTGAGGCCGCCATTGGCTACGGCGGCAGCGATAAGGACTGGTACTATGGGGTGAGTTTGCTCACGGTGGTGGATGCCCACGGGCTGATTACCGGCTTCGTCGCCGGGCCTGCGAACACCGAAGCTCGCTGGCTGGCGGAAACGCTTTTCCGGTGGCGCAGGGATCCGACCAGCCCTGCCCCGACGGCTGACGAGCTGGCTCCCGTGCTGCCGGTTCCCCATCGCCAGCCACGTCAAGGTCCCACCGGTCCCCTGGGGCCGCGCGGGGGCGCAGGCGCTCCTGGGCAGGTCTATCTGGGTGACCGGGGCTTCCGCGGCGCCGGCTGGCAGCGCCATTGGCAGGACACCTACGGCGTCATTCTGCTCACCGGGCGCGGCGAAACCTTGCCCTGGTGCCCGCTGGGCCACCTGCGTCAGTTGGTCGAGCAGACCTTTGCGACCTTGACCAACGCCTTCGGCTTGGGGCGGATACGGGCACGCCATTACTGGGGCCTGCTCACCCGCCTGGCGGCCAAGCTGGCCGCTTTCAATCTCGGGGTCTATTGGAACTACCTGCATGGACGGTCACCTGGATCCGTTTCCGCTAGTGCTTGGTAATTATGCATCACGCATCTAAGGGAGAGGGGGAACAAGAAGGGCCTTTGAGGGGACACCCCTCAAACTCCCTGCCTGCGGGGGATTGCCCCCTCAGGACTCCCCTTTAGTTATTCCCTCTCCCCCTGGGAGAGGGCTAGGGCGGGGCTTACCCTCCTCCTCATACTCCTCCAGGATCATCTCGACGACGATCTTGAGCTCGCGCAGCGCCTCATCCGGTGTCTCCCCAGGCGCATAGCAGGCGGGCATGGCAGGCATGTACGCCAGCCAGCCGTCCTCGCCCGGCTCAACGATAATTGTGTAATTGGAATGGTTCATCGCCTGGGCTAATGCGTCGTCCGCTGAATGAGCTTCCACTTTTCACCCGCTTGTGGCGCAGGGGGTAAGGTGCGTCCTTTGTTGACTGCGACGGTCTGATTGCTCTTTGTACTCCGATATATCCCGGATTCTGGAGCAACTGTACCAGAACTGAAGACTTGGCCAACACGCGCCATCTTGAACCTCCTGTTACTACCGTTCCGTTATCGGAACTCCAAATCGCTTTTACGCCCTTTGCTTAAATTGTGTTTCTGACAGACTACTTGCAGATTTTCCGAGTAATTCGTTCCTCCATCCGTCAAAGAACGGACATGATCCACATGCAAAGACCCGTCACAGTCGGAGAATACTCCACCATAAGTGCACCGCCGTCCGCGCAGTGTGAGAATTGCCTGCCGCACGTGAGGTGGGATTGAGACACGCTTGCCAGCCAGACCCTTGGATCTTCGAAGACCGTCGTCCCAGGTTCGGAGAACGTTGGTGGCGCGCTCACGTCCCTCATGGGTGCTCTTAACAACGAGGGAGATCGCACCAATAATGGCTGCTAAAGTCACAGGTTCCATTTGCATTCCCCTCCCACGAGCCTAGTATATCCCGCCCGGCGCGCGGCCGCCCGCCAGGTGCGGCAGCAGCAGGTGCGGCTCCTCATCCGGCGAGACCCGCGTCGAGCCCCGGGGCATGGCGATGCGCCCGGTGCGGCACAGCTCCAGGATGCCGAACTCCCCCAGAAGCTGGAGCAGCGAGTCCAGCTTCGCCTCCTCGCCCGTTACCTCCACGATGAGGGTATCGGGCGTCACATCCACGATGCTGGCCCGGAAGATATCCACGATCTGGAGGATCTCGCTGCGGGTGGCTGCCGTGGAGCGCACCTTGATCATGGCCAGCTCCCGGCTCACCATGTCGTGGTCGGTGATGTCCTCGATGTGCACCACGTCCACCAGCTTGTCCACCTGTTTCACCACCTGCTCCACGTCGTGGGTGGCGGCGTCTACCACAAAGGTCATGCGGGAGAGACCCGGCGTCTCCGAGTGGCCCACGGCCAGGCTCTCGATATTGAAGCCCCGCTGCCGCCACTTGCTGGCGATGCGGTTGAGCACGCCCGGGCGGTCCTCCACCAGGGCCACGATGGTATGGTGTTCTCGTCTCATCGGCGCGTCGTCGCCTCCTCTCGGGATGGTTGGGGCTGGTCAATGGTCTCCTGGAGGGACGCCCCCGGTGGCACCATGGGGTAGCAGTTCTCGTCCTCGTCCACCACGAACTCAATGAGCACCGGGCCGGGATGGGCCATGGCCCGCTCGATGGCCGACTCCACCTGGAGCTTGTCCGTCACCCGCATGCCCACCATGCCGTAGGCCTCGGCCAGCTTGACGAAGTCGGGGCTGAACATCTTCACCGCCATGCGGTTATTCTTGTAGAAGAGCTGCTGCCACTGGCGCACCATGCCCAGGTAGCCGTTGTTGATGATGGCGAACTTGACGGGCAGCTCGTACTCCACGATGGTAGCCAGCTCCTGAGAGGTCATCTGGAAGCCACCGTCGCCGCACACCGACCAGACCACGTCGTGGGGCCGGGCCACCTGGGCGCCCAGGGCCGCGGGCACCTCGAAGCCCATGGTGCCCAGGCCCCCGGAGGTGATGAAGCTGTTCGGCCGGTCGTACCAGTAGAACTGGGCGGCCCACATCTGGTGCTGGCCCACGCCGGTCACCACGTAGGCGTCGCCCCGGGTAGCCTCGTAGATCTTGTGGATAACGTACTGGGGCAGCAGTTTGTCCGTCTCCGGCAGCGCGATGGAGGGATGCTGCTCCCGCTGCTCGCGAAGCCAGGCTCGCCACGCCGGATGCTGCTTCGGGTGCACCTCCTTGTTCAGCACCTGGAGCACAGCCTTCACGTCGCCCAGCAGCGCCGCCGTGGGCCGCACGTTCTTGCCGATCTCCGCGGGGTCGATATCGACATGGATGATCTTGGCGTGGGGCGCAAAGTCCTTCAGCCGGCCCGTCACCCGGTCATCGAAGCGCATGCCGATACCCAGGAGCAGGTCGGCGTTGCTGATGGCCTGATTGTTCCAGTACATGCCGTGCATGCCCGGCATACCCAGCGCCAGCGGGTGGGTGCCCGGAAAGCCGCTGATGCCCAGCAGCGTGGTGATGACCGGGATGTCGCAGGTCTCCGCCAGCGTCCGCACTTCGGCGAAGGCCTGGGAGAGGATGACGCCGTGGCCGGAGAGGATCAGGGGCCGCTGGGACTCCCCGATGAGCTGGGCCGCCTTCTTCACCTGCCCGTAGTCGATATGCTCCGGTAGCTTGTAGCCCCGCAGGCTCACCCGCTCCGGGTACTCGAACTCGGCCAGTTGCTGCTGCGTGTCCCGGGGGATGTCCACCAGCACCGGCCCCGGCCGTCCGGTGCGGGCGATGTAGAAGGCTTCCTTCAGGGTGCGGGCGATGTCCTCGGCCTTCTGCACCAGGGCGTTGTGCTTGGTCACCGGCAGGGTGATCCCCGTGATGTCCGCCTCCTGGAAGCCGTCCCGTCCGATGAGTGCCGTGACCACCGAGCCGGTGATGCACACCAGGGGCACCGAGTCCATCCAGGCGTTGGCGATGCCGGTCACCAGGTTAGTCGCGCCGGGACCCGAGGTGGCGAAGCATACCCCCACCTCGCCCGTCACACGGGCATAGGCGTCGGCAGCATGGGCCGCGGCCTGCTCGTGGCGCACCAGGATGTGCTGGATCTGCGGATATTGCACGAAGGTATCGTAGAGGGGCAGGTTGGCGCCGCCGGGGTAGCCGAACACGTGGCGCACCCCTTCCCGCAGCATGCTCTCGAAGACGATCTGTGCTCCTGTCAGCCGCATCGTCCGCTATCCTTTCTCTGCTGTCAGAATCGTGTCCAAACGTATGGGTTTCACCCTCACCCTGCCCTCTCCCATCAAGGGAGAGGGTATCTTGCCTACCCGCACACGGCGCCTTCTGCGGCGGAGCCGACCAGCTTGGTGTACTTGGCCAGCGCGCCCCACTTGTACCTGGGCTCGGGCGCGGTCCAGCTCTGCAGGCGTCGCCGCAGCTCCTCGTCGGGTACGTCCACATGGATGCGGCGGGCCGCCGCGTCAATGGTGACGATGTCGCCGTCCCGCACGGCGGCGATAGGGCCGCCCACCTGAGCTTCGGGGGCGACGTGGGCCACCATCAGGCCGTGGGTGGCGCCGGAGAAGCGGCCGTCGGTGATGAGGGCCACCTGGTCGCCCAACCCCTGCCCCGAGATGGCCGACGTGACCGCCAGCATCTCCCGCATGCCGGGGCCGCCCTTCGGCCCCTCGTAGCGGAGGATGATCGCATCGCCGGGCTTGATTTCGCGTCGCATAGCCGCCTGGAGGGCGGCCTCCTCGCCATCGAACACCCGGGCGGGGCCGGTATGGGCCGTGGTCTTCATGCCGCCGATCTTCATCACGCAGCCCTCGGGCGCCAGGTTACCCCGCAGGATGACCATGCTGCCGCCGGGCAGCAGCGGGTTGCTCAGGGGCCGCACCACGTCCTGGTTGGGGTCAAACTGGACGCTCTCCAAGTTCTGGCGCACGGTCTTGCCCGTGACGGTCAGCAGGTCGCCGTCCAGCAGGCCGGCGTCCAGCAGCATCTTCATCACCATGGGCACGCCGCCGGTCCGGTGGAGGTCGTACATCACGTAGCGGCCCGAGGGCTTGAGGTCGCCGATGTGGGGCGTGCGGGCGCTGACCCGGTCGAAGTCATCCAGGGTCAGGGGCACGTTGGCCTCCCGGGCGATGGCCAGCAGGTGCAGCACCGAGTTGGTGGAGCCGCCCAGGGCCTCGGCTACGGCGAAGGCGTTGAGGAAGGCCGCCTTGGTCATGATATCCCGCGGC
>JACPQN010000055.1 GCA_016190485.1 Chloroflexota bacterium
AGCGCGGTTTTTCGCAAGTAAGTACTAGAGGTCGAGAATCTGAAAGGGGAGCTGCCGGAGCTCCCCTTTCTCTATGAGAGATCAGAAACCCGTACGGTTAGTCGTCTTCGACACCCAGGTCTTTAAGGTAGTCCACCGCGTCCTGGACGGTGGCAATCTTCTCGGCGTCGTCGTCGGAGATCTCCACCTGCTTGCCCTCGGTGCTGAACTCCTCCTCCATGGACATGATCAACTCCACCAGGTCCAGGGAATCGGCATTGAGGTCATCCACGAAGGACGCGCTGGGTACTACCTCAGACTCGTCGACGCCGAGCTGCTCGACGATGATCTTCTTGACCCGTTCGAAAACCGTCGCCAACCTTACACCTCTTTCTTCAGCTATGTGGTTTCGCGTTGAGTCGCGCCCGGCGCCCTTTGGGCGATGCCGCCCAGCACACCGTTGACGAAGCGGGCAGAGTTCTCGCTTCCGAAGCGCTTGGCCATGTCCACCGCCTCGTTGATCACCGTGCCCACGGGCGCGGAGCGTTCCCTATTATTGAATAGAATCTCGAAGATCGCAAGCCTCAAGAGCGCCCGGTCCACCACTGCCATCTGCTCCAGGGGCCATAGGGGCGCCGCCTCGTGCAGCAGCCGGTCTATCTCCCGGCCATGCTCCACCACGCCCGCCATCAGCTCCTGGGCCTGGCGCCGCACCTCCGGCGCCAGGGTGCTCTCCTCCAGCAGGCGCGCCACCGAGGCCTGGGCATCGTGGTGCGCGATGTCCGCCTCGTAGAGGGCCTGGAGGACCACGGTGCGCGCCTTGCGCCGGACACTTGCCATGGCTTCTTCGCGCTCTGTCGGCCACGGACACTAGGCAGAAGCCGTCTGCAGCTCCCGCAGCGACACGACGTCGCTGAGGTTCACCGTCTTCACGTCTCCGTTGACGCGCTTGACCAGGCCCGTGAGCACCCGCCCCGGCCCGATCTCGATGAACTCCGTGGCGCCGTGGGCCAGCATGTACTCTACCGAGGCCTGCCACCGCACCGGCGCGCAGAGCTGGCGCAGCAGCTCTTCCTTGATCTCCTGCCCCGTGACCACCGGTTGCGCGGTGCTGTTGGCTACAATGGGCACCTGGGCAGCCTGAAAGGTCACCCCCGCCACGGCCCGGGCGATGCCATCGCTGGCCGGCTGCATGAGGCGGGAGTGGAAGGCGGCGCTCACCTCCAGGGGCACCACGCGGCGGGCGCCTCTGGCCGTGGCCAGCTCCATCCCCCGGGCGATGCCCTCCCTGGTGCCGCTGATGACGATCTGCCCCGGCGAGTTGATGTTGGCCATCTCCACATCGGCCTCCCGGCATACCTCCGCCAGCGCCTCTTCTTCCAGCCCCATGATCGCGGCCATGGTGCCCGGGCGGAGCTGGCCCGCCTCGTCCATGAGGTGGCCCCGCTCCTTCACCAGCAGCAGGACCTGGGCAAAGCTCAGGGACCCGACCGCGGCCAGAGCGGTGTACTCGCCCAGGCTGTGCCCGGCCGCAAAGGCCAGCTCGGCCACGGGCGGGAGAAGCCCGAGCTCCTGGGCGGCGCGCAGGCAGGCGTAGCTGGTGGTCAGGATGGCCGGCTGGGTGTTGATGGTCCGGCGCAGGTCCTCTTCAGGGCCGTTGAAGCAGAGGCCACTGAGGGGGAACCCCATGGTCGCGTCCGCCTCTTGAAACACCTGTCGCGCTGCGGGGAACTCCTCGTACAGGTCCTTGCCCATCCCCACTACCTGGGCGCCCTGACCCGGAAACAGGAACGCGACGGAACCTCCCATGGGGCCTCCTCTCCGCTGGGCTAGCTTTCAGGCTGCGTGGACAGGGGGATTTCGATGGCGGTGCGGCCGTTGTAGAAGCCGCACACAGGGCACGCATGATGGGCCTGTCGCATCGAGCGGCAGCGCCCGCAGCGGACCAGGGTGGCCGTCACCGCGCTCTGATGGCTCCGCCGGTTGCCGCGCCGGCTCGCTGTGAGTTTCCTCTTGGGAAGTGCACCCATGTGAGTGAGACCATGCCTTTCTGGTGTGAGTTACTGAGCTGACAAACTGTTGTTACCCCAACCGCCGGCGGAGCTGCTCCCACCGGGGGTCCGCCTCCTTCTCCTGGCAGCCGCTGTGCTCGGGACCGAGTCGCCGTCCGCACACCAGGCACAGGCCGGGGCAGTCCTGCCGACACAGCGGCTGGATAGGCTCGCTCAAGAGAATAGCCTGCCGGACCGCTTCGAGCAAGTCCAGGATATGCCGCGCACTGATGGTGAAGGTCCCCGCGTCTTCGAGCACCTCAAGGGGCGCTCCGGTAAAGACATCGGTGAGGGGAAAGTACTCCTCCTCGATGGCCAGCTCCAGCGGCTCCGCAAACTCCTCCAGGCACCGGCTGCACTGCGCCGGGATAGCGGTCCGCAGCGCCGCGGTCACCAGGACACCCCGTTGTGTCCGCAGCATCTGCACCGTTCCCACCAGGTGCAGTTGCCCCCACTCCTCCTCGAGACGCTGCCCCTCCTCGTCCAGCTCGTAGCTCCGGGTTACGCCCACCGGCTCCTTCATCAACTGTGCCACGTTATAGCGCATAGTACCACCCACGCTGGAAACTGGGGACGCCCTCATTATACGGCAGCAGAGAGAGCCGCTCAAGGTAATGCGGACGCCGACCGGCCCTTCGGCGCTGGCCGTTGCGTAGCTGGTACGAAGTTCCTGAGAAAACTACCCGTTTGGGGGATGTATGTGCGGTTTTTCACGAATACACTCAGGAGTAGTGGGATGAGCGGTGCCTCACACAGGGTAGGCGTCTACCGGCACTCGCCCAATCCACGACTCTGTCCCGTATCCGGGGGGGTCCCGGTTGCGACCGCGATCTCAGGAAGGTTCAGGGATGAGTGGGGAGCCCCGTTCCAACGTAGGCTCCGGCAAACGCAGCCGTCACGACCGGGCTGTGTTCCCCTTGTTTTCCCTTTACCGGCACCACGGGGACTCCACGCGCCGCGAAGCCTCCGGTCTTGCCCCGCTCCGGACCTCTCATACCGAGGATAGCCAGCACCACCGGCAACGATAGGGGCGGGCCTGGGGCCGCGCCCTGGAAGGAATAGCTGGTACCCAACCGAGGCCTTCCATCCGCGGAGGTGGAACATGAGAGTAGGACGGCGAACTTTCCTCAAGTCCAGCGCAGCCGCGGGCGGCGCGCTGGCGGGCAGCCGGCTCCTCTTTGGAGACCTTGGCACCCTGGAAGCCCGCGGGCCGGAGAGCAAACTGGCCTACACCGAAGAGCGGCTGCCCACCACCTGCTGGCTGGGCAAGCAGGACTGCGGGATCATCGCCCGCCGGGTGGATGGCCGGGTGGTGAGCCTGGCAGGCAACCCTGCGCACCCCCGCAACAAGGGCACCCTCTGCCCCAAGGGCGTGGCCCAGATCTCAGCGGTCTATGACCCCAACCGAGTCAAGACCCCCCTTGTCCGTACCAACGCGAAGGGGGCGCCGGGCCAGTGGCGGGAGGCCTCCTGGGACGAGGCCCTGGGCCTGGTGGCGGACAAGATCAAGGAGATCCGGGCCAAAGACCCCACCCTCATCCTCTGGCAGAAGGGCCGCAGCAAGCAGGAGGCCATCTACGACACCGCGCTGGTAGGCGCCCTGGGCGCTACGCGGGTGGGCCACGGCACCTACTGCTCCGACGCCGGCTACCGCGCCGCGGAGTACACCATCGGCGCCCACGGCAACGGCCACCCGGACTTCCGCCATACCCGCTACGTCCTCTCCTGGGGCTGGAACGTCACCAACGCCGGTGGCAACAAGTTCTGCTGGATCACCTGGAACCAGCAACTGGTGGCCGCCCGGGAGCGGGGCCTGAAGCTGGTGGCCATCGACCCCAACCTGCGGGGCGCTGGTCCCTTCGCCGACGAGTGGCTGCCCATAAAACCCGGCACCGACCTGGCCCTGGCCCTGGCCCTCTGCAACGCCATCATCGCCCAGGGTACCCTGGATCGGGAGTACCTGGTCAACTACACCAACGCGCCCTTCCTGGTGCAGGAGGACGGCGCCTTCCTGCGGGCCGAGGGCAGGGAGCAGGTGTGGGACGAGATCACGGCCTCCGCTAAGGCCTTCGACGCCCCGGGCATCAAGCCCGCGCTGGAGGGCAGGGTGAACGCCCAGGGGAGGAACGTGCGCACCGCCTTCCAGGTCTTCCAAGAGCACGTGGCCCAGTACACCCCCGAGTGGGCGGAGCCTGTCTGTGGCATCCCCGCGGAGCAGATCCGGCGCGTCGCCCGGGAGCTGGGCCAGAACGCCCTGATCGGCAGCACTATCCTGCTGGACGGCGTGGAGCTCCCCTACCGGCCGGTCTCCATGATGTTCTACCACATGTCGCAGCAGGAGCTGGGCTTCCAGGCCTCCCGGGCCATGTTCCTGGTATTCATGCTGCTGGGCGCGTCCGAGGCGGTGGGGGGCCTCCAGGTGGACACCTCCTGGTCCGTGCACAGCGGCTTCCGGTCCATGGAGAACGCCACCGTCAACAACCCGCCCTACAGTTACACCCTGAGCGGCAGCAAGTTCTTCCCCATCAACAGCGTGAACCCCGGCATGATTGCCAAGGTGATCCTGGACCCCCAGAAGTACGAGGTGAACAAGCTGCCGGAGATGGCCATCGTCCACATGGCTAATGTCCTGACCTCCTTCACCGACCAGCCCACCATGGAAGAGGCCTGGAAGAAGATCCCCTTCGTGGCGGTCATCGACCCCTGGCTCTCCCGCACCGCGGACCTGGTGGCCGATGTGGTCCTGCCCGCGGCCACCATGGAGAAATACGAGGGCCCCATCGGCGCCGGCGACGGCTACGACGACGCCACCGTCTTCCGGCTGCCCATCATGGAGCCCCTCTTCCAGAGCCGGGGTGAGATGGACATCTACCTGGACCTGACGGAGAAGGCCGGGCGGCTCACCGGCAGCGGCGGCTTCCTGGACCGGCTGAACACAGTGCTGAGCCTGAAGGACCCCTACAAGCTGGAGCTGGGAGCCAAGCCCACGGTGCGGGACATCTTCGACCGCTGGGCCAAGTCCCAGGGGCTGACCGACGGCATCCGCTTCTTCGAGACCAACGGCGTCTGGAACAAAGGGGCGGTCTCTCCCCGCAAGAAATACGGCTACGGCCAGGACCCGCCCTTCAGCGGCATCCGCCAGCGCCTGTACGGCGAGGGGCTGCTACGCCTCCAGAAGGAGATGCAGGCCAAGGGCGCGGCCCAGGCCTACTGGCGGGACTATACGCCCCTGCCCACCTGGCGGCCGCCCACCATGTGGTCTTCTCCGCCCAAGTACGACCTGACCCTCACCAGCTACAAGAAGATCGAGTTCAAGCAGAGCCGCGCCTCCCAGGTGGCCCTCCTGGCCGAGCTGGCGCCGGAGCAGCGGGTGGCCATCAACCCGGCCACGGCCCGGGCCAGGGGCATCCAGGACGGCGACACGGTGCTGGTGGAGTCCCACAACGCGGTGACCGGCGAGACCCGGCAGATCAGGGCCAAGGCTGCCCTCACCCAGACCATCCGGCCCGACGTGGTGGGCATGCCGCACCACTACGGTGGGGTGGCACGGCACCCCTGGACCCAGGGGCAGGGGCCCACGCCCAACACCCTGTTCTTCACCGGCGAGGGGTACGTGACCAACACTGCCGATAACACCTTCCACGTCCGGGTCCGGGTCGAGAAGGCCTAACAGACCTGTAGTGAGCTTGTCGAACTACCTGTAGTGAGCTTGTCGAACTGAAGGAGACACCTCATGGCCAGAAACGGCATGGTCATAGAGCTGGATCGGTGCCAGGGCTGTCGGGCCTGCATGGAGGCCTGCAAGGTGGAGAACAACACCCCCCAGGGCAACTACTGGATGTACGTCTTCCGCCTGGAAGAGGGAGAGTACCCCGACACCAAGGTCCGCTTCATGCCCCGGCCCTGCATGCACTGCGACAACGCGCCCTGCGTCAAGGTGTGCCCGGTGCAGGCCCGCTTCAAGAACGAGAACGGCGCCGTGGTGGTGGACTGGGACAAGTGCATCGGGTGCCACTACTGCGTGGTGGCCTGCCCCTACGGCGTCAACTACTTCAACTGGAAGGACCCGGAGAAGGCCCAGTACCTGGACTGGAAGGACCGGGCCCTGGCCTCGGTCACCGGAGGGGCGGCGCCGGCCTACCAGAACCCGGACCTCATGGGGCGCTACGGCCAAGAGCGGCGGCGCGTCGCGGGCGGCGGGCACCTGAAGGGGGTCATCGAAAAGTGCAGCTTCTGCGTGCAGCGGGTGGAGCAGAACCTGCCGCCCGCCTGCGTCGCGGCCTGCCCGGTTCAGGCTCTCCACTTCGGCGACCTGGACGACCCCAACAGCGACGTCTCCAAGACCCTCTCGCGCAAGCGCTCCTTCCGCCTGAAGGAGGAGCTGAACACCCAGCCCAAGGTCTACTACGTGGGGCAGTCGCAGCCCGGCGCCCGTGCCCACGAGATCGAAGCCGTGAAGGCCCGGCGGTGAAAGCGAGGATGTGAGCCATGGCCACACAGACAATGGTGGGGGCGACGCCCCGCGTTTCTCTGGGATTCTACGTTTGGATCGGCATCCTGGGGCTGCTGGTGCTGCAAGGCGTCTACAGCTTCCTGGTGCAGACCATTGAGGGCTTCTACGTCACCAGCTTAACAGACACGATCCCCTGGGGCCTGTATATCTCCGCCCTGGTCTTTTTCATCGGGGCTAGCGCGGGGGCGACAGTCATAGGTCTGTTAATCCACGGCTTCGGGCGTACAGACTACCTGCCCCTGGCCACCCGGGCCATTCTGGTGGGGGTGGTCTCTTTAGCGTCGGCCGTGCTGTTTGTCATGATGGGGGTTGGCTCTATTCCGCGGGCTATGCTGATGCCCTGGTTCTGGAACAACCCCACCTCCATGTTCACCTACACCTCCACGTCCTACTATCTATTTGGCCTGCTCTTGCTGGGGGAGCTCTACTACACGGTCAAGATCAACCGCGGCAGCGCGACCGCCAGGGACGCCAGGATCGCCAAGTGGCTGGCCATCAGCGCGGCGCCCTTCGCCCTCATGGCCGTACACGCCGTGACTGGATCCCTGTTCGCCGTGCTCAAGGCCCGGGACTTCTGGAACAACCCCCTACTCCCTCCCCATTTCGCCGTCGCCGCCCTGGTGACCGGCACCGCCATCATGCTGCTGGTCATCATCACGACCGCTGCGGCGACCAAACGAGAGCTGGTGGGACGGGAGACCCTGGCCCATCTGGGCGGCTTGCTGGGCTTCTTCATCACGCTGGCTGGCTTTTTCGACCTATTCGACCTTCTCGTCTTCACCTACAGCGACAAGCTCGCGACGAACGAGGCGTGGCATTTCCTCAGCGCCGCCCATTGGCCTCTCACCGCAGTTCAGGTGCTAGGGTATGCTGTCGGCTTTGTCATCCTGGTGTCTGGCCTACGCAGGTCCGTGCCGTGGCTGGCGGCGGCCTCGGTTGCGACCATCCTGGCGGTGGCTTCCTACCGCTACAACCTGACCACCGTGGGCGTCTCCATGCCGCTGTATCCCTTCATCGAGCACGAGCACTACGTGCCATCGCTGGTGGAGTTCTCGGTGACCTTAGGCATAGTGGCGCTAGCCCTGCTCGCGTATACTGTGCTCACCAGGGCCCTGCCCATGGAGGAGGCAGTGCCCGCCGCAGGCGGAGCGCCCAGCCCCAGGGATGTGGGAGAGCCGCTCCGTCGGCCTGCGGGCGACGGCGACCGGGTTGTGCCCCCCGCGGAGGTGCCGGCCCGCTAGCAGCGATGGCGGCGTCTCGTGGTCTCCCGCTGAGGTCAGCCCCGGGGAGCTCGTCGCCGCACGGGGGTCGAGATGGCAGGAAAAGCGCATGCCGAGCCGACCCTGGCTGACCTGGCCCGGCTCAGACAGGGCACCTACCGGCTCCTCTCGGTCCTCCTCCTGCACCCCAGGAGCCGGACGGTGGCGGCCGTGCCCGGCGCCGCGAGCTATTTGCTGCGTCGCCGATCCCTGGTGACCTCCCTGGCCTTCTATCCCTCCTGGGAAGGGCTGTTGCACAGACTCACCAGCGTCACGCCCGCCCAGGAGTCCATTCTCCAGGAGGAGTTCGGTAGCCTGTTCGTGGCCGGCGGCCCCGGTGGGCCGGTCCCCCTTTCCGAGGCCGCCCACCTGGACCCCACGGGGGCGTCCTCCGGCCCGCTGCTGGCGGACCTGGACCGGGCTTATGCGGCGGCCGGCCTCCGCAGCTCGCCCGGCGGGAGCGCGCCCGACCACGTCTCCGTGGAGCTGGAGTTCGTCTCATCGCTGTGCGGTCAGGAAGCCGAAGCCTGGAGCCGAGGCAAGCCCGCCGTCGCGGCGGATGCGCTGTGGCGCCAGCACGAGTTCCTGCACCGGCACCTGTGCTGCTGGCTCCCGGCTCTGGCCAGCGGTGTGGCCGCGCGCCGCGGCCAGGGATACTACAGAGGCGTCGTCCAGCTCGCCCGGGACCTGGCGGCCCACGACGTTGACTTTGTCGTAGCCCTGGCAGCGCGGGTGGAAACCGCCATGTCCGTTGTGTCCGGGGGCCCCTCACTCATGGCAACACCCTTCCCAGACGAGCCCGGCCATCATCCAGGGAGCCTGGAGTCCGTCGTCTAACCTAGCCCTGCTGCTGGTTGTCCCGGGATGTGCCGGAGACCAGCAGCAGGGGAAGTAAGCCTGGAAAGAAGCGTGGTGGGCATGGCAGAGCCGCCGCTCCGGTCGTCCGAAGCGCCCCTTGCATCCGGCCGCGCCCTGTCGCTGCCGATCCTGATCCTGGTGTGCGCCGACGTGCGCCAGGAACACAGATGGCTGGACATCCCCCGGCTGGCGCAATGGCTGGGTGCCGCCCTGGAGAACGCGCTGCTGGCCGTGGCAGAGAGCCTCTGTCAGCGGCCTGCGGCCCAGAGTGAAGCGATGCGACGGGCCGGCGCCCAGCGGCTGGTGCTGGGTCTGTGCTCCACCCGGTACGCCCAGTTGGAGCTGGAAGCCCAGCTCCGCCAGGCAGGCCTGGATCCCTTCGGCGTTCCGGTGGTGAACCTGGGCGACTGCGCTGCTGATAGCCCGTCGGCTGCGGTGGCCCGGGCGGAGCTGCTGCTAGCCGCGGCTGTGGCCCGAGCCCGGGCCTTCGGCGGCGCCCGGCCCGAGAACCGTAAGGCGGTGCTCCTCGCGGGCCAGCGGGTAGTGGGGCGCCGGGCCCTCTTCACCCTGCCGCCTGTATCGTACGTCGCCGCGCCCACCATCAACGCCGACGCCTGCCGCGTGGCGCATGGGTGTGACCTGTGTCTATCAGCCTGTCCCGCTGCCGCCCTGACCTCATCCGGCCACGCCATCGAGGTGGACCGCGCTCGCTGCCAGGCCTGCGGCCTGTGTGTAGCTGCGTGCCCGCAGCGGGCCGTGGAGTTTCCCGGATACTCCGCCACCGAGATCGAGGCGCAGGTGGACGCGCTCCTCTACACAGCGGGGGAGCAGCGGGAGCGAGCGCTGGTGTTCACCTGCAGAAGTGCTCAGGAGACGGCTCCCGGTCCGTGGCTCCCGGTGCAGGTCGCGTGCGCCGCCATGGTCCCCGTGGCCGCGCTGCTGTACCCCCTGGCCCACGGCGCCGCGGCCGTTGCGCTGGCGCCCTGCGGGCCGGCCTGCGCTGGCCAAAGTGACCCGCTTATCCAGGGGCGGGTGGACTACTGCCGGCAGTTGCTGACGTTGCTAGGCGAGGAGCCGGAGCGGGTACGCCCCTTCGACAGGCCCTTCGACGGGGCTCAGGACAAGCTCAGGACACCGCTTCTTCCCCCAGGCGGTGGAGCGCCGCCACTCCACCACGCCACCTCTCCCCTGGGCCAAGAGGGGCCGCCTTCACCTGCCCGCCTCTTCGGCCAGGGCGCTGCCGGAAGGGCGCTGGCCCGCCTTGCTGCGCTCTACCCGCAGGCACAGGGCGTCGTGCTGGAGCACCCGCTCTCGCCTGTGGGCCTGGTGCAGATCAACACGGCAGCCTGCACCGCCTGTGGCTCCTGCGTCGCGGCGTGCCCCAGCGGCGCGCTCCAGCTCCAGACGCAGGACGCCGCCGTTGCCATCACCTTCGATCCCTTGCGTTGCACTGGTTGTGGTAAGTGCGTGGCCCTCTGCCCCGAGCAGGCGTCCGGCGCGATCCACCTGGCACAGGTGACAGATCTGCCACTCCTGGCGGGTGGGCCGAGGATCATCCTTCGGGGGGAGCAGGCCCTCTGCGAGCGGTGTGGCGCGCCCGTGGCTTCGCTCGGTGTGGTGGAGCGGGTGGCCGCCCTGCTGGGAGAAGACTTCCAGCCGCAAGTCATGGGGCGCCTGTGCTCCGATTGCCGGGGGCTCCCCTTCTGAGACCAGCGCCTGCCTACCGGCAGGCAGGGCTGCTGGCTACTCCGCGGCGTAGCCCCGCCGCATGGTGTTCTCCGTCACCACCCGCGGCTCCATGAACTGGCGCAGGTAGTCCGGCCCTCCCGCCTTCTCGCCAAAGCCCGACATGGCCAGCCCACCGAAGGGCTGCCGCCCCACCATGGCACCCGTGATCTTCCGGTTGATGTAGAGGTTGCCCACCCGGAAGTGGCGGCGCGCCAGCTCCATGTGGCGGGGATTCCGGGAGTAGAGGCCTCCCGTGAGGGCAAATGAGGAGGCGGTAGCCAGGTCCAGGGCCTCTGCAAAGGAGCTCGCGTGGAAGACGCTGAGCACCGGCCCGAAGATCTCGTCGCAGGCCAAGGGAGACTCCGGCGGCACCCCGGTGAACACCGTGGGAGGCACGTAGTACCCAGAGTCGGCGGGCGCCTTGCCCTGCACGAGGAGCCTGGCGGCGCTCCTGCCAGCCTCTACGTGGCCCAGGATGCGCTCCTGGGCCGCCGCGCCGATGACGGGCGGCACGAAGGTCGCCGGATCGTGGGGCGGCCCCACCACCAGGCTCTCCACCCCATGGCGCAGCCGTTCCAGGCAGTCTTGGTAAGCTGAGCCAACGACGATGAGCCGGCTGGCGGCGCTGCACTTCTGGCCAGCGTAGCCGAAGGCCGAGGTGATGATGCCGGCCAGGGCCTCGTCCAGGTCAGCGTCATCATCCACGACGATGGCGTTCTTGCCGCCCAGCTCAGCGATCACTCGCTTGATGGTGCGTTGGCCTGCCTGCGCTTGAGCAGCCCTGGCGATGATGGAGAGGCCCACCACGTTGCTGCCGGTAAACGCGATGATGTCCACACCCGGGTGCTCCACCAGGGCATTGCCGACCTCGTCACCCCTTCCGGGGAGGTAGTGCACCACCTCCGGCGGCAAGCCGGCCTCACGAAGGATCTCCACCAGCTTCGCCGCCACCACGGGGGACTGCGCCGCCGGCTTGAGGATGGCCGCGTTACCCCCGGCCAGGGCCGCGGCGCTCATGCCCGTGATGATGGCCAGCGGAAAGTTCCACGGCGCGATGATCGCGGCGACACCCCGGCCTTCGTAAAAGTAGTCGTTGTGCTCGCCCAGCACATCGCCCAGGCGCTGGGATGTGCTCAGACGCTCCGCCTCCTGGCCGTAGTAGCGGAGGTAGTCCATGGCTTCCACCACGTCGCCATCGGCCTCGGCCCAGGGTTTGCCGCTCTCGTACACCATGGTGGCGGCCAGCTCAAAACGGCGCTCCTCCATGATCTCCGCGGCACGGCGCAGGAGCCTGGCCCGCTCCGCCGCCGGACGCGCTCGCCAGCCCTCAAAGCCCCGGCGCGCGATGGTCACCGCGGCCTCCACGTCAGCACGGGTGGCCTGGGCCACCCGCCCCACCACCACCTCCGGCTCGGCGGGGTAGCGTACCTCTGCATAGGAACGCCCCGCGATCGCCTCCTGGCCGATGAGCAGAGGGTAGACCACCCCGAAGTCCTCCCGCAGCCGGCCCAGGGCCTCGGCCATGGCTGCCCTAGCCGCGGGATCGAAGAAGCGGGCCGTCGGGGCGTTGCGGAAGCCCCCGGCCTGCTGGGCCACCGCGGGGCGGCGAGAGGACACTTCCGGCCCCCGGCCGCCTCGCCGCGGGCCAAGGCCCGTCCGCTCGTTGAACCAGGCCTCGTTAGAGGTATTCTCCAGCAGGCGACGCACCAGGTAGGCCATGCCGGGAATCACCTCGCCCACCGGCACGTAGACGCGCGTCCGGTAACCCGCTGCATGTACCGCGGCCTGGAGCTCGCCGCTCATGCCCAGGAGCATCTGGAACTCCACCTCGCGGGCATCGATCCCGGCGTGGCGCGCCTTCACCATGGCCTGGGCGATGGAGCGCGGGTTGTGGGTGCCGAAAACGGGCCTCAGGTGCGGCCAGGCGGCCAGGAGCGCATCGCTGCACCGCTCGAAGGAGGCGTCGGTCTCGGGCTTTCGCCGGTAGACCGGGGGTTGCCAGGAGTTCTGGCTGGCCACCACCCGCTCCTCGTCCCAGTAAGCCCCTTTCACCAGCCGGACGCTGAAGGGGTGACCCCGGCGCTCCGCCAGGCGTCGGAGTCGCTCCAGGCTCTCCTGGGCATCCTGGAGATACGCTTGGACCACAATGCCCACGCCGGTCGCGTCGGCGAACTCCGGCTCCAGCATCAGGTCCCAGAAGGTCTCATAGGCGAGGCCCTTGTAGCGGTACTGCTCCAGGTCGATGTTGACAAAGGCGTCCAGCTCTCGGGCCAGGCGCAGCAGCGGCCGCAGACGGGCGCGCAGCACCTTGCTCATGTGCGCCGGGGCCGCGGGCTCCATCCGGGCGCAGAGGGCGGAGAGCTTAATGGAGATGTTGATGCTGGGCACGCCCTGCCACCGCTCGCCTGTGGGCGCGACAGCATCCCGCTGAACTGCCAGATCCTCCAGCAGCGCCCGATAGCGCGCCAGGTAGGCGTCGGCCTCGGCGTCGGAGAGGGTCGCCTCACCCAGGAGGTCCACGGTATGGGCCGTGCCCTGCTCGGCCAGGGCGTGCAGGCGCGGCAACGCCGCAGCCATGTCTTCGCCGGCGATGAAGCGGTGCGCCAGGGCCAGCACCGCCTCCCGCACCGTGCGGGAGAGGAGGGAGCGGGCCAGCGGCGGCCTGGTGAGCCCCGCGGTGAGGCGGAGGGGCGGCGGGCCGGTGTCCAGCAGATACTGGCGCACGTGGTCGGCGATGGCCGACGCGCTCCGGAGCGCCGGCAGCACGTCCACCAGCCGGAGCAACTGCACCCGAAAGTGGGGGTCGCTGGTGGCCCAGCCCATGACCCGCTGCTGGAGCCACTCCAGGGTGAGGGGCCACGGCGCATGGGGTGGGGCCGCCCTGCGCAGCTGCTGCTCCAGCTCCTGGATCTCAGCCTCAAGAGACGTCATAGCGCCTCCTCTGCTGCCTTCTCTATCTATTGTACTATCGTGGGGAGACCGGGCGTTCGGAGCTGGTGAAGTAGGCTTCCTGCTGCCGCCCTCTGAGGGTCTCCACAGAAAAGAGCGCAGGCCCCCTGTGGGATGCCGGCCTGCGCTCCGCCGTAGGGCTCCTACGGATGTGCTACCAGGTCATCTCCAGAATGCTGACCAGTTCGTCCACGTTGGTGACACGGTTAAGCCCCTGGCCAAAGGCGGGCGCCACCGCATCCCGCTCTGCCAGCCGCCGGAGGTCTTCCCTCGGCACGTTCAGATCCCGCAGCCTGGTCGCCACGCCCAGAGAACGCAGGAAGGCCTCGACCCAGAGGATGGCCGTCTCCGCGGCCTCCAGGTCGGACATGCCGGGCCGCCGCACGCCCAATACCTCCGCCACGCGCGCCTGTCCTTTGGCCATGACCTCTTTGTTGAGGCGCATGTTGGTCACCAGGAACACCGCAGCGGCCGTTCCCTGCCCGATGTGAGGGTAAGTGTAGCGGATGGCCCGGTCCAGCCCGTGGCTCCGGTTGCGCCCCTGAATGTTGTAGGTGGACTGCGAGGCCCGGTTGGCCAGCAGCGCCGGCATGAAGAGCTGGAACCGTACCTCGCCGTCATCCGGCCGGGCGACGAGCTGCGGCAGGTAGGCCACCGAGAGCTCCAGCGCCTGCCGCTCGTCGGCGTAGGAGAGCGCGTTGAGGGTAGGAGAGGTCAGCGACCCGATGGTGCCGGAGAAGGTGGTCAGCGAGGTGTCCAGGTACAGGGAGAGCGGTGCGGTGAGCAGCGCCTCCGGGTCCACGATCATGGCCAGCGGCCTGGTCCGGGGGTCGTACAGCTCCTTGCGGTGCGGCGGCGTCTCGTCGTACAGCGCCGCGCCACCCCGGTCTGCCCCCGTGGTGGGGGTGGTGTTCACCTGGATGCTGGGGATCTTGGGCTTGTTGGCCCGGTAGACCATGGGCGCCTGGCCGGGCACGTGCTTGGTGTACATCTCCTCGATAGTCTTGCCCTCGCCCAGGATGATGGTGATGGCCCTGGCGGTGATCACCGCGCTGCCACCCCCCACCGCCACGATCAGGTCCGGGGTGGCGGCCCTGGTGGCCTCCACTCCCGCCAGCACCGTGGGAATAGGCGACTCCTTCTTGGCGCCGGTCCAGGCGCCCACGTAGAGGTCGCCCAGCGCCTCCCGCACCTTGTCCACCAGGTCCGTGGTGCGGGCCAGGGTATCGCTGGCGATGACGAATCCCCGCTGCGCGCCGATGCGCTTGGCTTCTCCGTAAATCTGGGAGATGGCCCCTGTGCCGCCGTGGACGCGGGTGGCCGGGGCCAGGTATCGGACTGAGGTGCTCAGCTCCATGTCGACTCCTTCCTTGGGCTGGTGGGTGGTAGTCAGCGCACGAAAGGATAGTGCGCGCTGGTGCGGTTGTCAAAAGCGGCGGCCATGAGCAACTGCTAGGAGTTTCCCACCCCCACGGCCTCGCGCAGGGTGTCGCAGCCCTGCTGCTCCAGGTAGCGCTCCAGACCCTCAATGATCCTGATGGAGGCCTGCGGATCAACGAAGGTGGCGGTGCCCACCTGCACCGCGGTGGCGCCGGCCATGAGGAACTCCAGCGCATCCCGAGCGCTGGCGATGCCGCCGCAGCCGATGACGGGCGCCGTCACCGCCTGGGCCACCTGGTGCGCCAGGTAGAGGGCCAGGGGCTTGATGGCCGGGCCGGAGAGGCCCGCGGCGCCCCGGGGGATCACGGGCCGGCGCCGCCGCAGGTCGTAGGCCATGCCCAGGAAGGTGTTGGCCACGGTCAGCGCGTCGGCGCCCGCCTCCTCCACAGCCTGGGCCACGGCGCGGATGTCGCCTACGTTGGGCGTGAGCTTCACGATGACCGGCAGCGACGTCTCCTGGCGGACGCAGCGGGTCACCTGGGCCGCCATCCCGGGGTCGCAGCCGAAGACCATGCCGCCCTGGTCCACGTTGGGGCAGCTTATGTTCACTTCCACCCCGGCCACACCGGGCACCCCCTCCAGCGCGGCGGCCAGGCGGCGGAACTCGTCATATGTATCCCCCGCGATGTTCACGATGACCGGCACGCTCCACTCGGCCCAGAGGGGGGCCTTCTCCCGCACCACGGCCCTGATCCCGATGTTCTGGAGGCCGATGGAGTTGAGCATCCCCGCGGGCGTCTCCACGATGCGGGGTTGCGGGTTGCCCTTCCGGGGCCGCAGCGTGACGCCCTTGGAGACGATGGCCCCCAGCCGCTGGATATCCACCAGGGATGCGTACTCTGTCCCATAGCCAAAGGTACCCGAGGCGGTCATCACCGGGTTCTCCAGGCGGAGGCCGGTCTTGCGTTTGGGGGCCAGCTCGACGCTCAGGTCCATGGTCAGTGCTCCGGAGGCTGAGCCTGCCCGCCTAAGGCGGGTCGGCTTCAGTATACGCAGCGGGCTCCTACGGTGTCTAACTGTTGGCAATCCCCATCCCATCCCGTAGAATGAGGTCGTCGCAAGCTCAGCCACATCTTTCTGCCGCTGCACCCACTCTCAGAGGCTCCCGTGTACCAGATCGGATGGTTCTCCACCGCCCGCGGGCCCACTTCCCGAGCGCTGCTGCGCGCGGCGTGGGACGCCACCCAGCGCGGCGAGGTCGCCGGCCGGATCGCCTTCGTGTTCTGTAGCCGGGCGCAGGGCGAGTCCCCGGAGACCGACCAGTTCCTGGCCCAGGTCCGGGGCTACGGCATCCCCCTGGTGGCCCTCTCCTTCGCCCGCCTCCGGCGGGAGCACGGCGGCCGGGGCACAGGCTTCGACGGACAGCGCTTCGCCCCCTGGCGGGAGGATTACGACCAGGAGGCGCTGCGCCTGCTCCAGGGCTACCGGCCCGACCTGGTGGTCCTGGCGGGCTTCATGCTGGTGCAGACCCCCGCCCTGTGCGGCCGTTTCACCGAGATCAACCTCCATCCCGCGGCGCCGGACGGGCCCGCTGGGACGTGGCAAGAGGTGATCTGGTGGCTCATTCGGGAGGGGGCGGCCCACTCCGGCATCCGGATGCACCTGGTCACGCCAGCGCTGGATCAGGGGCCCGTGGTCACCTACTGCACCTACCCGCTGCGTGGCGGCGACCTGGACAGGCTCTGGGCCGAGCTGGCGGGGCAGACGGTTGAGGAGCTGAAGGCCCGCTATGGGGAGGAGCTGCCTCTTTTTCGTCGCATCCGCCAGGAGGGCGTGGCGCGGGAGCTGCCCCTGCTTCTGGCGACCCTCAAGGCCTACTGCGCTGGGAGCGTCCGAGTCCAGGCGGGGCAGGTGCTGGACGCCGCCGGCCGGCCCATCCCGGGCCACGACCTCACCCGGGAGATCGAAGGGACGTTGGCAGGGATCGGGAGTCAGGGCTAGGGCTTCTGACTCAGTCGCTCTACGAGGTGCACTGTGGACCTGGCCATCCGCAAAGGGACTGTTGTGACCGCTGCCGGGACTTTCCAGGCAGATATAGGCGTGCAGGGAGCGCAGGTCATGCTCCTGGGCCGGGAGGTGCCCGCGGCAGACAGGGAGCTGGACGCCGCGGGGCTGTACGTGCTTCCCGGCGGCATTGATGTGCACACGCACCTGGGGCGACTGCGTCCCTTTCAGGGTGTGGACGATTTTCGTACCGGCACGCGGGCTGCGGCCGCAGGGGGCGTGACCACCATCTGCGAGTACGTCATTCACCCCAGAGACACCTCCCTCGCGAGCCAGGTGGAGCAGTGGCTGGCCCAAGGCCGGGAGCAGTCCATCGTGGACTTCGGCCTGCACCTCCACATCGGCGACCCCCGACCGGAGGTGCTGAACGAGATGCCCGCCCTGGTGGAGGCGGGCTACACCAGCTTCAAAGTCTTCATGAACCGCAACTTCGACAGCCGCGTGCGGGAGTACCTTACGGCCCTGGAGCGAGCCGGCGCGTTGGGGGCGCTCACCTGCATCCATTGCGAAGACGAGTCTATCATCGGGCACCTGACCGACAATCTCCTGGGCCAGGGAAAAACCGATGTGCGCTACTTTGCCCAGAGCCGGCCCGCCTTCTCCGAGGCCGTTGCCACGGCCCGGGCGGTGGCCTTTGCCGAGGCCACCGGCGCGCCCGTGTACATCGTCCACCTCTCCTCGGCGGCCGCGCTGGAGGTGACCCGCCGGGCCAGGGCCCGGGGCCTGCCCGTCTACGTAGAAACGCGTCCGATCTACCTCTATCTCACCAGAGAGCGCTTCGACCAGCCCGGAAAAGAGGGGAACAAGTACGTGGGCTACCCGCCCCTCCGAGACAGTGAGGACGTGTCGGCCCTCTGGGACGGCCTCCGCAATGGCGACATCCAGACAGTGGCCACGGACCACGTTGGTCTTTCATTCGCCCCCAAGGCGGAACCCCCCGACTTCTCCCGCATCCCCGCGGGGATGTCCAACCTGGAGACCCTGGTGCCCATGCTCTACTCGGAAGGCGTAGCCAAGGGACGCATTTCCCTGCCCCGCTTTGTGGAGCTCATCGCGACAAACCCCGCCCGCCTCTTCGGGATGTTCCCCCGCAAGGGAACCATCGCCATCGGGTCAGACGCCGACCTGGTGCTCTTCGATCCCAGCGTGCAGGTCACCATCCAGGCGGAGCAGATGCACTCCCAGGCCGACTATGACGTGTACGAGGGGTTCACGGTCCAGGGATGGCCCAAGGTGGTCCTCAGCCGCGGCCAGGTGATCTTCCAGGACGGGCGGGTAGTGGGCCGGCCGGGGCAAGGCCAGTTTATCCCCCGGGAGCGCTTTGGCGGGCTGTAGCGCCCGGCGATACTCCCCCCGGTGGCTTATTCCCCTCCTGGTCTCTCACCTGCGGCGCCAGAGCGGCCACCAGCCCGCTGTAGTCCAGGAGCACGCCGCCCCCCAGGGCCACCGCTAGAGACGCGCTCAGGAGCGTCGCCGTAGCGCCCGACACCAGGCTGCCCATGTTGGTCATGCACCAGGCCGGAGAGCACCCCCTGAAGCCAAAGGGCAGCGAATCCGGGATAGCCAAAGGCCCGCAGCAGCGGGATACCGGCCACTCTCCCACGCTGAGCGGGCATTAGCAGGCTGCAGAAAAAGGCATTTCCGCTCGTCCTTCGACAGGCTCACCATGAGCGGTTTTTCAACAGCCTATTAGGTCAAGGTCGCGGTCGCGGCGCCGGGCACGGGGCGCGCGGGCTAGGGTTGGGGGATGACCGGCAGCGCCACGTGGCTGGGATGGGTGGCGTCGTGGTGGACCGTGTTGCGGGCCACCACCACGGGGCCGGGTTGCCCCTGCGGCCCGCCGGTGTTGGGGTTCAGGTCGAAGCGGGGGAAGTTGCTGCTGGAGATGTCCAGCCGGATGCGGTGCCCCTTCTGGAAAAGGTTGCTGGTGGGGTAGAGCGGGAAGCTGATGGGATACACCTTTCCTGGCTCCATCAGCACTTCCCGGTCGGCGCTTTCCCGGTAGCGGGCTCGCAGGATCCCGTCGCAGAGGTTCATGGCGAAACCCAGGGGATAGTCCTCGTTGGGCGGATGGACGTCTACCAGCTTAGCCGTGAAATCGGTGTCCGCGGCGCTGGAGGATACCCACAGGTGGACGGTGACCGGGCCGGTCACCTCGACGTCCCGGTCCAGGGGCTCTGTCTGGAACACCAGCACGTCGTGCCGAGAAGCCAGGGGAAGGTAGGGTGGCTTGCAGGCGAAGAAGTCCGGCCGCTCCCGCTGGTCGAAGGCCCCCTCAATGATGATGCCGGCCCCGGAGGAGATGTTGCCGCCCAGGGTGGGTACGGGGTTCTGGGGATCGTAGGCGTAGGAGGACGCGCCGGCGGCCTCCGCGGGCGCCTCGGCCCGGAGCGCGCCCCCGGCGTGAAGAAAGTAGGAGGTGAGGTGAGTGCGGGCCAGGGGCCACTCCTGCTCCTTGCGCCAGCGTCCCCCGTGCTCCATGCGACCTTCCGCGTTCCTGCGGCCGCTGCCACCACCCATGACGAAGAGCCACACCGGCGGCTCCTCCGGCAAGCCCGTGTCCATGCCCTTGAGCCACTGGTCGAACCAGCGGAGCTGTAGGTCGTTGAAGTCCTGCGCGAGGTTGCCATCTATGGGCGCCTCCGGCCCCATGTCCACCTCCCCCGAGTAGGTGCGAGAAAGGATGACGCCGCCGTGGGTCCACGGCCCCAGCACCAAGAGCGCGGGCGCCCGCTTGCTGGCCTGCCACTGGACGTAGTGGTCCGTGGTGGAGCGGGTGTAGGGGTCGTACCAGCCGCCCTGGTGCACCGTGGGCACGTCGGCGATGCGATCGTAGTGCTCCTGGGCGTTGATGCCCACCTGTTTCCAGTAGTCGTCGTAGGCGCCGTGGCGCCACATCTCCAGCAGGTAACCCTCGTACTCGGGCACGAGAGACAGGGGCGAGTGGCCCTGCTTCAGGGGGAGCCGCCAGAACCAGTCCCGCAGATCGGTGCTCTGGAGGGCGGCTCGCACCGTGGGATCCGCCCGGGCGGCAGGGCTCTCCAGCGCCTGGGTCCAGGCCCAGGTGAGTTGCTTCAGCTCCAGCGCGCCGCCCTGGCGGATGGCCGACGTGTGGCCGTTGAAGAAGCCGCCGAAGTTCAGGTACATGCACGCCAGATGAGGTGGGTTCAGGGCGGCGGCGGCCATCTGCGTGTGGGCCAGGTACGAGGTGCCCGTGGTGCCGATCTTGCCGTTGCACCAGGGCTGCGCCGCGATCCACTCGATGGTGTCATAGCCGTCGGGGCCTTCCCCCGTGTACTTGGTGAAGACCCCCTCGGAGGCGTAGCGCCCCCGCACGTCCTGGATGACCACCACGTAGCCCCGCCGGGCAAAGTAGGGCCCGGTCTGCTCCCGGTTAGGCTGGCTGCCCTTATCGTAGGGCGTCCGCAGGAGGACAGCGGGAAGGGGCTGGGCCACCCGCGCGCCATCCACCGTAGGGTAATAGATGTCCGCAGCCAGGCGTACACCATCCCGCAAGGTCGCCCACACGTTCTCTTCCACCTGCACGTCGAACTGAGGGGCGGAGCGCTGGCGCGCCGTAGTCAGCATGGCCTGCCTCGCGAAGGGTATGGAGTTGGGAGAGAACGGCGGGGGCTACGCGGGCTCTTCCTGGGCTTCGGCTCTGACCTCCGCGGGGCGGCCGGCCCGGGTCAGCAGGAGGGGCGCCGTGCCATTGAAGATGGTATCGGGGCCTACCACGCACTTCTGCACATCTGGGCGGGAGGGTAGCTCGTACATGATCTCCATGAGACGGTCTTCCATGATGGTCCGCAGGCCCCGCGCGCCGGTCTTGTGGCTCAGCGCCTCCTTGGCGGCTGCCTCCAGGGCTTCCTGCGTGAAGCTCAGCTCCACGTGATCCATGGCGAAGAAGCGCTGGTATTGTCGGATGAGGGCGTTCTTGGGCTCTGTGAGCACCCGGATCAGGGCATGCTCGTCTAGGGCGTGGAGAGTCACAGTGCTGGTGAGTCGTCCTACGAACTCGGGGATCAGGCCGTACTGGAGCAGATCGTCGTGGCTGACGTGAGAGAGGAGATCGGACTGCGCGTGTGCGGCGGCGCTGCCGCCCCGAGGCTTGAAACCCAGACTCTTGGTACCGATGCGGCGGTCTATGAGCCGGTCCAGCCCCTCAAAAGCGCCGCCGCACACGAAGAGGATGTTGGTGGTGTTGATCTGGAGGAAGTCCTGGTGGGGATGCTTTCTACCGCCCTGGGGCGGCACGTTGGCCACGCACCCTTCGATAATCTTCAGGAGCGCCTGCTGCACCCCCTCGCCAGAGACGTCCCGGGTGATGGAGGGGTTGGCGCCCTTGCGGGCGATCTTGTCAATCTCGTCAATGTAGATTATGCCCCGCTCGGCCCGGGGAATATCGAAGTCCGCGGCTTGAATCAGGCGCAGGAGGATGTTCTCCACATCCTCGCCCACGTAGCCCGCCTCGGTCAGCGACGTGGCGTCGGCGATGCAGAAAGGAACGTCCAGGATCTTGGCCAGCGTACGGGCCAGCAGGGTCTTCCCGCAGCCCGTGGGGCCGATCATCAGGATGTTGCTCTTCTCCAGCTCCACCTCGTTGCCCTTGCCAATGGTCGCGATGCGCTTGTAGTGGTTGTACACCGCCACGCTCAGGACCTTGCGGGCACGCTCCTGGCCTACCACGTACTCGCCCAGGAGCTCGTAGATGCGCTTGGGGGTCGGGATCTTGCTGGCGTCGACGGGGTGCTGGGGGGAGCGGGAGGACTCTTCGTCGATGATCTCGCGGCAGAGCTCCACACACTCGTCGCAGATGTAGACGGCTCCCGGACCGGCGATGAGGCGTCGCACCTGGTCCTGGCTCTTGCCACAGAAGGAGCAGTGGTACTGGAGCCGGGCTCCCCGATTACTGGACGGCATGCTCCCCCCTGCTACTACTCAAGCTAGGGCTTATCCGCGTCCCCGTGAACAGGTGCGGGTCGCCGCAACCGGCCGTCTACTTGTTATCGCTAGGGCGGAGCAGCACCTCGTCCACGATGCCGTATTCCTTGGCCTGCTCCGCACTCATATAGTAGTCCCGGTCGCTGTCGCGAGCAATCCTCTCCAGGGGCTGGCCCGTCCGCTCCGCCAGGATGTGCCGGAGCACGTCCTGGTTGCGCAGGATCTCCCTGGCTGCGATCTCGATGTCCGCTGCCTCGCCGGTCACGCCGCCCCGGGCCTGGTGCATGTGGATGGTGGAGTTGGGTAGCGCATAGCGCTTGCCCCTGGCGCCCGCGCAGAGCAGGACCGTGGCCATGCTGGCCGACATGCCGACACAGATGGTGGACACATCGGGGCGAATGAGCTGGATGGTGTCGTAGACGGCCAGGCCCGCGGAGATCACGCCGCCAGGGCTATGGATATAGAGGGAGATGTCCTTCTCCGGGTCCTCCCGGTCCAGGTAGAGGAGCTGTGCAATGATCAGGTTGGCGACCATGTCGTCGATGGGGGTCCCCAGGAAGACGATCCGCTCCCGCAGCAGCAACGAGTAGATGTCGAAGGCCCGCTCGCCCCGGGCGCTGGACTCGATGACCATGGGGATGACGTTGGCTGCGCGTATCAGGGTGTCCATACTTGTACCTGCCCTTGTTCTCGCGACTAAGCGGGCTGCGCTGGCGCGTCCTCTTTGCTCTCGGCTCTGCGGCGACCCCGGCCTCTTGCCGGCGCCGCGGCGGGCGCCTCGGCCTCCGGCGCGTGGCCCTCCCCTGCCGGGGCTTCCGTGGCAGTTGGCGCTGGCACCTCAGTCTTATCCGTCGTCAGATCAATGAGCCGCTGCACCGTCTTGCGGCGGAAGAGCACCCGCTCCAGGGATGCCCTGGTCTGAGGTGTGCCAAAGAAACGGCGCAGGGCCTCTTCCTGCTCGCCCGATCCCTCCACCATACGCCCGATCTCGGCGTCGAGATCCTCCGGGGTGACGGTGGTCTCCTCCAGCTCCGCCACCTTTTCCAACGCCAGAGAGCGTTCCACCCGCCGGGTCGCTTCCTCTCGGTACTGTTCCCGGAACTGCTCCCGGCTCTGGCCCACGGCCGCCAGGTACTCGTCAATGCGGCCCTGGCGGTCGCGCGGGAGTGAGCGATCATCGTCCATCAGATGGTCGATCTCGTGCTCCACCAGCAGGTCCGGATACTCCATTCGAGCCAGGCCCACCAGGGCATCCACCACCTGGCCCTCCAGCTTCTCTCGGGCCTCCCGCTCGGCGTTGGCCTTCAGGTTCTGCTCCAAGGCTTCTCGCAGCGCGCTCAGCGACTCGAAGCCTGCGCCGACGCCCTTTGCGAACTCGTCATCCAGAGGGGCGAGCTGCTTCGCCTTGATCTCAAAGACGCGCACGGTGCAGTCAACCGGCTTGCCTGCATACTCGGAGTTGGGGTAGTCATCGGGGAGGGTGAGGCTGAACTCCCGTGCCTCGTCCTTGGCCATGCCGGTGAGCTTCTCAGCAAAGCCAGCGATAGGCACCGGGCTATCCCGCATCACCAGGTAGGGAGCTTCCTTCTGATTGATGAAGGGGTTCCCTTCCACCTTGCTCTCGATGTCCATGGTCACCAGGTCGTCGAACGCCACCGGTCGCTCCACGGGCTCCCATGGCGCGTACCGCTGTTGGAGCTGCGCGATCTCCTCCTTAACCTGTTCTTCCGTTACACCGGTGGGATCAGCGGTGAAGGAGAGCTGCTTGTAGTCGCCCAGCTCCACGGTGGGCCGCGTCGCCACCGTGGCCTTGAAGGTGACGCCGGTCTCAATCTGGAGGATCTCGATGTGAGGCTGGCCCAGGGTGGAGATCTCCTGCTCCTGCACGGCCTGCTTGTAGGCTTCGGGCACCAGGAGGTCCAGCGCCTCTTCCATGAGGGCGGCCTTGCCAAGGAACCGTTCTACCATGAAACGGGGGGCTTTGCCGCGGCGGAAACCGGGGATGTTGGTGCGGTTGGCCAGGCGCCGGTAGGCCCGATCCAGGGAGCGCTCCAACTGCTCTGGCTCCACCTCCACCTGGAGCGCCACCTGGCACTTTTCTAAGTGTTCAGCGTCTACCTTCACTACTGCCTGACCTCCGCAGGCATTATAGCACGGTAGGCATCGCCTCGTGAAGGGGATGCGCAGCCCCTGCCAGTTGCGGAAACGGGTGGGGTATAGTAACGTCTCATGCCGTGAAGCAGTGGTGGACTTGGTGGCAAGGGTTGACCTGGGGCCGGCGCTTCCTCTACGGCGGGTTGGGGGTGGTCTTCCTGCTGGCCGTGGCCGGCTGGGCCGCGGGCATTGCCACCGCCCTGGCCCGGGCGGGGACCTCGGCGGGCACGCCGCCCGCGCCCATCGTTTTCCCGACATTGACCAGCAGCCCCACGCCGATGCCGGGCAGCAGTCCCATGCCTACGCCAACGCTGCCTCCTACGCCCACCCAGCTCGTCCTGCCCACGGCGCGGCCGCAGCCCAGCCTCACCCCCTCTCCTGCTGTCTCACCCACCGTGACGAGAACAGCCACGGCCACGGGCACCGTTTCGCCACGGGCCACCATCACGGGCACTGCCGTCACCACGCCCGTGCTCCCCTCTCCGACGCCCTCCGCTACCTCCAGGCCCGCATCCCCCACGGTGGCGCCCACCGTCACCCCCACCGCGGCCGCCACGGCGCCACCCGCCACCGCCACCGTGGCCCCACCACTCCCGACAGCGACGGCTCCGTCCCGAGCGCCCTAGCAGCAGCCACGGGCATGGCACGCACTGCGTCTCCTTTAGGAGAGTTGGGCGATGGCTTCCTGCTGCACCTGGAAGAGCTGCTGGATGCCGGCCTGGGCCAGCTCCAGGAGCTGGTCTACCACTGCCCGTGAGAAGGGACGGCCCTCCGCCGTGCCCTGAATCTCCACGAACTCGCCCTTGCTGGTCATGACCACGTTGAAGTCTACCTCCGCCTGGGAATCCTCCTCATAGCACAGGTCCAACAGCGGCAGGCCGTTGAGGATACCAACGCTGGTGGCGGCCACCGCCGACCGCAGCGGGCCCTGCCCAGCGGGAGGGCTGCTGCCGTAGACGCTGCGGATGGCCTGGTAGAGGGCCACGTAGGAGCCAGTGATGGCCGCCGTACGGGTGCCACCATCGGCCTGGAGCACGTCGCAGTCCACCTGAAAGGTGCGCTCTCCCAGAACCGTTAGATCGGTCACGGCCCGCAGCGACCGGCCGATGAGCCGCTGGATCTCCTGGGTCCTACCGCCCACGCGCCCCTGGGTCGACTCCCTGGGAGTCCGCACCTGGGTGGAGCGGGGGAGCATCGAGTACTCCGCCGTCACCCAGCCCTGGCCCGAGCCACGACGAAAGGGGGGCACCCGGTCCTCCACGCTCACGGCGCAGAGCACCCGGGTAAGCCCTAGCTCGATGAGGGCCGATCCTTCCGCAAAGGAGAGGTAGCCGGGGAGGATGCGGGTTGGCCGCAGCTCGTTCCAGGCCCTGCCATTGATGCGTCGCATACTGGTTGTCACCGTCACGCCTCCTTTCCACAAATGCTCAGTATACCATCGGCCCGCCGCGCCACCGACCGCGTTATCCCACCCAGTGCCACCGGGCAAAGAGCGCAGCCATAACGCCCAGGAGCGTGATGAAGACCGCCAGCACCCCCCGGTTGACCCAGGGCCGCTCGCCCCAGAGCGCCAGGGGGATCATGAGGGGAAAGAGGTGGAGCGCATACCGGGGCATGCTGATGAGGGGCTGGGGCGACGCTGCCGAGAGGTAGAGCAGGAGGAGCAGCGCCGTCCACAGCAGGTAGGGCTTGCGGAGCCTGCCAAGGGCAGCTACAAAGAGGGCCAGCGCTCCCAGGGTGAAGAGCAGGGGCGCCACTTCCCGCGGGTCCCACCCCTCGCCCGGAAGCACCCAACTCCAGACCGCGACGAGCTGCGACCAGGGCCAGGACAGAGTGTGCTGCCAGCCCCGGGCTGCCCTCAGGAAGGCGAAGGGGTCTCCCACCGCCACCCGCAGGTAGAGCAGGTACCCCAGCCCGGCCAGGGGCAGCAGCAACAACCCGATGTTGCTCCGAAGCCAGGTGAAAGAAACACGGCCACCCCGTGGATACCGCTCCCACAGCAGCGGGAAGAGCAGGAGGCCACCAGGCACGTGCGTGAGCGTGGCGGCCGCGCCCGCCGCGCCCCCGTGCCAGATGTGTCCCCGCCGGACCGCATACCAGGCCAGGGAGGAGGCCAGCAGGAACAGGGATTCCGGATAGTATGCGCTGTAGAAGAAGGAGGCCGGGAAGAGCGCCAGGTAGAGGGTGGCCCGGCGCGCGCCGGCGGCGGGCAGGTCAAGCCCCACCAGCAGGCGGAAGGCCCACAACCCCAGCAACAGCGCGCCGTTGGAGGTAAGCAGCGCTAGTAACTCCAGCCGTTCCATGCCAAAGGCCAGCGTAGCGACTTTGAGGGCCGTGGGATACAGCGGCCAGAAGGCCAGGTTGGACTCCTGGCCGGCCACCACCGGCTGATACCCCTCCCGAACGATGCTCAAGTACCACCAGCCATCCCAGTGGGCGCCCCAATCCAGCCACCAGGGCAGGCCGGTCTGGTACTGGGGTAGGAAGGCAATGACGCTGGGCGTCACCAGGGACTGGGACGCCCAGACAAAGAGGTACACCAGCCCCCGGGACAGGGCGTACGCGAACGCGGCGTCTCCCAGAGCACGCCAGGACGCCGGAGGCCGCTCCAGCAGGCCGGCAAGCTGGGTTCGGAGCGCCGAGAAGCTCATGGCGCTCCCCTTGGCCGCTCTCCCCGCACCTCGACCCCACGGGGCCTGAGCACCAGCTCCACGGAACCATCCAGATCGGTGCGCAGCACCGGCAGGTCACCCAGGCGCTCCAGCACCTCCCTGGACGGATGCCCAAAGGAGTTATCCTTCCCGACCGATACCACCGCCGCCAGCGGCGCGACCGCGTCCAGGAACCCCTGGGACGACGAGGTCTTGCTGCCGTGGTGGGGCAGCTTCAACATGCTGCTGGTCAGGGCAGGCTGCAGGGCCAGGAGCGCGGCCTCTCCTCCACGCTCGATGTCCCCCGGCAGGAGGACGCTCTGGCCATAGGCCTCCAGCCGCAGCACCAGCGATGCTTCGTTAGGCCGGCCCGCAAAGGCCCGGAGCGTCCTGGGGGACGGATGCAGCACCTCGATGACGGCGTCGGAGAGCTGGATACGCGCGCCCGCCGCCACCTGGACGCGCCGCACGCCCCGCTCCCGAAGGAGGCGCTCCCACTCCCGATAGTCCGCGCCTTCTCCGGGCTGCCCGCTCTCCAGGGCAGCGCCCACCTGGTAGCGTTGCAGCGCCGCCAGCAGCCCGGTGATGTGGTCCCGCTGGGGATGGGTCAGCACCACCAGGTCCAGCCTGCGCTCCCACTGGGGCATCCGGCGGCCCAGGGCATCCAGCAGCGCCGCCGGGCTTGGGCCACCATCAATGAGGACCCGTTGCCCGGCGGCGGTCTCCACCAGGGTGGCGTCGCCTTGGCCCACGTCCAGGAACCGGACGTGCACCGCTGGCTCCACCGGCAGCAGCAGTTGCCGCCACACCAGAAGGTTGGCCAGGGTCAACAGCGCCGCGGCGCCGGGGAGCAGCAGGGCCCCCAGCGTGGGTAGAGCGCTCCGCACGGGGTCTGTCGCAGGCCTGGGCGCAGGCGTGCTCACCGGGTCGAGGCGCTTTGCCCAGCGGTGGCCGGCCCACAGGGCGCCAGCCAGGAAGACGCCGTAGGCCCACGCCAGGAACGCCGGCGTGGCCGGCGTCGAGACCGACGCTGCCGGCGCCTGGGCCCACCAGTGCACCACGCCCAGCATGTAGCTCCCGAAGGCCCAGGTGACGGCCGCCGGCACGGTGGCCAGCGGAGGAGCCAGCAGTCCCACCACGGCTGTCGCGAAGGCGCCCAGCAGCACGCCGGGCAGCGCGGGCAGGGCAAAGAGGGTCGCCGGGAGCGCCATCAGCGGTACGGACTGGAAGTGGAAGGCCTGGATAGGGACGGTCGTAAGGCTTGCGCCCATCAGGGCCGCCACAGCCGGTCCCACATAGCGGCCCAGGGTCTCCACAACCCACGGCGCAGGCGTGCGCTCTGCCAGCAGCCGGCTACCCAGAGGCGCCAGCAGCGGCGACGCGAAGAGGATTCCAGCCATCGCGCCGAAGCTAAGCTGAAACCCGATGTCCCGCAGCAGCCCCGGGTCCACCAAGGTCATGACCCCCGCGGCCAGGAGCAGCGCAGAGGGCGCGAAGGGCTGGCGTCCTGCGAGGCCCGCGGCCAGGACCATGCTGGCCATAATGGCGGCCCGCACCACCGAGGGCGCCAGCCCCGTCAGGGCTGCGTAGCCCCAGAGGGCCAGGAGCATCGCAATAAAATAGGCCCGGTGCCGCCTCCCCAGCAGCCAGGCGCCGGCCGCGGCCAGTAGCCCGGCCACCACACTCAGGTTGTGGCCGGATATGGCCAGGATGTGGGTGGTCGCCGTCCGGCGGAAGTCCTCTTCGATCCCCCGGGGGATCGCGCCCCGCAGCCCCAGCAGAATGCCCTGGGCCAGCGCGCCCTGGGGCTCCGGCAGCGCCCGCTGTAGGCTCTCCGCCAGCCGACCCCGCAACGCCAGCGCTTGAGCCACCGCAGGGTTTCCTCTGTCCTCCGCCAGGACGGAAACGGCAGGATAGCGCATCACGGCACGAATACCCTGGCGCGCCAGATACTCATCGTAAGCGAAGTTGTCCAGCCGTGGCGGGGCCTCCAGCTTTCCCCGCAGCTCCAACTCCTGGCCGTAGCGCACAGGCGGTAGCCACCGGCTGTAGACCAGTACCAGCCCCGCCTGGTCTTGCCACCCTTGGGCGCCCGGTGACCTGGCGGCTGCCACCTGAAATGCCCAGCGGGCCGTCACATCGCCCACCTCCGGCTCACGCGCTACGAGGCCACGGAGTCGCACCACGCCTTGCCCGCGCAGCCCTTCCAGCGGGTCTACGGCCAGCGTCTGCTGGTGCGCCTGCGCCCGAAAAGCGCCTAGGGCCAGGGCCACCGCCAGCAGGCATCCGCCAGCCACGCGTGGCCTGCTGCGCGTTGTCGCGACCAACAGGGCTGCCAGGCCTACCAGCGAGGCCCAGGCAGCGTCCGGAGCGGCGGACGTGAGGCCCACGGCGATACCTGCCAACCACGCAAGACACAGCGCGGTGAGCAGCATGGCGACGCCTAGTGTCCTGAATCGTTAGTTCGTTGAATAATTGGCGGCAATGCTTGTCATGCTGAACGGAGTGAAGCATCTGGTTGGGCGGGGCATGCAACCCCGCCCCAGATTCTTC
>JACPQN010000056.1 GCA_016190485.1 Chloroflexota bacterium
CAACACCAACCAGCTCCTCTTCCCGCCCAACCAGACGCTGGGAGTCAATGGCGTGAAGACGGGGTTCACCGACCTGGCCGGCGATTCCCTGGTGGCCTCCCTGGAGCGCGACGGCCACCAACTGCTGGTGGTGGTGCTGGGCTCGGAGAACCGCATCGTGGCGGCCACAGCGCTCATGAACTTCGCCTTCAACGCCTTCACATGGGTATCGCTGCCCGCGCCCGCTCCCCTGCTGGCCGGCGCCAGGGCTGCGGTGACGCCCGCGACGCCTGCCAGCGTCATGGTGCCCGTGTGGCAAAGGTATTATGTCAACTATTCCGTGGACCTGGGGGAGGCTCCCGCCGGCAGCGCCCTGGCGCTCCCCGCGGGGCTGCTGACCTACTACGTGGGCGGGCAGGAACAGGGCCGGCTGCCCCTCTACGCTCAGCGCCGGTAGACTCCACCTGCTGGCCATGTCCCTCCAGCGCCTCCAGAAGGTCCTGGCGGCGGCAGGCGTCGCGTCCCGCCGTCACTGCGAAGCGCTGATCCAGGCAGGACGCGTTGCTGTGGACGGCCAGGTGGTGACCCAGCTCGGCGCCAGGGTCGATCCCCAGGCCGACACCATCACGGTGGATGGGCGCCCCCTGGCGCAGACCTTCGAGCATGTCTATCTGCTGCTGCACAAGCCCCGGGGGTACGTCACCACGGCCGCCGATGAGCGGGACCGGCCCACGGTCATGGACCTCCTGCCGCCGCTGACGCCCCGGGTGTTCCCAGTGGGCCGCCTGGACCGGGATAGTGAGGGGCTGCTGCTGCTGACCAACGACGGCGACCTGACCAACAGGCTCACCCACCCCCGGTACGGTATCCAGCGAGAGTACCGGGTGCTGCTGGCGGATGCGCCCGACCCGGCCGGGTTGCAACGGCTCCGGGGCGGCGGACCGGTAGCGGGCCGACGGGTGACGCCGGTCTCGGTCGTCCTGGAAGGCGGCGGCCGCCCTGGGGCGTTCCGCAGCGGTTGCTGGCTGCGGATGGTGCTGGCCGAAGGGCGCAAGCAAGAGGTCCGGGAGCTGTGCCTTGCCGCGGGCCACGCCGTACGCCGGCCGATCCGAGTCTGCTTCGGGCCGGTGCGCCTGGGGCGGCTCCCTAGGGGCAAGGTGCGCCCGCTTACGGGAGATGAAGTGGCGGCGCTGCGGGCCGCTGCGGAGTGATCGCTTCATTCCCGGTGGAGTGCGGCGGAATCCGCTCATGATGAGCCGAGTTTACCCTGGGGAACCATGAGCGGCTCGCCCCCGTAGTTTCCTCCCACCATTGGTGAAACGGTTACCTGCGGATGGTCCTGTGACATAAGCGGCGTAACGGGCTATAATACATACCCATTAGGTGGCCCCACGGCAGCCGCCACCCGACACCGAACGCGCACCGGTTGCTCAGACCGTGTTGCATAACCATAAAGGAGTACACCATGCCCAACCCCGTGGTGCATTTTGAGATAAACGGCAAGGACGGCAAGAAGCTCCAGGAGTTCTACGCCGGGATCTTCGACTGGCACGTGGACGCCAATAACCCCATGAGCTACGGCATGGTGGATACCCACGCCGGCGGCATCAACGGTGGCGTCACCCAGGCCGAGGCGGCCGGCGTCACCTTCTACATCGAAGTGGACGACCTTCAAGCGTACCTGAACAAGGTGGAGCGACTGGGCGGCAAGACGGTGGTGCCCGTCACGGTGATCCCCAACATGGTCACCTTCGCCCAGTTTGCTGACCCCGAGGGGAATGTCATCGGCCTGGTCAAAAGTGAAGACCACAGCGCCTAACAGTCCGCTGAAGGAGGGCCGCTCGCTAGAGAAAGGAGGTGCCCCTGGCTACACTCAATACTGGAGACCGCACCGTCGCATCGTGTAGAGAAAGTAGCGTCCCCGGCCTCACCAGAAGCAGGTGCGGGGTGAAGGAGAAGTACAATGGCGAAGTATATCGACTACCACGCCAAGCTGCCGCCCATGCCTCCAGAGGCGGTAACAATGATGCAAGATGTAATGCGGAGCGGGAAGGCGGATGAGTTTGGTGTGAAGGCAGTGAACGCCTTCATGAGTTCTAGCGGCCAGGCCTGGTGCCTTACGGAGGCCCCTAGCGCCGATGCCGTCTGCAAGTCCCACCAGGCAAAGGGCATTACCCTCGAGGTGGGCGATGTCCACGAGGTCCAGAGCGTAGTCTAACGCCTAAGACGCTCTCTTCGGGCAGCCCTCCGCCCATCGGGCGGAGGGCTGCCCTTTTGCTGTGCTAGAATAGGGCCAGCCTATGCCCATCCACCAGCTTGCCCCCAGCGTTGCCGCCAAGATCGCCGCGGGCGAGGTCATCGAGCGGCCTGCCTCCGTGGTGAAGGAGCTGGTAGAGAACGCCCTGGACGCCGGGGCCACAGAGATCGCCGTGGAGCTGGCCGAGGGCGGTTTGCGCCTGATCCGGGTGCGGGACAACGGCTGCGGGCTGCCGCCCGAAGAGGTGCCCCTGGCCTTTCAGCGCCACGCCACCAGCAAGATCTCTCGGGCCGAGGATCTGCTCCAGATCGCCACCCTGGGGTTCCGCGGCGAGGCGCTGCCCAGCATCGCAGCCGTGGCCGACGTGACCTTCATCACCCGCCCCCGCCTGGCCTTGGGCGGGTATCTCTTTCACACCCGGGGAGAGCGTATCCTGGCCCAGACCTCCCGGGCCGCGCCTGCGGGCACCATGGTCACCGTGCGAGACCTCTTTGTCGACTACCCCGCGCGCCGCAAGTTCCTGCGCTCTCCAGCCACGGAGGCCGCCCACTGCACCACGGTGGTGGCCCACTACGCCCTGGCCCAGCCGGAGGTCCGTTTCAGCCTGACCCTGGACGGCAAGCGGGTGCTCCAGACCCCGGGCGCCGGCGAGCTGCGGGCCGCGGCCGCCGCCGTGCTGGGAACGGCCATCGCGGCGTCACTGCTGGAGGTGTCTTCCGAGGACCTGGACTCTGGCAGGCAGGAGCAGGAGGGCTCGCCCATCCGGGTGGTAGGGCTTGCCAGCCCGCCGGGCGTCACCCGGGCCAGCCGGGGCCAGATCAGCCTCTTTGTGAACGGCCGTTGGGTGCAGAGCAGGGCCCTGGCCTTTGCCGTGGAAGAGGCCTACCAGGGCGCGCTGATGACGGGTCGTCATCCTGTGGCCATCCTTCACCTTACCCTCCAGCCGGGAGAGGTGGATGTCAACGTCCATCCTCGTAAGCTGGAGGTGCGCTTTCTGCGGGAGCGGGATGTCTTCGCGGGGGTGCAGCGGGCAATGCGCCACGCCCTGGTCGCTGCACAGCCCCCCGGCCTTCAGCCCATCCCCGCTCCAGCCGCCACGCGAGCTTACGCATCACCCTTCAGCGAACCAGTGGCGCACCAAGCCCCTCTGCTTACGCCCCTGCCCGAGCCGGGCGCCGCCGGCGCCCAGGGCCCAGGGCCCACCAGCAGCGCGGTCTCCCGGCTACCGGTGCTACGGGTCCTGGGCCAGGTGAGCGGCACCTACATCATCGCCGAGGGCCCCGACGGCATGTACCTGGTGGACCAGCACGCCGCTCACGAGCGGGTGCAGTACGAGCGGGTGCTCGGCCGGCTGGAGCGACAGTTCCTGGAGCAGCAGTGGCTCTTGGAACCCCAGGTGGTTGAGGTGTCGGGAGAAGCCTACACCCTGCTCTTGGGCGGGCAGCCGGACCTGGAGCGCGTCGGCCTGCTGCTAGAGGCCTTCGGCGAGCGGCAGGTGCTGGTGCGATCCCTGCCGGCAGGGGTGCGCGAGAAGGAGGCGCGGCAGGTCCTGGAGGAGATCGCGGAGCGGCTGCGCAGCCCCCAGGGGCTCCAGGAGCGGCTGGCGGCGACGGTGGCCTGCCACAGCGCGGTGCGCGCCGGCGATGTGCTGGGCCAGGACGAGCAGCGCCAGCTCATCCTGGATCTGGAGGCGTGTCAGGCGCCCCACACCTGCCCCCACGGCCGCCCTACCATGATCCACCTGAGCGCGGCCCAGCTCCAGCGGGAGTTCGGACGGCGCGGCTGAGAGTGCACGTGAACATGTACACACGTGTGCACACGTAGGGGCGGGTCTCAGACCCGCCCCTACGGATGCCCTCGAACCTTATTCCGGTTCCCAGTCCCGCGTGGCGTGCTGCAGCACCTTGGCCAGGGCGTTGCCCGCCCGGCTCATGGAAGGGAAGACGGGCAGACCCGCCTGCACGCAGCCCTGGACGAGCTTCTGGAGGTTCTCCGGATTGCCCTGCAGCCTCCCTTCGTTGCGGAGCACCACGAAGAAGGGCTTGCCCCCCAGGCGCGCCGCCGCCTTCAGCGGCCGTGCCGCGTCCTCAGCGGTCTTGCCCCGTCCCACACCGTGCACCGTGAAGGCGCTGCTGACGTGGACGAAAAAGGCATCCACCTCACCGGAGCCGCCGATGATCTGCACGGCCTTCTGGATGTCCTCATTGCGCAGGAGGGTCCCGGCGTCCACGGGGTTACGCACGCTGGTGCCGGCCTCGTGCACCAGGGGGCGGAGTTGCTCCTGCACGGCGGCGGAGAAGGCCGGCACCTCTAGCCCCAGGGCGTTGCAGTCGTCGGCAGCCAGGACGCTGGCGCCGCCACCGCCGCCCAGGATGGCCACCCGCCTGCCAGTGGGACGCACGCCGCTGGCCAGGGTCATGAGGATGTCCACCAGCTCCTCCACACCGAAGACCCGGATGGCGCCCGCTTGCCGACACGCGGTGTCCCACACCACGTCGGCCCCCGCCAGCGAGCCGGTGTGGGACGAGATGGCGCGGGTCCCCGCCTGTGTCCGCCCGCCCTTGAGGATGACCACCGGTTTCCGCCGGGCGGCCTCCCGCAGCACCTGGAAGAACCTCCTCCCCTCGGAAAGCCCCTCAATGTAGGCCCCGATGTAGTGGGTGTTGGGGTCGGTCGCCAGGTACTCCACCAGGTCTGACTCATTTAGGTCAAGCGCGTTGCCGTAGCTGAACACCTTGCTGAAGCGGAGGCCCCGGGCCCCGCCGAAGCTTACCGTCTCCGAGGCGTTAGTGCCGCTCTGGGAGATCATCCCGATGTTGCCCGGCTCCCTGGGAAAGTCCGGCTGAAAGGTGAGGTGGCCCTCCGGATAGTAGACGCCCATGCAGTTGGGCCCTAGCAGCCGGATGCCTTCCTGGCGCGCGACGTGAAGGATGTGCTGCTCCAGCGCGGTGCGCGTCCGGTCCCCGGTCTCCCGGAAGCCCGCGGTAAAGAGGTGCACAAAGCGCACCCCCTTCTTGCCACACTGGCGCAGCAGCTCCGGGACGCCGGCCGCGGGGATGCTGGAGATGACGTAGTCCAGCGGCCCCGGCACCGCCAGCACCGACGGGTATGCGGACAGGCCGGCGATCTCCTTGGCCTTGGGGTTTATGGGATAAATGGGGCCAGCGAATCCGTGCTCCTTGGGCCCCATCACAAAACCGTTGCCCTGTCCGTCCGGGTTGGAGGAGGCTCCTACGATGGCGATGGCGCGAGGATGAAATATAAACTCCAGGGGATGGTCGGCCTGCCCTGGAGCGACAGATGGTGCTGGGATGGTCTGGTCTAGCATAGCCCTCACTCAAAGAAAAGGCGCTGTCGCGGTACGACAGGCCCCCATGACACGCCTGCGTCCCTCGGGGACGCTCCGTTACCTAGTGTAGCAGGAAGCCGGCAGGCGAGACAAGGCAGGTGTCCCGACCTTGCTCATGCCGTCGGCGGTTGGCGCTCCTCCCGCCGCGCCGTTCGCCAGTCGTGGGCCAGGCGGTACGGGGTGGGAAATTCGCTGCTGCAGGGACGAGGCTAGACAGGCGGATAGTCGCCAATCCAGCGCACCCACGGGGCGGTTGGCCCGATGGCGTCAAATAGCCGCCGGTCTGCGGTCCAAAGCTCGGAGTTGGCCATCTGGGCCGCGACGACGTAGAGGATGTCGTAGATATTGAGGAGGCCATGGGTTCTCCCGAACAGGAACGCGCGCTGGTACAGCTCTGGAGTTGTGATGAGCTCAATGGGATATTCCAAGAACCTCGAGAGAGCCTCTTGTGCTTCGTCTTCTGTGATGTGGCGTCGCGGCTCTCTCGTGCGGGTGCATTGGTAGAGGGCGCTGGTGACTTCGCTTGGGAGGTGGGCTGGGGCGAGAATGGGTCGGTGAGACCGGAGATTCTGTTCTAGCAGTGCTTGCGCGTTGTCTGATAGCTCTTCTGTGGTCAACACCCACTTCACGGCCACGCTGGCATCGACCACCATTGCGTGGTTCATGGCCCGAGGAGTCGCCTAGACCGCTCCTCCCGGTCCTTACGAATGATGGGGACAGAGGAAGAGAGCTGCTTCCCCTTAGTGCGGGCGAGAATCCGTTCTCCCAGCGCTCGCGCTTCCTCAAGCGCCTTCAAGCCGCGTTGTACCTCCTCGTCGGTCAAGGGTCGGATGGTGAGAGGAGCGGACATGGGCATAGCCTCATTCACAGTGTGCGCCTCCCCTTCGAAAGCGGGAGTGAGCACCTTTGCAAGGTCCAGCCGCCGGATGCGCACCTTCCGAGGACCAACGCGATAGGCGGGGAGGCGGCCCTGCTTGATCCATCGGTGAAGAGTCACGATTGAAATCCTTAGGAGCGTCGCTGCCTCAGGTTGCGTGAGCCACTCCGACTCTACTTCAGCAACCATAGCGTTCGCTCATGTGACGGGGCATAATCACTGCGCTCATAACACGTTGAATACTATCATATCCTATCAGTATCTGCCAAAACATTGCAGCGCGAGGTGAGCCAGTCCACTGTCCTGCCCAAGCCAGGTGGCTACCTTAGGCGCGCCCCCGGCCTAAGCCTGCCGGTTCCCGTCCTCTTCCCGCCGAGCCTCGTGCCACACGTGCAGCAGCCGTTGCACCGCGGTCAGGTTGGCCAGCACGGCGACTATCGCCAGAGCGGGTACCACTAGGCCGGTGATCAGCCCCACCCCCAGCACCACCACCCGCTCGGGACGGGTGAGGAGCCCCACGTCGCAGGAGTAGCCCAGGCCCTCCGCCCGGGCCTTCACATAGCTCACCATGAGGGAGCCCAGGAGGGCCAGCAGCACCAGAGTCTGCTCTTCCACCGCCCCCTGTCCGCTGGCGGAGAGAAAGACGCCTCCCAGCAGGAAGGCCTCGCCGTACCGGTCCAGGGTAGAGTCCAGCAGCGCGCCGAAGCGGGTGGCCTGATTGGTGGCGCGGGCCAGGGCGCCGTCCAGCATGTCTAGCCCGCTACCCAGCAGGCTTAGCCACCCTGCCGCGGCCAGCAGCCCCATGGCCGCCAGCGCGCCGGCGCCGGCGCAGAGGAGCGCGCCGGCCAGCGTCAGCATGTTGGGAGTGACCCCCGCCCGGGCCAGCGCCCGTAGCGCGGGGTCGAGCCAGCTCTTAAGGAGCGTACGCCGGAGGTCGGGCAGCACGGGCTAGCGTGAAGAGCCGGCGGCCGGCCTGCGCCGGGGCATGCGTGGCAGGAGAGACCGCCAGCGGCTGCGGCCGCCGCGTCTCGTGGGAGCCTTCTCGGGATGAAGCGCCGGGTCCGCCCGCTCTTCCAGCAGCCGCTCGTAGTAGGACAGCACCTGCTGGGAGACCCGCTTCCAGCTATAGGCCTGGGCCGTCAGCTGCCCACGCTGGCCCATCTGGCGCCGCAGCTCGCCGTCGGCCAGGAGATGTACCAGCGCCAGGGCCAGCTTGTCCTCGTCCTTGGGTGGCACCAGCAGGCCCTCTTCGTTGTGGGTGAGGACGCTGGCGAAGCCCTCAATGTTGGAGGCCACCACGGGCGTGCCGCAGGCCATGGCCTCCAGCAGCACGATCCCCTGGCTCTCCTGCCCCGTTGCGGGAGAGCAGAAGACCTGGGCGGTGCGGTAGTACCGGGGCAGCTCCTCGAAGGGCACATACCCCACGAACACCACATCGGGCAGGCCGGCCTTGCGGATGGACCGCTCGTAGCCCTCCTGCAGGCCGCCGTCGGGCCCCACAATGAGGAGCCGGCTGTTGGGGAGCTCCACTTTCAGCGCCGCGTAGGCCCGCACCAGGTAGCGCAGACCCTTCCGCTTCTCAAAGCGCCCCACAAAGAGGATGTTGGACTTGCCGTCGCAGTACTGAGGCAACGGCTGCACATCCGGGTGGAAGTAGTCCAGGTCTATGCCGTTAGGGATGATGTTGTAGTAGCCAGGGAAATACTGGCTCACGAACTCGGCTGCCGGACGGGAGACCGCGATCTTCCCATCCAGCTTGCCGAACCAGCGCTTGAGCAGCCGGCGGGCGTACAGGTAGGCCAGGCTCCGGTCCCGATGGGCGTGGAAGGTGCCCACGTTCACTGCGGTGGAGAAGCGCAGGACGGTGATGGGCAGCATGGGCATCAGAGGTTCGTGCACGTGCACCACGTCGAACCGCTCCTGCTCCAGGATGCTCTTCACCCGCTGGGAGAGGCGCAATGAAAGGGTGATCCGGGCGATGGAGCCACTGGCGGGGACGGAGGTTGGGGTGCCACAGACCAGCACGTCAGGGTTGGCGCCAGACTCCTCCGGCCGGGAAGAAGGCGCAATGATCCGCACGTCGTGGCCCGCATCTCGGAAGTGGCGATAGAGATGGGTGATGTGGCTGGTAACGCCACCCGGGTAGGCCAGGTCGTAGGGGGAGACCAGTCCGATCTTCATTGCTGGGACCCTCTGAACAGGCGGAGGAGCGGGCGGCTCATCACCCGGGTGGGGTGCACCACCAGGCTCCGCACCTGCTGCTTCACCAGTTCACCGTAGCCGATAGCGGTCAGAGAGACCCCCGGCGCCAGGGCCTGCGTCTGCTGGGCCAGGATGGCCTGGCGCAGCTCCTCCGCCGTGGCGCCGGGGAAGAGCGTGTAGCCACTGCCTACGGCGGCCAGAAAGTGCGCGTCGCTGCCGCCCACCTCGGCCAGATGGTAGCGCTCCCGGTTCAGGCGCTGCGCCTTCTCCTGGGTAAGCTGACCCGCCGCTGTGGGGTTCCCCGTCTCGATGGCGTCGATGTAGACGCCGTCTCGCGTGGAGGCAAGCGCCCGCTCGATAGAGCGCTGGCCCACGCTGAAGGTCAGCCAGCTCATGGGATGCGGCACCACGGCCAGCCCGCCCTGCTCGTGAATCATCCGCAAGGTGGACGCCAGGGGTTGGAGGGGGGGCACCGCGCGCGTCAGGAACAGGCCCAGAAGATGCCCCTCCAGGGTAGAGATCTCTTCTCCCACCACCACCTGGAACCGGTAGCCACGTTCCTGGACCAGCTGCTGGGCCAGCAGCCCGGCGGTAATGTCGTCGTGGTCGGTCACCGCCAGCACGTCCAGGGAGGTGTGGCGCTGTACCTGCTCCAGCAGCGCGCCGACGTCCATCATGCCGTCGGTCAGGCTGGTGTGGGTGTGGAGGTCGGCGGCGCCCATGGCAGAGCCTGCTAGCGGCCGATGCCCACGGCGCGGGCGGCGGAGGCAGCGGCGCCTTCGCCCGTCGCGGCCGAGTCGGGCCAGATGGGGGAGAACATCACCAGTTGCTCCGGATATGCCCGGATGTGCCGCTCCAGCACGGCGGCCAGCTTCTGCACGTTCCTAGCAACCAGCTCATGCTCCGGCCCTTCCGTCTCCAGCTCCAGGGGCGGCTCCACGATGATCCGGTAGCGCCTCCCCGGGAGACGGAGGCCGAAGGTGGGCACCAGAGGCGCGCCCGTGCGCATAGCCAGCTCGACAGGGCCGGCAGGCAACCGCGCCTTCTCGCCGAAGTAGGTCACCTCCACCCCGCGGCCCTGGGGGTCCCGGTCGGCCACCACGGCCGCTACCTCGCCCCGGTGCAGCGCCCGCAGCAGCTCCCGCACGGCTTTGGGCCCCACGGGCAACAGCCGCATGCCGTGGCTGCCCCGCAACCCGGCCACGAAGCGAAAGAGGGGGTCGGGCGAGATCCGCTCCATCAGGACCGTCACGGGGATGCCCATGGCCAGACTCACCTGAACCAGCAGGTCAAAGTTGCCATGGTGCGCGGTGGTGAGCACCATTCCCTTCCCCAGGGCATGCGCACCTCGGTAACGCTCTCCGTTCACGATATCGACGCGCTGCTCCAGCGCGTCCAAAGAGACCCGGGGCATGAGGAACATATCGACGTAGTTGTAGGCCTGGGTGCGAAATGCGCCCTGCACGGCCCGCGCGAGGTCTCGCCGGGTGGCCTCAGGGCCAAGGACGCGCCGCAGGTTGGCCGTGGCCGCCGCTCTGGCCCCCGTTGCCAGGCGAAAGGCGATCTCGGCTCCGAGCCACGCCAGACCGTAGGTGACCGGCACGGGCAGCACAGCCACCAGCACGCCAGCGAGCCTAAAAAGAAGGTACTTTATCATGGCAGCGCGTCAGACGCCCGCCGGCACCGGCGCGGCGACGCGCTCCGGCCACATCCGGCGGAACATGAACCACTGGTCCGGATACTGCCGCACCCATTGCTCCAGGCTCTCCATGATCTGCTGGGTCAGCGCCCGGATGTCCTCGGCGTCGTTACCCGTGGGCTGCAAGGCAATGCAGCGGTCCACCAGCCCCAGGAAGCGATCGTTGGCCAGACGCACCATGGCGGTGGGGACGATGCGCGCGCCGGTGCGGAGGGCCAGGGTAGCCGCTCCCCCCGGCACGAAGGTCTGGTGCCCGAAAAACCACACAGGGACGCCGACCTCCGCCGGGCTGGGGCGGTCCATAAGGATGCCAAGCGCCTCGTTGCGGCGCAGGGCCTGGAGCACCCGGCGCGCCGCGATCTCCCTGGGGACGATCTTCATCCCCAGGCGTGACCGCTGGCCCTGCACGAAGTCATTGAGGCGCTGGTTGGAAAAGGTGTCCACTACCACGTTCAGGGCGTAGCCCTTCAAGCACAGCAGGCCGCTGCCCAGGTCCCAGTTACCCATGTGGAGACCCACAAAGATGGCGCCCTTGCCGCCGGCCAGGGCTTCGTCGAAGGGTGCCCACTGGTTGAAGGTCACCCGCTCCGTGATCTCGTTGGGAGTCAGGTTGGAGATGCGGAGGAAGTCCACCAGGTATTTGGCATAGTTACGCAGGGCCCGCCTGGCCAGGGTCCGGGCCTGGAGGTGGGAGGCGCCGGCCTCCAAGACGCGCGCCATGTTGTCGGTCATGTTGGCCCGCCCCCGGCGCCACAGCAGGAAGGTCAGGTCTGCTGCCAGGGAGGCCGCCGTATAGGAGATGGCCAGGGGGATGCGCTGCAGCAGGAAGCTGAGGCAGCGCACCAACCAGTACAAGATCACTGGGTGGACCCGTTGATATAGCTTTCTACCATCTGGTGCGCCCGGTCGTCGGTGTACTGGACCGGCGGCGACTTCATGAAGTAGGCCGAAGGCGCCAGGAGGGGGCCCTTGTCACCCCGGTCCAAGGCCAGCTTGCAGCAACGCACGGCGTCGATGACCACACCCGCGGAGTTGGGACTATCCCACACCTCCAGCTTCAGCTCCAGGTTCAGAGGCACGTCGCCGAAGTTACGGCCCTCCATGCGGATGTAGCACCACTTGCGGTCGCTGAGCCAGGGCACGTAGTCGCTGGGACCGACGTGAATATCGTCCGCAGCCAGCTCGTAGTCCATCTGCGAGGTCACCGAGGTGGTCTTGGAGATCTTCTTGGACTCCAGCCGCTCCCGCTCCAGCATGTTGAGGAAGTCGGTGTTGCCGCCGAAGTTGAGCTGGTAGGTGCGGTCCAGCTTGACTCCCCGGTCCTGGAAGAGGCGGGTGAGCACCCGGTGCACGATGGTGGCCCCCACCTGGGAC
>JACPQN010000057.1 GCA_016190485.1 Chloroflexota bacterium
CTCCACCGGCAACATGGAGGAGGGGTCCTTCCGCTGCGACGCCAACATCAGTATGCGGCGGCCCGGTGACCCTCTACCGAACTGGAAGGTGGAAGTGAAGAACATGAACTCCTTCCGCGCCGTCTACCACGCCCTCCAGTACGAGATCGAACGGCAGGCCACGGTGCTACGCGAGGGCGGCGCGGTCGCGCAGGAGACCCGGGGCTGGGTGGAGGAGCTGGGGGAGGCGGTCTCCCAGCGCTCCAAGGAGTTCGCCCACGACTACCGCTACTTCCCGGAGCCCGACCTGCCGCCCCTGGAGTGCGCCCCGAAGTGGGTGGAGGGCCTGCGGGCTCGGCTGCCTGAGCTGCCCGACGCCAAGCTGGAGCGGTTCATAACGCAGTACGGGCTGCCCCGCTACGACGCAGCTCTCCTGACCAGCACCCAGGCCATGGCCGATTTCTTCGAGGCCGCAGCCCGGCAGCCGGTGGCCGTGGCCGCCGGCGCCCGGAACGAGGAGTCTCGCCGCCAGCGGGCTAAAGCCGCCAGCAACTGGTGCCTGGGAGAGCTGAACCGTCTGCTGAACCTGAACAACGTGGAGGTCCAGCAGACCCGTCTGACCCCCCAGGCCCTGGGAGAGCTGCTGGACCTGCTGGATGCCGGACAGATCGGCCAGACCGCGGCCAAGACCGTTTTTGAAGAGATGTTCACCACCGGGCAGGGGCCCAGAGAGATCGTTCAGAAGCTGGGGCTGCTCCAGATCAGCAACGCCGACGAGCTGAGCGGCATCGTGGAGAAGGTCCTGGCGGGGAATGCCCAGGCTGTGACTGACTACAGGTCCGGCAAGGAGCAGGCCCTGGGCTTCCTGGTGGGCCAGGTGATGCGAGAGACCCGGGGGCGGGCCAACCCCGCGACGGTGACCGGGCTCCTGAGGGAGAAGCTCTCCTAGCCGCCGCTGGCGCGAGCACGGGTAGCCAGCAGGGAGACAGGATGCGACATAACACATGAAGAACTGGACGGGGAACGGTGGGCGACGGAACCGGAGCTTCCTGGCGTGGCTCTTGCCGGGAATGCACGTCAAGCGCTGGCTTGCCCTGCTGATCTTCGGGGTCGCGGTCTTCGGCCTGGGAGTGGGCTACTTCCTGCGAGAGCTGTACATCAGCTACACCTTCCCGGAGCCAGTCTACTACCTCACCCTTCAGTTCATCCCCCGGGCCGGGCGGGGTATTCTCTTCGTCATCATCGCTATCGCAGCCATCGCGTTCGGCGTGTGGGGGCTCAATCGCTCGCTCCTCTCGGCCTTCTTGCGGGACGGCAAGGATCGGCTCGTGGACGTGGTGTACCAGCACCGCTACGGAAGGCGGGGGCCCAAGGTAGTGGCCATCGGCGGCGGCACCGGCCTCTCCGTCCTCCTGCGGGGGCTGAAAGAGCGCACCGACAACCTCACCGCCATCGTCACCGTGGCCGACGACGGGGGCAGCTCCGGCCGGCTGCGGCGGGAGTTGGGCGTGCTGCCGCCGGGCGACTTCCGCAACTGCATCGCCGCCCTGGCCGATGCCGAACCGCTCATGACCCGGCTGATGCAGTACCGCTTCAGCGAAGGTTCCGGTCTGGAGGGACACAGCTTCGGGAACCTGTTCATTGTGGCCATGTCCGGCGTGGTGGGCAATTTCGAGGAGGCCGTTCGGGAAACAAGCAGAGTCCTAGCTGTCCGGGGACAGATCCTCCCCTCAACCCTGGAGAATGTCACCCTCACCGCGGAAACGGAGGGCGCAGAGACGGTCCGTGGCGAGTCGAACATCCCCGAGGCCGGGCGTCGGATCAACCGGGTCTTCCTGGAGCCTGCCCACGCGTCGGCGCATCCCGAGGCGCTCCAGGCCATCGCGGAGGCTGACATGATCGTCCTGGGGCCAGGCAGCCTCTACACCAGCGTGATGCCCAACCTCCTGGTAGAAGGCATCGCCGATGCCGTGCGACGCTCTGCCGCCCTCAAAGTGTACGTGTGCAACGTGGCTACCCAGCCCGGCGAGACCGACGGCTACTCTGTGGAAGACCACGCCGACGCCATCCTGCGGCACAGCGGCCAGGGAGTGTTCGAGTATATGCTGGTGCACAACCTGGCCCGCCGACCTGTGCCCACGCTGGAGGAGGCTAGGCCCGTGACCCTCGCCGGCCGCGGCGTGGAAGGCGTCCGCATCATCGTGGAAGACGTGGTCAGCCCCGAGAATCCCCTGCGCCATGACCCGGACATGCTGAGCCAGGCCCTGCTGCGGCTGGCCCAGGAGCGCCCAATGGAGCGGGACGAGCCGCCCATTGCGGCGACCGGAGCGTCGGTGAGCGCCCGGCGCCAAAGCGGACACTAGCCGCCGGAGCCGGCCCCTGGCCATCAGCAATAAGGAGTTAACGGACACGCCATGCAAGTAGCCCTAGAAGCAGCCCAGATCGTCATCTCCACCATCCTGGTGGTGGTCATCCTCATGCAGAGCCGCGGTTCGGGCTTCGGCGGCGCCTTCGGCACTCAGGGAGCCGTCTTCCGCACCCGACGGGGCATCGAGCGCTACCTCTTCCGAGGTACCGTTGTCCTCGCGGCGGTCTTCGTCGTCATCTCACTCCTGAGCGCGCGCGCCGCTCTGCCCTAACCCACTTTCCGGCGCCCCTGCATATCCGTGCGTAGACAGTCTCCCTGGCTCGTCCCCGGCCTCGTCTTTGGCGCGCTGGTCTTCACGGCCGTCCTGGGCGTGCTGGCCTATTTGCTGGCCACAGATGAGCGGCCCAGCAGGGGCGGCGTCTACACCGAGGGCATCGCTGGCAGCCCCATGGCCCTCAACCCGCTGCTGGCCTCCTTCAATGACCCCGACCGAGACCTCACGACGCTCCTCTTCACGGGCCTGACGCGCCTGGGCCCTGACGGGGCGGTACAGCCTGACCTGGCCGAGGAGTGGAAACTCAGCGACGACGGCCGCACCTACACTTTCCGCCTGCGGAAGAACGCCCGCTGGCACGATGGCCATCCCGTATCGCCGGAGGATGTGGTCTACACCTTCCGCCTGGTCCAGGAGAAGGACCTCCAGGCCAGCCCGGACATAGCCGCCCTGTGGCGTAAAGTGCGCGTGGAGAAAGCCGGCGATGACGCCGTACGCTTCATCCTGGAGCAACCCTACTCGCCACTCCTGGCATACGCCGCGGTGGGCATTTTGCCGGAGCACCGCCTGAAGGATGTCAAGCCCAAGGACATCTCCACCGCCGATTTCAACGCCAGCCCTGTGGGCACCGGCCCCTTCCACCTGAAGGAGGCAGCTCTAGACCAGGTCACGCTGGAGGCCAACCCCGACTTCTACGGAGGCAGGCCCTATCTGGAGCGCATCCAGTTCAAGTTCCTGCGAGACGACCAAGCCCTGGCCGCAGCCCTGGCGACCAAGAAGGTGGATGGCGGCCTGTTACGGCCCTCCGTGGGCCCCGACGCGCTGGACCGAGTCCGCACCAACAAGGAGCTGACGTTGCGCACTGCGGCCAGGGCCAGCTACTCGATCCTGTTCCTGAACAATCGGGGGCCGGTCTTCCAGTCCAAGGGCGTGCGTCAGGCTCTGGCCTACGCCCTGGACCAGCAGCGGCTGGTGCGAGACGTGGCCAGTGGACTGGGCGCAGTGGCGTACAGCCCCATCGCGCCCGAGTCCTGGGCCTACAACCCGGCGATCCGCAAGTACGAGTACGATCCGACCAGGGCCGCGCAGCTCCTGGAGGAGAACGGCTGGAAGCCGGGCGCCACAGGCATTCGGGAGAAGAACGGCCAGCCCCTGCGCTTCACCCTCTTGACTAACGACGATAAGACTCGCATCGCCATCGGCGAGGAGCTGGTGCGCAGCCTCCGCCGGGTGGGTGTGCAGGCCGAGATCCAGGCCAGCGGCGCCACCGGCCTGATACAGAACTTCCTGCTCCCCCGGAAGTACGACGCGATCCTCTACGGCATAGACCCCGGGGCCGATCCGGACCCGTATGCGCTGTGGCACAGCTCCCAGGCCGCCGACGAGGGCCTCAACATCTCAGCCTTCGCCCAGCCCGACGTGGACCGTCTGCTGGAGCGAGCCCGCACCTCGGCCAACCCGGAGGAGCGCCGCCAGCTCTACCAGCAGTTTCAATCGGCCTTTGCCGAGGAGGTCCCCAGCATCCTCCTCTATCATCCGGTCTACACTTACGCGGTAGACCGGCGGCTGCGGGGCATCTCACTGGGGCTCCTCTACGCCACCAGCGCTCGATTCCTCACGGTGCGCCAATGGTACCTAGAGACCCAGCGGGTGCTGAAGTTTCCCTAGCACGCCTCCAGCACATCTCCAAGATGAGACGGCAGCCGTGCCCGGCGTCATCACCTTCCTGACGGACTTCGGGCAAGAGGACGCCTACGTGGCCGCCATGAAGGGTGTGACCCTAGGCATCGCACCCGCGGCCACCCTGGTGGACATCTCCCACAGCGTCCCCGCGCAGGATGTGCTGGCCGCCGCCTACTTGCTGGGCATCGCCTGCCCCTACTTTCCCCGTGGGACAGTCCATATCGCCGTGGTGGACCCCGGAGTGGGCACGGATCGGCGCGCGCTGCTCCTGGAGACTCCGCACGCCCTCTTCCTGGCGCCTGACAACGGCGCGCTGAGCTACGTGGTGGACGCATATCTGGACGAGCGGGAGAAGAACGTCACGGTGCCGCCAGTGTTGCCCCCACCGCTCAGACTCTGCTCCCTGCCCGCTGCCCTCAAGGCCTACGCCCTCACCCATAGCCAGCTCTTCCGGCAGCCCGTGAGCCAGACCTTCCACGGGCGGGACATCTTCGCCCCCGTGGCTGCCCATCTAGCCAATGGCCTCGCGCCGGATGCGGTGGGTCCCCGAGTCGAAGCGGTCCACGCCTTCGTGTTGCCCCGGCCCTACGCTGCCGGCGCAGACACCACGGTCGGCGCAGTGATGCACGTCGACCACTTCGGCAACCTCATCACGAACCTAAGCGCAGCCGATCTGCCACCAGGCCGAGTGCAGATCGTCATCGGCGGCCACCGCATTCCAGAGGTGAGCGTCGCCTACCAGCACGGCGGGCAACTCCTTGCCATCATTGGCAGCAGCGGCTATCTGGAGATCGCAACAAAGAACGGCAGCGCCGCCGAGCTCACGGGGCTTGGACGCTGGGCAGAGGTGACGGCGCACAACGCGTAGCAGGCTGAAAAACCGCTCACGGTGAGCCGAGTTTACCCTGGGTCCTTCGACTACGCTCAGGGCAGGCTTGCCGAAGGGAACCATGAGCCGCTCATCCTTCGACCCTTCGACAAGACTCAGGGCAGGCAAACTCAGGACGAGCGGGGCCACCTGCCCGGGCCGCCGAGCCTCACTCCCTGGCCGGGGCCGCCCCCCGGCTGGGCCGCCGCCAGCGCCACAAGAGGCCCAGGGGGTAGCCCAGCATCTTGGCCACGTCACCGGTCATCCGGATGAGGGGCGCCCACGCTATCGCCGCCAGTCTTTCACCCAGGCTGAGGCCGCCCAGGAGCGGCGACAAGCGCCGGTAGGGCCGGTAGAGGTGGGCCACGGCGCCCGCAGCCAGCGCCGGCCAGAGGAGAGGATACTGCGCCCCCAGCGGCACGGCCACCGCGGCAAAGGCGTACGCGGCGTAGCGGATCGTGTGGCGCCGGGGCCAGAGGCCGGCCTTGCCGTCGCCCCGGGCATAGCGGAAGTACTGAATGAAGAAGGCCCGCAGGCTGGCGCGCGGACGAAAATGGGCCAGGGCGCCCGGCGCCCAGCAAAAAGCCACCCCCAGCTCCCGCAGCCGCAGATCAAACACCAGGTCTTCGCAATAGTCAAGCCACTCGGGGTAGCCCCCCGCCCGTTCCCAACTTCGTCGGGTAAAGGCCACGGAGCGACTAGAGGGTAGGAAGGTCGCGGGGCGGATCTCCTCCAGCGCGGGCAACACGGTAGCCCCCAGCGCCATCTCGAAGACGGAGTGGGGATCGGACCGGAAGAAGCCCGCCACCGCCTGCGTGCTCTGTTCCTGCTGAAAGGGGCGGGCCAACTCCGCCAGCCAGTTGGGGTCCAACTGGACACCCGCATCGGTGACGGCCATGATGTCGCCCGTGGCCACCCGGATGGCCGCGTTGCGGCCCTGGGCGATGGTACCTCCTCCGCATTCCACCAGACGCAGCGGCAGGGGCCCTGGGTAGGTCCGCAGCAGCTCCAGGGTGCCATCGTTGCTGCCACCGTCCGAGACGACCACCTCTTCGGGCTGGCGGGTCTGCCGCTCCAGGCTGGCCAGCAGCTCCGGCAGGGCTTTCCGCTCGTTGCGCACCGTGCAGATGACCGAGACCTTCAGGCCCACCCGCGTCTCCCGTCCCTTGCCTATGGCGAGGCGGCGGCCTTCGCCAGGGAGGCTGCCAGCAGGGCCACTGCGCCGCCCGCCAGCAGCCCGGCTGCCACCAGCCCCTCCTGGGCCGTGGCCTCCTCGCCTACCACGATAATCCCCTCTAAAGTGACGGGCGCGTCATCCAGCGCCGTAAGCACCACCCGGTGCGGGCCCTTCGCCAGGCCCGCGGCCACCGGCGTCTGGATGCCCGACCGCTCACCAGGGGCCCGAGTGTCCACCACGGCTCCTGGGCTGCTCCCTGTGGCGATCCGGTTCACCGGCAGGGACGCGCCGTCCACCTCCACGGCCAGGCGACCGCCCATAGGCCGTTTCCCCACTACTAAGGTCAGTCCCGTGCCGTTAAAGGTAAAGGCGACCCGGCTGCCGATCTGGCGGCTGATCCGCAGCGGCGCCTGAGGGCCCGCCGGGCCATGCCCACCCCGTCCCTCCCAAACACCGTCAAAAGCCAGCGCCCAGTGGTCCGGTCGGTGCCAGCCCCGGCCCAGCCCCGGCGGCTGCGAAGCCGCTTGCTGGACCGCATAGTAGACCGGTCGGGGCGTGAAGTCCGGGTCAACCAGCCGGAAGTAGAAGTCCTCCTGGGATCGCGCTTCATCGGACACCTTGCGGAAGTGCCAGTAAAACACCACCCCCACCCAAGGCCACTCCTCCTGGATGCGCCGGAACGCGGCCAGGGTATAGCGGGCCTGCTGCTCTTCGGTAACCCGTCCATGGAGCGCCTCTCCCGGAAAGTCGAGGGGCACCGCGTCCCACCCCATCTCGCTGAGCCAGATGGCCTTGCCCGCGTCCCCGTTGCGCACCATGATCTCCCGTAGGAGCTGCACCCGGGAGAAGTTCACCTGGGAGGGGTCGGCGCGGCGGTCGCCCGGCCCGGTCCAGAGGCCGTAGCCCTGGGCAGAAAGGATATCGAAATAGTCCCTGGCCCCGGCGTCGTACATCTCCTGGAGATAGGTCAGGTCGCTCTGGTTCAGCCCGTCGGGCGTGCCCAGGGTGGGCGAGAGGGCCGCCGAGAGGATCACCACCTGGGGGTCGGCGGCCTTGGCCCGCTGGTAGGCCACCCGGAGGAGCCTGACGTAGTGGGCCGCGTTGGGGGCGCTGCCCCACTCGAAGAAGAGATTGGGTTCGTTCCACACCTGGTAGTAGCGCACCCGCCCCTTGTAGCGCTGGACTACGGCCGCGACAAAGTCTCCATAGTCGTTCAGGTCGGCCGGCGGGCCCCGGCGGAACGGGGCGTCGGGATGGCTCCAACGGGGCGCCAGGTCCAGGCGCACCACCGGCTCCAGACCGTACTCCTCCGCTAGCGACATGATGCGATCAAAGGGCTGCCACGTAGAGCCGGAGGGCCCGCTGAAGCGCCCCCTGGCCTCCGGCTCGATGCGGTCCCAGGGGAACTGCTGCCGGAACCATCTGATCCCCGCAGCCCGCAGCATCTCCATGCTGCGCCGCAGCTTCCACTCCTCCACCTCCTGCTCAAAGAAGGTGTTGGCGCCAAAGGGATAAACGCCAGCATACGCGGACGGAGAGAGATCTGCCGTCTCCACCCGGCGCTGCCGCACGAGGTGGATCAGACCCTCCACCTGCTGGCGCGGGTCCGTCTCGCCCGTGAGCTCCTCAAGCCACGTGGGAAGCTGGTCACGGAAGGCAAAGGCCGGGAGGAGCAGAAGCACGGCCAGGGCCGCTAGCGCGGCTCCGAATCTTGGCAGCCACGAAGAGAGCCTCATCAGTTCCCATGCGCACGGGGCTGTTGCGGCTGCGGCGACAACACCGTCGCGCCGCTAGGCCAGCACATGGCTACCACATACCAGGCGATAGAACGCTTCCAGTAGTGGCGCCATCCCTTCCCAGTCGTAGCGTTCCGCCAACGCTCGTCCGCTCGCGGCCAGGCGTGCCGCCAGCGGGCGCGCGCGCAGCAGACGCACGACGGCCCTGGCGAAGCCCCAGGCGGTGTTGGCTACCAGGGCGTGCTCTCCTGGCCGGAGGTCTACGCCCTCCGCGCCCGGCACGGTGGTCACCACCGGGAGGCCACAGGCCAGCGCCTGGAGGAGCTTGAGCCGGCTGCCGCCACCAAAGCGCACCGGCAGCACAAAGACCTGCGCCCGGTGGAAGTATGGCAGGTCCTCCGGGACCTCCCCCGTGACCTCCACCAGCTCGCCGGCCAGGTCCAGCACCCGGGGCGCCGGGTTCCGCCCTACAATGCTCAGCCGCACCTCCGGCACGGCTTCGGCCACCAGGGGCAACACCTCCTCCACGAACCAGACCATGGCGTCCACGTTGGGACGGAAGTCCATAGTCCCGGTGAATAAGAGCTGCGCTCCGCCTTCCGGAAGGCTCGCAGTTGTGTCTCCCGTCCGGAAGGCTGAGTCTGGTGGGTGGTACCGCTTGGTGTCCACACCGTTGGGCACCACGCTGCTGGTGATCTGAGGCGTCAGCCGTCGTAGCGCCTCCCGGTCCGCGGACGACACCGTTACGACGCCGTCCACGCTGCCGCACAGGTCGGCCTCGTAGTGGCGCAGCTTCCACCCCTGCACCCAGCTATAGAGCGCGCCAGACCACTGGCCGGGGCTGGCCAATCCGGCGCGAAAAGCCCGCTCCTGGAGGCGGTACTCGGCGTTCAGCTCGTCCAGCACTACCTTTGCCCGGCCTCGCACCACGCTGGCGCCGTCTTCCTTCAGGGGAAAGAGCGCGCCGGCCGCTTCCAGGCCCACCAGGTGCACCACGTCGAAGCGCTGGCGGGAGAGCAGGCCCTCCACCAGCGTTCCCAGCGCCTCGCCACCGAAACGGTGGGCCAGGTCGGGGAAGGGGGAGGTGGCCACCTCCAGCGCCCGCTGCCACGTGGTGCGGCCCGGTGGCGGCGAGACGGCGTGAATCCCCCGGCAGAGAGGCGTCAGTCCCTGGCGCAGCGCAACCTCCTGCCGCACCGAGGCGTAGCACGCCAGGTGCACCTCGTGCCGCGCCGAGAGCAACCGTATGAAGTTGTAGGTGCGGAGGCTGGAGCCGCCCTGGGGAGGCCAGGGGGGCTCGACGGTGACGAAGAGCAGCTTCATCGGGCGGCGGCTTTGCGATAGACCTCAAGGGTGCGCTCGGCGGTGTCCTCCCAGCGGAAGGCGCCGGCCTGGGCCACTCCCGCCCGGCTCAGGCGCTCCCGCAAGGGAGGGTCTTCTGCCAGGCGCAGGAGGTGCTGACCCAGGCCTGCCGGGTCCTCTGGATCGAAGTAGAGGGCAGCGTCTCCCAGGACCTCCGGCAGTGCCGGAGCGCTGGAGGCCACCACCGGCGTGCCGCAGGCCATGGCCTCCAGCGGCGGCAGGCCGAAACCCTCGTAGAGGGAGGGGAAGACAAAGACCCAGGCAGCGTTGTAGAGCAACCGCAGCTCCTCCTCCGTCGCAGGGCCGTAGAAGATAGTGCGTCGCTGGATGCCCAAGCGCTGGAATAGGGTCTCGGTCTCCTCCCAGCGCCAGCCCCGGGGGCCCGCCAGCACCAGGGTGCCCAGGGAGTCCGGCAGCCGCGAACCGATCTCCGCCAGGGTCCGGAAGAGGCAGCCGAGGTTCTTCCGTGGTTCCAGGGCGCCCACCCAGAGGATGAAGCGCTCCGGCAGGCCGCGGCGGCGGCAGAAGTCTTTGAGGGCAGTCCGGTCTGCCGTTGGCCGGTAGCAGGAGTCCACCCCGTGGTAGACCACGTCCACCCGCTCTCGGGGCACCCCCAGCAACTCCCCCATGTCCACCCTGGTAGCTTCGGAGACGGCGATGATGGCCTCGGCGTCAGCCACCGCCCGGTCCACCTGGTCGTAGTAGCGCAGGCTGTCGGCGGTCTTGGTCTCGGGATAGCGGCGGAAGGCGAGGTCGTGCACCGTCACCACCGCGGGGCAGCGGCGACGGAAGGGCGGGATAAAGTCGGGACTGTGGAGCACCTCCAGCGGCTGAAGGGCAAGCTCCAGGGGCAGCGACCACTGCTCCAGCACATGATGGGGCGGCGTCCAGAGGGAGCGCACCCGCACATTGGGGCCAGCCGCCAGCGGCTGGGGGGACCTGCGGCTCTGGAGGAGGGTAAAGTCATCGTCGGGATCTACCCGCGCCAGGGCCCTAGCGAGCCCCCGCACGTAGGTGTTGATGCCCCCTTGCTGATAGGCCACCAGGCGGGCGTCGATGCCGATGCGCATGCTGGTCCTAGTTGGGGACGAGCACCACCGGCACGGAGGCCAGGTGTTGCACGCTGCCGTCTTTTGCGCTGCGGCTGAACGCCTCCACCGTCCCGTTCTGCCTGCCGCCCGCCAAGGCGAACGAGATGTTCGTGGCGTAGTCTCCCCGCTCCGGCGCGCCCACTGAAGCAGTAGTCCAGCCCGTGCCCACCTGGTCCCCACGAGCGTTGCGCACCACGATCTCCACCGTGCCCTCGAAGACCCGGGCGCTACCGGCCACCCGCACCGGGCTCCGGACCTCGGCGCCCCGCGCAGGAGCGGCGATGGTGATCTCCGGCAGAGGGGTCGGCGTGCCTCCCCCAGGGGGCGTTGCAGGCCCCGAAGTACGGGCGCCGCCGGGCGTGGCCTGTGGAGACGCGGGGCCGGAGGGGCCGGAGGGGCCGCCCAGACCGCAGCCAACCGCTGCCAGCGTCAAGAACCCGGCCAGCAACAGCGCGGCGGCACGGGAGGACGCTCTCCTCTGTCCCGCCAGCCTCCATCCTGGTGACGCTGGCCTCGGGTCCATTGACGGTCTAGAATGGAGGTTAAGGGTCGGCGTTCCTGAAGGCAACCGCATAGCATCCCAGTCAGGCTCCCGTCAGGCCCATTGTAGCACAGTGCCATGCCTGCTCAGTGTCACGCGGGCGCGCCCGCGCCCTCAACCACCGCCTCGCCAGCAGACGCGGAAGCTGCCCTGGCCGACGGAGCACGCCGCCTGGGCCTGGCCCTGACGGAGGCGCACCTCTCTCAGTTTCGCCGGTACTACCGGGCCCTGGTGTCGTGGAACCGCAGAGCCAACCTCACGGCTATCACGGAGTACGGAGACGTGCTCATCAGGCACTTCCTGGACTCCCTCACCGTAACGCTGGCCATAGAGGGCCATAGTCTCCGGCTGCTGGACGTCGGCTCCGGAGCGGGCTTTCCGGGCGTCCCGCTGCGGCTGGCGCTGCCGCAGCTACAGGTCACCCTGCTGGAGGCCACGGAGAAGAAGACGGCGTTCCTGCGCCATTTGCGCCTGCCGCTGGAGCTGCCGGACCTCGCCGTGGTGACTGGCCGGGTCGAGCAGGTGGCCCACGACCCGGCGCACCGGGAGAGCTATGACCTGGTGGTCAGCCGCGGCGTGGACTCCATGGCAACCCTCGCCGAGTACCAGCTCCCCTTTTGCCGGGTAGGTGGTCGTGCTGTGGCTATGAAGAAAGGCGACATCGCCGCCGAGGTGGGGCAGGCGCAGCGGGCCATGGCGCTGCTGGGCGGGCGGCTGCTGGACATCGTCTCAGTCCCGCTGCCTCAGCTCCCGGACCAGCGTTGCCTTGTGGTGGTGGAAAAGGTATCCCCCACGCCGGACCGCTATCCCCGTCGTCCCGGCATGCCCGCCAAGCGGCCGCTGGTGTAACCAGCCTCGCCCCTTCCCGTTCCCCGCTATAGCAGGCGACCACACTGGCAGTAGAGGCGACCCGATTGCAGTTCTCACGCAGGCTCCCCCTCCGGCTGATCTCCTTCCTCCTTTTGGTAGGCTCGCTGGTGGGCCTGGCACTGGCGCCCAAGCCCGCGCAGCCCCCCCCGGTCACCAGCGCGGCCCCGCGGCCCATCCCTCACACCGATGTCAACCCCCTGGGCGCCAACTTCTTCCTGGAGCGGGAGGTGGAGGCCTGGAAGCGAGAGCAGACGCTGAAGCTGGCCCGGGAGGCGGGCATCGGGTGGATCAAGCAGATGTTCGTGTGGGAGGAGATCGAGCCCCGGAAGGGCTACTACTACGACGACAAGTTCAAGAAAAGCACCTGGGAGAAGTACGATGAGATCGTGGCCCTGGCAGAGCGCCATGGCATGCGCATCATCGCCCGGCTGGACCGCCCGCCAGCCTGGACCCGCCGGGACAACCGCTACGTCACAGCCCCCCCAGACGACTTTGCCGACTACGCCAGCTTTGTCCGGACGGTGGTGAGCAGGTATAAGGGGCGGGTGCAATACTACCAGGTCTGGAACGAGCCCAACATCTGGCCTGAGTGGGGTGACCGCCCGGTAGACCCGGCAGGCTACGTGACCATGCTCAAGCTGGCCGCCGCGGCCGCACGGGAGGCCGACCCTGGCGTCGTGATCCTCAGCGCGCCCCTGGCCGAGACTCTGGAGGAGTCGCCCAGGAACCTGAGCGAGCTCCAGTACCTGGACGCCATGTACCGGGCAGGGGCCAGGGACGCCTTCGACGTACTAACGGTCAACGCCTACGGCTTCGAGTTCCCGCCGGACGCTCCTCCTGATCCCAGGACACTGAACTTCCAGCGGGTGAAGCTGCTGCGGAACGTCATGGAGCGCCACGGTGATGGCCAAAAGGCGGTCTGGTTCAACGAGTTCGGGTGGAACGCCTCGCCGCCGGAGTTCTCGCCCGCCAAGCTCATCTGGCGCCGGGTGCCGGAGCAGCAGCAGGCCGACTACACCGCCCAGGCCATCCGGCTGGCCCGGAGCTGGGGCTGGGTGGGGGTCATCAACCTCTGGTACTTCCGCCAGGTGGGCGACATCCCCATTGAACAATCGGACTACTTCTTCCGAGTAGTAGACACCGACTTCACGCCCCGCCTGGTGTACCACCGGGTCAAGGAGCTAGGCCAGGAGCTGCAAGTGGCTGGGGCCGGCGACTACGAGGCGACCAATCCCGCCGTCCAGCTCCAGGGGGCTTGGTCTGGACAGCGGGTGGAGGGCGCTCCCGGCCAGCGGGCGTGGCGGAGCCCAGAGCAGGGTGGCGCCGCCACCTTTACCGTGGCAGGCACCAGCCTAGCCCTCATGGTGCTGACCGGGAAGGAGCCAACACGCCTCAGCATGACGGTGGACGGCAAGGAGGGCGGTCTTCCGCTCCAGGGCCCCCGTGCGGGACCGGTCCTGGAGCTGCCGGGCACGGCAACGCCAGCGCTAGTAAAGACGATGGTGGCCACTGGCCTGAGCCCGGGCGTGCACGCGGTCAGGCTGGAGCGCCTCTCCGGGCCGCCCTGGGCCTTCACCACCTTCGAAGTCGAGTACAAGCCCGACACCACGGCCTTCTGGGCGCTGGCGCTGGCAGCCGCGCTGGGTGGCGCCGGCCTGGTGCTCTCCTCGCTGCGGCGGCGCGGCGCGTCTGGCCCCGGCTAGCCCTCAGCGACCCGGTGACCGGGATCCCTTGGCCCAGTAGCCCCGTGCAGCCCGGCATCGACCTCGCAACAGCCTCGCCCAGCCTTCTCCAGCAGAGCGCATCCAGGCGATCGCTCCCACTGCAAGACCTTTCCCTGCTGGGGGCCATCCTGCTGCTCTACGGCGGGCTGGCCCTCTACCAGCTTGGGCTACCTGGCCTCTACTACGATGAGGCCGCCGACGCGGTCCCGGCCATGCTGCTGCTTCAGGGCAAGCAGCCGGAGCTGGTACGGGGCGCTGGCTTGTCAGTCCTGGGGGTCATCCTGCCCCTCATGGTCATGGACTACGTGGGAGCGGTGCATACCTACGCCGTCCTGCCCTTCTTTGCCTGGCTGGGCGTCGGGGTCATACCTCTCCGGCTGATGACCGTAACCGGCGGGGCGCTGACGCTGCTGGCCACCTACGTCTGGGCCCGAGGGTTGTTCTCCACCTCCTGGGTGGCGGCGGCGGCAGCCCTGGCCCTGGCGACACACCCCTCCTTCATCTTTTATGTGCGCCAAGGGGTGCATGTCTCCTCGCTACTGGCCCTGTGGGCCATGCTGAGCCTCCTCCTGCTGCTGGCGTGGCGTCGCAGCGGCGCCTGGGGATGGGCAGTTGGGGCGGCCTTTGTCCTGGGACTGGGGCTCAGCACCAAGGTGCTGTTCCTCTGGTTCATCCTGGCCCTGGCCGCCATCTCCGTGGCCTGGCGGGGCGCGCTGTGGCTGGCAGAGCTGCGGCAGGGACATGCAGCCACCCGACCAGCGCCCGTGGCCCTGGCTTCAAGAGCGCTGCGGATCGCCTCGGCGTTCCTGGCCTTTCTGGCGGGAGCGGGCATGCTCATCCTGTACAACCTCCAGACCGGCGGTACCCTGGAGGCGCTGGCCGCCAGCGCCCAGGTGAGCCAGTACGGGGTGCGGAACAGCGAGTACCTCAGGAACCTCCTGACTCGCCTGGACAGCCTGCGCGCCCTGCTGGATGGCGGCCACTTCTGGTTCCTGGGCGACGCGCCCTCCAATCCCTGGTTCCCGCTGGGATTCGGGCTGACCGTGGCTGCCCTGGTAGCCACCCTGCTCCTGCGCCCCCAGGCGCGCCGCCACCTGCCTGGAGCGCTGCTGGCGCTGGCGCTGGCCCTGCTGGTCCTGCTCCAGAGCCCCCTCACCCTCTCCGGCCTCTGGCCCACCCATCTCTTCTTCCTGCTCCCGCTCCTCTGCGTCCTCCTGGCGCTGGGGATCTACCTCCTGGGCCGGTATCTCCTGGGAGCACGAGGGCTGCGGGCCATGACGGCCACTCTGGCGTTCCTGGTCACCGGCAACCTGGTGGTAGACTGGCAGTACCATGACCTGCTTGGGCGCGCCGGTGGTCTGGGCGCCCACTCCGACACCGTCGCCGCGCTGGCAGACTTCTTGGACACGCAGCGCGTGACCGAGCCTCTGGCCATGGACTGGGGGATCAAGTACAGCGTGCAGCTCCTCACCCAAGGGCGGGTGAACCCGGTGGAGGTCTTCCACTACACCCAGGAGCCGCCGGAGGCCTTCTTGCACTGGCTCTACGGCGCGTTGACGCGGCCGGACCACCTCTACCTGTTTCACAGCCCAGAGCACACCACCTTTCCCCGCTTTACCCTCTTCAAGCAGGTGGCGGCGGCGCTCCAGAAGGAGCTGCGCGTGGAAGCGACCTTCTACAGCAGGGACGGCGCGCCCGTGTACCTGCTCTACACCGCCCGCTAGCGCGCCGTGACGGGCCACTCCTTCTGGCAACGCTTGCTGGCGCTCCTCCCCCAGGGCGACGGCGCGCGCCAGGGCGGGCTGGCCGTGGGCCTGGTAGCAGCGCCGGCGTTGCTCTACTACCTCAGCCCCAACCTCCTGCTGGCCTTCTTCTGGACAGCCGTGTTCCTGTTCATGGCCTGGTGGCGGCTGGACCTGGGGTTGCTGGTCGTCCTCCTCAGCGCGCCCTTCTACCGGTTCCCCAAGGCGCTGGACCTGGCCTTTCTCACCACCCCTCTGGGCCGCACCGTGCCGCTGGACATCAGCCTTGCAGAGTACGCCCTTTGGGTCTGCGCGGTGGCGTGGTGCCTGCGGAGGCTCGCCCCGGCGCCGGAGGTGACGAGCCAGCTCGACACCTCCCTCCCTAGAGCCACCTGGGACATATGGGCGCCTCCGGCCCTGCTGGTAGGCGCGGCCACGGTCTCGCTACTCTTCACCCAGCACCTCCAGGTCGCCCTGCGAGAGTACCGGGTGGTGGTGGTGGAGCCAGCGCTGTACTACCTGCTGCTGGTACAGACGCTGCGCGGTAAGCGGGACGTCGCCCGCTACCTGGCCGGGCTGGTCGTGCTGGCCGCCGCCATCTCCCTGTTCGGGCTGTTCCACTACTTCGCCATTGGCGAGGTGGAGGCCACGGGCGGCGTGCGCCGCATCCTGGCGGTGTACCACTCACCGAACGCGCTGGCCCTCTTCCTGGGCCGGGCCATCCCGGTGGCCCTGGCGCTGGCGCTGGTCCCGCTGCTCACGGGCCGCCGACGCCGCAGCGCCTTCCTCTATGGCGCCGCCGCTGCTCCGATGCTCTCCGCCTTCTCCCTCACCTTCTCCCGGGGGGCGTACCTGGGCCTCCTGGCCGCACTGCTCTTCCTCCTGGCGGCGGTGCGCCGGCGGCTGGGCCTGGCGGTGCTGGTGGCCGGAGCTCTCACCCTGCTCCTAGCAGCGCCCTTCCTGCCCTGGGAGCGGCTGCTCGCGCCCACGCCCATCGCCCAGCGCCTTTACGTGTGGCAGGCCGCCCTGGCCCTGGCCCTGGACCACCCCCTCACGGGCGTGGGGCTGGACAACTTCCTCTCCTACTACCCGCGCTACCTCCTACCGCAGGCGGCCCTGGAGCCCGACATCTCTCATCCCCACAACCTGCTCCTTGACTTTTGGCTAAGCCTTGGCATACTAGGGCTTGTGGCGCTCACGGGGCTGCTCTATCATTTCGGTAACGCCGCGCGACGGCTCCTGGCGCTGCCCCTGAGCAGCAGTGAGCGGACTCTGGCGCTGGCCGTGACGGCTAGCATGGTAGATGCACTGGTGCACGGGTTGAGCGACAACAGCTACTTCCTCATTGACCTGGCCTACCTGTTCTGGATGACCTACGCCCTGCTCCAGGTCCTCCTCCGCCAAGCGACGTCCGGACCCACCGTCGAGGCGGCCCGCCCATGAGGGCGCTGGTGGCGGGAGGCGCCGGGTTCGTCGGATCACACCTCTGCGACGCCCTCCTGGCCCTGGGCCATACGGTGACAGTGCTGGACAACTACATCACCGGCGACCCCCGCAACCTGGCACACCTGGAAGCCAGTCCTGAGTTCCGCTGCCTCCGCCACGACATCACGGAGCCGCTGCCCGAGGCGCCGTGCGACGCGGTCTTTCACCTGGCCAGCCCGGCCAGCCCCGAGGGCTATGGCCGCTACCCGCTGGAGACCCTGTTAACCAACTCGGTAGGGACCCATCGTCTCCTGGAGCTGGCGGCTCGCCACAGAGCGCGGTTCCTGCTGGCCTCCACCTCCGAGGTCTACGGCGATCCCCTGGTGCATCCCCAGCCGGAGGACTACTGGGGCAACGTCAACCCCGTAGGACCTCGCTCCTGCTACGACGAGGGGAAGCGGTTCGCCGAGGCCCTGACGGTCAACTTCGCCGCCCAACGCGGGGTGGATGTCCGTATCGTCCGCATCTTCAACACCTACGGCCCCCGCAACCAGCCCGAGGACGGGCGGGTGATCCCCAACTTCCTCACCCAGGCGCTGGCAGGCGCGCCCATCACCGTCTACGGTGATGGGCAGCAGAGCCGGAGCTTCTGCTACGTCTCCGACCTGGTGGACGGCCTGCTGCGCGCCATGGACGCGCCCGGTACTGCAGGCCAGGTTCTTAACCTGGGCAACCCTCAAGAGTACCCTATCCTGGAGGTGGCCCGGCTGGCCAAGGCGCTGACCAACAGCCCCTCCCCCATCGTGCACCTGCCTGGCCGGCCTGAGGAGATCACCCGCCGCCGGCCCGACATCTCCAAGGCTCGGCGACTGCTGGGCTGGCAGCCCACCATGGGACTGGAGGAAGGCCTGCGCAAGACCATCCCCTGGTTCGAGGCGAGGCGCGCTCAGCGGCCCTCTGTCCCCAGCTCCGCCAGCCCCTAGGAGCCGCCCGACGAGAACCGCCACCCTCCGCCGACCGGCTGCTCTCCTTACGGCTGCGGCCCTCCTGCTCTGCGCGACCATCCTGGCGACCATCCCTCTGCGGGACGCGGCCCTGGTGAGCGGCGCGGCGTGGGGGTCTGTGCTGGTCCCCCTGTACCCTGCCCTGGGGCTGGCCCTGCTGGCCTTCAGCGTACCCTTTGGGGACGCGCTCAAGCTACCCGTGGGCGGCCTCACCCTGGGCGCCACGGAGGCGGTCCTGAGCATCACCGCCCTGGCCTGGGTGGCCAGGACCTCGATCCGCCAGCGCCGTCCTGAGCTTGCCTGCCCTGAGCCTGGCCGAAGGGTCGAAGGGCGGCTAGACGTGCCCTGGCCCGGCCTGTGGGCGGCCCTGGCCGTCTTTCTCGCAGTCGGCGCCTTCTCGCTGACGGTCTCCGCCGCGCCCGCGTTGAGCCTGAAAGAGCTGGTGAAGTGGCTGGAGCTGGGGCTGGCCTTCCTTCTCGCGGCAACCCTAGTAGAGCGCCGACGGGATGTTCTAGTAGTGGCGGCGGCGCTGCTGGTGGCCGGCGCGACCGAGGCGCTCTACGGCCTGAGCCAGGCCGGCAGCGGCTCCGGGCCGACGGGCTACCTCCTAGGCGGGGGCGCCCTCCGGGCCTTCGGCAGCTTCGGGCAGCCCAATCCCTTCGCTGCGTACCTGGCGTTGCTCCTGGGCTTGGGAAGTGGCCTGGCCCTGGCCTTCTCAAGTTATGCCCGTGGCAAACTGCTCACTCCCCTGGGGCTGTTGCTCTTGGGCTGCGGCGGCCTGATGGTCCTGGCCCTCCTGTCCTCTTACTCCCGCAGTGCGCTGCTGGCCCTGGGTACTGGAGCCACGGTGATAGTTGCACTGCACAGCCGGCGAGCCGTGCTGGCCCTGGGCGCCGGGCTGCTCGTTGGTCTCGCCCTGCTCCTGCTGGGCGCGTGGGGGCTGCTCCCTCCTGTGGTCACCAGCCGCCTGGTGGTGCTGGCCGAAAACTTCACCCTCTTCGACGCCCGGGACATCACCCTCACCTCCCAGAACTTTCCCCTGGTGCAGCGCATGGCCATCTGGCAGGCAGCCTGGGAGATGTTCCTGGATCACCCGCTGGTAGGTGTGGGCATCGGCAGCTTCGACGCCGTGTACCTGCGCTACGCCCTGCCGGGCTGGCCCTACCTGCCGGGCCACGCCCACAACTACTACCTGAACCTTCTGGCAGAGACAGGCATCCTTGGCCTGGGCGCGTACCTGGCGCTGCTGGGCAGCCTCTGGTGGCAGGCGCTGCGTACTGTGCGAAGGGTCCAGCGGCTCGCCCGCAGCGGCGCCTCCGATTGGGGGTATGCCGCCTGCTATGGCGTGGCGCTGGGCGCCGCCGGCGTGCTGGCGGTGCTGACGATCCACCATTTGTTTGATAACCTGTATGTGCACGGCATGGCGGCGCTGGTGGGACTCCTGCTGGGCCTTGCTGCGGCCTCGGTGGGCGTAGCGGAGTCGGCGAGCCGTGGCCCTCTCGTCGGCGACAGGGAGCCGGGAAGCTAGGCAGGCATGTCCACCGTCAACCCAGAAAGCGTGCCGGTCTCGGAGGCAGGGCATCGTCCTGAGCCTGTCGAAGGAGCGCTTCCAGAGCAGCTCCCACGGGGCCGCTCTATTCTCTCCTTCCTGCTGGCCCTGGCGATCCTCCTCTTCTTCGCCACCCGGTTGGAGCTGGACCTGCCACTGCTCTGGAGCACCATCAAGAGCGCGAACACCGGGCTGTTCCTGCTGGCCTTTGTCACCTATTACCTTACCTTCCCCCTGCGGGGACTGCGCTGGAGGTTCCTGTTGGAGAACGTGGGATTGAGTCTCAAGGCCGGCGTCAGGCTGCCCTCCCTGCTGGTGCTCTCTCGCATGCTCTACCTGAGCTGGTTCGCCAACTGCGTCATTCCCGCCAAACTGGGCGATGCCTACCGGGGCTACCAGCTCAAGCAGGCCACGGGCGTCAGCTTCTCCACGGTCATGGGCACCGTGCTGGCCGAGCGGTTCATGGACATGGTGGTGCTCATGCTGCTGCTGGTGGCGGCCACCCTGGGCCTGGGCGGCGCGCAGGCGGGCGCCGCCGACGCCACGACGCAGATCTTCCTGGGCGGAGTGCTCCTCATGGCCCTGGGGGTCGTGGGCCTGGGGACCATGTGGGGGCTGCGGGGGCATCTCCACCGTCTCCTTCCCCGCCAGGTGCAGGCCCAGTACCTCCGCTTCCAGGAAGGCACCCTGGGCAGCTTCCGCAACCTGCCGGTGATCTTCTTGCTCAGCGTGGCGGTCTGGTTCACCGAGGCGGGACGGCTGTTCCTGGTGGTCCAGGCCCTGGGCCTGAACCTGAACCTTTCTTTCGTCATCTTCGCATCGCTGGCCGCCTCCCTGCTCACCGTGGTGCCCTTCACGCCCGGCGGTTTGGGGCTGGTAGAGGCAGGGGTAGTGGGCCTGCTGCTCCTGGTGGGCGTCAGCAAAGAGGCGGCCGTGGCGGCGACCCTCCTGGACCGGGCGGTCAGCTACTGGAGCATCGTGGGGTTCGGCTTCGTGCTCTTTGCGCTCCGGCGCCGGGTGTAACCAGATGCGTATCGGTATCGACTACACCACGGCCGCCCAGGAAGGCGCCGGCATCGGCAGGTTCACCCGGGAGCTGGTGGCGGCGCTCCTGGCCGAAGGCCCTCAGCACGAGTACGTCTTCCTGGCGCCCCGGGGCAGCCGACCTCCATTCGTGGTGGCATCCTGCCCACAGGCCCGCTGGGCGGCGCTGCCCGTGTCGGCCCGCGCTGCCGCAGTCTTCTGGCAGCGGGCGCGCCTGCCCGTGCCGGTGGAGTGGTTCACCGGGCCGCTGGACATCTTTCACGCCACAGATTACGTCCTGCCCCCGCTGCGGGCCGCGCAGGGCGTGGTGACCATCCACGACCTGAGCTTCCTGCGCCACCCGGAGTACGCCGAACCGAGCCTCGCGCGGTATCTCCTGGGCGCCGTGCCCCGGGCCCTGGAACGCGCGCGCCTGGTACTGGCCGACTCGGAGTTCACCAAAGAGGAGCTGGTGACGTGCCTGGGCCTGCCGCCGGAGCGGGTTGCCGTGGTCTACGGCGGCGTCAGCGACGCGTTCCATCCCGTGGAAGACCCGGAGACGCGGGCCGACCTGCAACGCCGCTACCAGCTCCCGAAAGACTACCTGCTCACGGTGTGCCGGCTGGAGCCCCGCAAAAACCTCCCCGGGGTGCTGCGAGCCTACCGCGTGCTGCTGGACAGGGGGGTCACCGTCATGCCCCTGGCCATCGGTGGCAGCAGGGGTTGGGGCTACGGACCGATCTTCCAGACAGTGGCGGACCTGGGCCTGGAGCGGCACGTCCGCTTCCTGGGCTACGTGCCCGAGCAGGACCTGCCGCCGCTCCTCTCCGGAGCCGCGGCCTTCCTATATCCCAGCTTCTACGAGGGCTTCGGCCTGCCGCCCCTGGAGGCCATGGCCTGCGGGACGCCCGTGGTGGCCAGCAACGTCGCCTCGCTGCCGGAGGTGCTGGGCGACGCCGCGCTCCTGGTAGCCCCCGCAGACACAGAAGGCATTGCCGACGCCATCTCCCGGCTGGTGCGGGATGCGGGGCTGCGAGAGCGCCTCCGGCAACAGGGCCTGGCCCGGGCCCGCCGGTTCTCCTGGGCCGCCGCCGCACGCCAGCTCCTGGCGGCGTACCAGCAGGCCGGCGCACCTGCTGCGCTAGCCACCAGCCGCTAGCGATGCATCTCGCCATCAACGGCTACTTTCTGGCGCAACCCACCACGGGCACCGGGCAGTACACGGCCGGCCTGCTGCGCGAGCTGGAAGACCGCTGGCCCGGCGAGCTGTCCGTGCTCCTACCTGCCGCGGCTGTGGCTACGCTGGGCCAGCATGATGCCAGCAGAGCACGGTTCCACTTCCTCTCAATGCCCCTGCCTGGCCATCTGGGCAAGGTGTGGTTCGAACAAGTAGCAGTGCCGCGCGCGGCTGCCCGCCTGGGAGCGGACCTCCTCCATATCCCCTATCTGGGCGCGCCCCTTCGCAGTACGGTGCCCGTGGTGGTCACGGCCCACGACCTGATCCAGCTCATGGTGCCCCAGCTCCGGGGCGGCCTCCTGGTGCGCCTGTACAACCTTCTGGCGGCTGCGAGCGCCCGGCGGGCCACCGTCATCCTGGCCGACTCGGAGCACACGCGCCAGGCCGTCATCCAGCGGCTGCGCATCTCCCCGCAGCGGGTGCGTCGGGCCTACCTGGCGGCAGACCAGCGCTTTGGGTCCCATCAGCAGCCCGCAGAAGGCGCGCTCCTGGCCGCAAAGTACGGCCTGGAGTCTCCCTACCTTCTTTACATGGGCGGTCTGGACGTCCGGAAGAACGTGGCAGCCCTCATCCGGGCCTACGCCCGCTCCGGTTGCCAGGCGACCCTGGCCATCGCCGGCGCCCCCCGCTCCGGCCACGGCGCAGCCTTCCCCGACCTGCGGCACGTGGCCCAAGAGTCCGGTGTAGCGGAGCGGGTGCGTTTTCTGGGCTGGGTGGCCGAGGAGGACAAACCAGCCCTCTACCGGGGCGCGCTCCTCTTCGTCTTTCCCTCGCGCTACGAGGGCTTCGGCCTGACGCCCCTGGAGGCCATGGCCTGTGGGACGCCTGTCCTGTGCAGCAACGCTACCAGTCTGCCAGAGGTGGTGGGCGACGCCGCGCTTCTCTTTTCCCCCGACGACGAGGCGGGACTGGCCGAGTTGATCCGGCAGGGGGCGAGTGATCCGGCGCTACGAGAGCGCCTCGGCGCCCAGGGACTCCGCCGAGCGGAGACTTTTAGCTGGACGGCCACCGCCCAGCAGACCATAGAGGTCTACCATCAGGTCCTGGCAAGGGAGCACGCACAGGTTGTCTGACCGCGCCACCACCCTAGCCCGCCCCGGCGGCGCGCCCTCCTCGGCGGGCAGGCCCGCCGCCACCTGGCAGCCCGAGCGCTCCCTGCGGGGCCAGAACGTGGCCCTTGTGCGCGCGGCCGCGGAGCTCCGGGGCATGCGAGGGCGGGCTCTCGAAGTGGGCGCCGGCACCGCCCGCTTCCTGCGGGCGCTGCGGCGACGGTCGCCAGGCCTGGAGGGCTACGCCTGCGACCTGGACAGCCGGGGGCTGCTCCTGGCCCAGCAGGAGGACCCCGGCCTGCGGACGGCCCAGGCCGACCTGACGGCCCTGCCCTTCAAGGACGACGCGTACGATGTGGTGCTGGTCTTCGACGTGTTCGAGCACCTCTACCGCCCGGAGCTGGGCGTGCGGGAGTGCTGGCGGGTCCTGGCCCCCGGCGGAGTGCTCCACGCCCTGGTCCCCTGCGAGGGCCAGCCCCTGACACTGCATTGGCTGATGTGGCGGGCCCGCCTGGTCGCGGACCTTAAGGAGAAGCGGGCCGGCCACGTCCAGCGCTTCACCCACAGCAGCCTCCGGGCGCTGTTGACGGAGAGCGGCTTCCAGGTGCGGCGCGTCAGCTACAGCATGCATCCCCTGGGCCAGATCAAGGACGTGCTCACGTACCTGGCGCAGGGCGACGAGCTGCCCCGGTGGCTCTGGCGCAACCCCCTGTACCGCGCCCTCTCCCTGGGGCTGTGGGCCGGCTCCTTCGTCGAGTCCGGCCTCCTGCGGCGGGTGCCCCTCAGTGCGGTGAGTCTGCACGTCACGGCGGTGAAACCGTGCGTGTCCTGATGGTCTCCAAGGCCTGCTACGTGGCCGCGTACCGCCGCAAGCTGGAGGAGCTGGCGGCCCTGCCGGGCATGGAGCTGACCCTCCTGGTGCCACCTTACTGGCGCACGGGCCAGCGGCAGGCGCCCCTGGAGCCGGGCTACGACCAGGGCTACCGCATGGTGGTGGAAGACCCGGCCCTCAACGGCAGCTTCCACCTCCACTTCTACCGGGGCTTGCCTGCGCTCATACGCTCCTTGCGGCCCCATCTGGTCCACATTGATGAGGAGCCCTACGACTTCGTGAGCTACCATGCGCTGCGGGCGGCCCGGGGTGTCGCCCAGCGGGTCCTCTTCTTTACCTGGCAGAACATCCCGCGGCGCCTGCCCTTCCCCTTCGGTTGGTTCGAGGGCACGGTCTTACGCGGCGTCCACGGCGCCATCGCCGGCAACCGGGACGCTGCGGCCATCCTCCGGGCCAAGGGCTACTGCCGCCCCCTCTACATCATCCCCCAGTTTGGCATCGATCCGAAGCTCTTTGCACCGCAAGACGACCCGGAGGCCCCGGAGCAGTTCACTCCCCAGCGCCCCTTCCGAGTGGGGTTCTCCGGTAGGTTGGTGGAAGAGAAGGGGCTGCTGACGCTCCTGCGGGCCGTGGCAGGCTTGGAAGGCCCCTGGGAGCTCCGGTTCCTGGGCGACGGCCCCTTGCGCCCCCGCCTCCTAGAGGAAGCCGCAGCCCTGGGCGTTGGTGACAGGGTGCGCATGCTGGGCAATGTGCCTTCGGACTCTGTACCCGAGCACCTGCGGGACCTGGACGTACTGGTGAACCCCTCTCTCACCTGGCGCCGGGGCCGCACCCAGTGGAAGGAGCAGTTCGGCAGGAGTCTGGTGGAAGCCATGGCCTGCGGGGTGCCCGTGGTCGGCTCCGACTCCGGGGAGATCCCCAACGTCATCGGAGAAGCGGGGCTGGTCGCCCCCGAGAGCGACGTCGTGGCGCTGCAGGCGTCCCTGCAGCGGCTGATGGACGACCCGGCCCTGCGGCGGGAGTTGGGCGAACGGGGACGACGGCGGGTGTTGGAGCACTACACCCAGCAACGCATCGCCCAGCAGACCTACCAGTGCTACCAGCAGCTCCTGGAGAGCGCATGAAGGCGCCCACCCTGGGGCAGAAGCGCGCCGTTGCAACCCTGGCAGAGCCCCTGGTGGCGTTGCTGCACCGGACCTATCGCCTGGCCACGGGTCGCGGCGGCGTGCCTCTTCTGCGTCCGGAGGCGGCCTCGCGGGTGCGCAAGGTGCTGGCAGTGCGCCTGGACGCCATCGGCGACCTGCTCCTCTCGGAGCCGGCCATTGCTCTGCTGCGCCGTCGCTTCCCCCATGCCCGCCTTGACCTGGTGGCCAACCCAGCCAGCGCGGCGGTGCTGCGGGGCAACCCAGCGGTAGACCGGCTCATTACCTACGGCGCCCCCTGGCACGCCTCGTGGCGCGGCGCGCGGGTAGACTGGGTCAAAGAGGCCGCCCGCTTCTGGGCCGTCACCGCCGCCCTGCGCCGAGAGGAGTACGACCTGGGCTTTGAACTGCGGGGCGACATCCGAGACATCGCGTTTCTAGCCGCCGCGGGACCCGGGACCCTGGTGGGCAGTGGTGTCCGGGGCGGCGGAAGCCTGCTGGACTACGACGCCCCCCAGCCCGCCGACGCCCACCAGGTGGAGCTGGCCCTGGCCATCGCCGCCGCCGGAGGCGATGCGCCGTCGGAGGCTGCCCCTCGGCTGTACCTGGGCCGCCAGGAGCGAGACGCCGCGGCAGCCCTGGTCCCACCGGGAGCGGGCCGCACCTATGTCGGTCTGCATCTGGGCGCCGGCTTCCCCAGCAAATGCCTGCCTGTGGCGAAGTTCGCAGAGGTGGCACAGACGCTGCTCCAGAGGGAGCCACGGCGCCGCTTCGTGGTCATCGGCGGGCCAGAGGAGCGCCCCTTGGCGGAGGAGCTGGCGGCGCGCCTCTCCGCCCGGGGCCAGTCTGGAGAACCAGTCTTGACCCTGCTGCCGGGAAGGCTCTCCCTGCTGGAGACGGCGGCCGTGCTGGAGCGCTGCGTCTTGTTCATTGGCAACGACAGCGCGCCCATGCACCTGGCCGCGGCGGTGGGAACTCCGGTGGTCACCTTCTTTGGCCCCTCGGAGCCGTGGCGCTTCCACCCTTACGGCGCCGCCTACCGGCTGCTGGAAGTGACGCTGGAGTGCCGGCCTTGCGACTACGTGCACTGCCGCTGGGAGGGCGATCTCCGCTTTCAGTGCATGACCCGGCAGTCGGTGGAGGCCATAAGTGCGGCAGCGGAGGATCTGCTGGCGGTACAGCCCGCCAGGGCTTCAGGGAGGCCTCTGTATGACGCGTTACAAGAGCCGTGGACTGGACTACAATAGGGCCGTGATGCTGCCCACCGGTGGCCCGGCGGCCAGCCAGGGGGAGATGCCAGCCCATGCGTAGCGGGACGGTGGCCAGCCTGGCCACACAAGCTCAGGGAGTGCCCCAGGCGGCGAGCCGGGGGAGGCGCTTGCGCTTCCAGCGGCTGGTGCGCCTGGGACTCCAGGCCAGCGACCTCCTGCTCATCAACCTGGCCTTCGTAGCGGCCTACTATAGCCGCTACCTGCTGGGGCTGGGCGGCGACGTACCGGACGAGAACTTCGTTGAGCTCCCGGCCTATCTCCCAGTGGAGGCCGGCCTTACCCTCACCCTCTACGCTATCTACCACGTGGCCGGCCTGTACCGCAGGCCCACCCGCCGGCCTCTCCTGGAGGAGACCTGGGCGCTGCTCCAGGCCACCAGCTTCGGCATGATGCTGATCTTCGCCGCCGTCTTTCTCTTCCGGGGGTTCGCCTACTCCCGAGGCCTCTTCCTCATCGCCTGGGGGCTGGTGCTGGCGTTCCTGGTGGCTTCCCGCCTCCTGGCCAGGGCGGTGCAGGCCGTGCTCCGGCGGCGGGGCATCGGGGAGCGCAGGGTCCTGGTGGTGGGGGGCGAGCCCCTGGGGATGACCGTGATGCACATCCTGGCAACCGAGCCAGGCCTGGGTTACCGGCTCATGGGCTTCGTGCAAAACGGAGACGCAGGCGACCTGGGGCGCTTCAAGCGGCTCGGCGCCCTCCAGGACATGCCCCAGGTGCTCCAGGGACAACAGGTCGACGAGGTGATCGTGGCCCTCCCCTCCTCCCAACACCACCTCATCTCCGACATTACGGAACAGTGCCAGCGGGAGGGCGTCGTCTTCCGAATCGTGCCCGACCTCTTTGAGATGAGCCTGAGTCAGGTGGACGTAGAAGACCTGCGGGGCATCCCGGTCATCGGCGTCAAAGATGTCTCTATCAGCAGCTCGAACCTACTGCTCAAGCGGGCGCTGGACGTCGCGCTGGCCGGCCTCCTCTCGCTGGCGCTCGCGCCCCTTTGGCTGCTCATCGCCTTGGCCATAAAACTCGACTCCCCTGGACCCGTCTTCTTCGTGCAGACCCGCCTGGGCAAGAACGGACGGCCCTTCCCGGCCCTCAAGTTCCGCTCTATGCGGGTGGATTCTGAGGCGCTGCTGCCACGGTTGCAATCCCACAACGAGGCGACCGGCCCCCTCTTCAAAATGCGCAACGATCCCAGGGTCACGCGAGTGGGCCACTGGCTGCGACGCAGCAGCCTGGACGAGTTGCCCCAGCTCTGGAACGTGCTGCGCGGCGAGATGAGTTTGGTCGGACCCCGCCCCCCGCTGCCTTCTGAGGTGGAGCAGTACCAGGAGTGGCACCGCAAGCGGCTCACCGTCGCGCCCGGGCTGACGGGGCTCTGGCAGGTGAGTGGACGCAGCGAGCTCCCCTTTGACGAGATGGTGCTCTTGGACATCTACTACATCGAGAACTGGTCCCTGGGCCTGGACTTTCAGATCCTGCTGCGCACCATTCCGGCGGTGCTCCTGGGCAGCGGAGCGTACTAGCTTCACCCCCTGCTGGCTGAAGTGGTATAGTAGCGCGAGCTTTGTCCCGTCACCTTTGCACAGGAGGTGTGTTTCTGCCTAGGGGAAGGCGCTCATCGGCGAACAGAAGGAGTAGCTGAACAGGGCTCCGTCGGGAGCACCTCTGAATAAGGGCAGGTAGTGCATGATCAAGAACGTGCTGTTCGTGCAGCCCAAGTCCGTGGGGGGCAACTTCGAGTACGTGGCCATCCCCCGCCAGGGAATGACCTTCCTGTCAGCGGCGCTAAAGCAGCATGTGGAGTGGGCCAAGCAGGGCATCGCCAACCGCATTGCCGATTGGGTGTACGAGACCCGGATCTGGTTCGAGGACAAGGTTGGCAAGCTGGACATCCTCAAAGACCTCCAGGGAGTGGATATCCTCTGCGTCTCGGCCCTCATCAATGAGATCCCCAGGGCTTACGAGATCGCCCGTCAGGCCAAGGAGCACTTCCCCCATATCCGCACCGTGGGCGGCGGCCCCCACATGGGCATGCTGCCCGACGAGGCCATCCAGCACGGCAAGTTTGACGTCATCGTCAAGCGCGAGGGCGAGGACATCATCGGCCCACTGGCGGATGTGCTGCTCTCCTTCAAGGGCGGCGACCTCAAGCAGGAGCTGAAAAAGCTGGGGGGCATCGCTTATGAGGACGATGGCGTCGTCTTCCAGACTGCCAACCGGCGCACCATCCCTTCCGACTTCGTAGAGCTGCCCGACTACGACGCGGTGGTAGGGCTGACCCCCAGGACGCCCTGGGCCGCCGGCGTCATCGAGACGGTGCGGGGCTGCACCGAGAGCTGCACCTACTGCGAGGTCATCCAGCAGTTCCTGGGTTACCGCATGGTGCGGCGAGAAACGGAGTGGAAGCGCCTGGAGCAGCTCCAGCGCATGGCCGCCGATGGCCTCATTATGACCTCTCCCCTGGACGGGCGCTTCGCTGTCTTCGTCACCGACGATCTGCACCCCCCTCCCGCCCGGGCCACCAAGTTCCGCAACGAGCGGCTGGAGCGAATCAAAGGGTGGCACGGCCGCACCGAGGGGATGTTCATGATCTGCCAGGCCCGGGGAGAGCTGGGGCAGGACTCCGAGATGTGCGAAGCGCTGCGGACCAACGGCATGGAGATGATCTACCTGGGCGTGGAGTCCAACAACGCTGAGAACCTCAACGCTGTGCGGAAGCGCCAGGACCCCGGCCAGGTGGACCGGGACCTGCGGGCCCTCCAGTCCTGGGGCTTTATCAACGTGGCCATGACCATCATCGGCCTGCCCTACGACACCGAAGAGAAGATCCTGGCCATGGCCGAGTGGGCCAAAGAGGTGAGCAAATACCAGACGGCCAACCTGCTCACGCCCCTACCGGCCACCATCAACTGGGAGCTGCTGCGCCCCCTGGACGAGGACGGCTCTCTGTTGCCGCCCGGCAAGATGCGCCCCTATCACCTCTACACCGGCAAGCAACTGGTCTACTACGACCAGCGCTGGACGCTCCAAGAGTCACAGGCGCTCTATCAGCGGTACACGGCAAGGCTGCGTCCCGTAGATCGTCTCTACGCGCGCCTCTTTCAGCAGATCCAGCGCCGCGCCGAGAAGACCGGCGCGGTGGTGCCGCAGAAGGTGCTGGCGGTCTCGCCCAGCTAACCGGAGAGCCGGAGCAGGCCTGCACACTGGGAGCGCCCTGCAGCTCCGCTGCGAGCGAAAGGCCCTTTGCCCAGCGCAGCCTCAAGAGGCCCTGATCTTTTCGGGATGGCCTGTCCGCTCGGCAGGGCTGCGCCACCATGAGACACAGCTTACGGAATGAGGGAGGAACACCGAGGTGAGCAAGCGCGTCGTGGTTACGGGGATCGGTATCATCAGCCCCCTGGGGTTGGACACGGCCACCACCTGGGAAGGGCTGCTCAGTGGACGCTCCGGTGTGGACCACATCACCTCCTTCGACCCCACCGGCCTCGAGACCACCTTCGGCGCTGAGGTAAAGGGTTTCGACCCGACGGTCTGCATCGACCGTAAGGAGGCCCGGCGGATGGACCGCTTCGTGCAGTTCGCCGTCTCCGCGGCCACAGAAGCGATGCAGCGTTCTGGGCTGGTCATCCACGAGGGCAACGCCTTCGACATCGGCTGCATCATCGGCAGCGGCATCGGAGGCATCATCACCATCTCCGAGCAGATCAAGGTGCTCAACGAGCGGGGGCCGGGCCGCATCAGCCCCTTCCTGGTGCCCATGATGATCTCCGACATGGCCTCGGGCCAGACCTCCATCCTTCTGGGGGCCAAGGGACCCAACTACGCCACCGTGTCGGCCTGTTCCAGCGGGGCCGACGCCGTGGGCGACGCCTATGAGATCATCCGCCGTGGGGACGCCAGGGCCGTGCTGACAGGCGGGTCCGAGGCGCCCTTTTGCCCGATTGGCGTGGCCGCGTTCAACGCCGCCCGGGCTCTCTCCACCCGCAACGACGCGCCGCAACGGGCATCACGACCTTTCGATGCGGAGCGCAGCGGGTTCGTCATGGGCGAGGGCGCAGCTATTTTGATCCTTGAAGAGCTGGAGTTCGCTCAGGAGCGGGGCGCGCCCATCCTGGCAGAGATGGTGGGCTACGGCGCCACCGCCGACGCACACCACATTACCCAGCCGGCTGAGGGCGGCGAGGGTGGCGCTCGCGCCATGCGCATGGCCCTCCGCAAGGCCGGCCTCGCGCCGGAGCAGGTGAGCTACATCAACGCCCACGGCACCTCTACACCGCTGAACGATAAGTCCGAGACCATGGCCGTCAAAGCCGTCTTCGGCGAGAGCGCGTACCGCATCCCCATCAGCTCCACCAAGTCCATGGTGGGCCACCTGCTGGGCGCCGCCGGCGCCCTCGAGGCCGCCATCTGCGTCCTGGCCATGCAGGCGGACACCATACCACCCACCATAAACTACGAGCACCCCGACCCCGAGTGCGACCTGGATTACGTGCCCAACCAGGCTCGCAAAGCGCCGGTGGAGGTCGCTCTGTCCAACTCCTTCGGCTTCGGCGGCCACAACTCCTGCCTGGTCTTTCAGAAGTACCGGGAGTAGCCAGCGCCAGCCTGGCCGCGGCGGCGCTCGCTTCCCGCACAGCCATGCGACAGCTCGCCAGTACTCCCGGCGGCGTCTACCCCAGGCGGCTCTCCTCGTGACGGGACAGCCCCCTTCGGCAGGCTCAGGACAGCGCCTCTGGCGGCTCCTAGCGCCAGCGCCCCCCGATCTGCTCGCGGCGCTGGGTGATCTGCCGCCGCTGGCCACACAGCTCCTCTACAACCGGGGCATCAGGGACGCCGCCCAAGTCCGGGCCTACCTCGGCGGTGGCCCAGCGCCCTGGCCCGACCCTCTGCTCCTGCCCGACATGCAGCAAGCCGTGGACCGCCTCCTGGCCGCCCTGCAGCATGGGGAGGAGATCGCGGTCTACGGCGACTTCGACGCCGATGGCATCACGGGCACGGCCCTGCTGGTGCAGGGCTTGCGTCGGCTGGGCGGCCGGGCGCACCCCTACATTCCCCACCGGGACCGGGAGGGGTACGGCCTGAACATCCCTGCCCTGGAAGCCCTCGAGGCGCAGGGGGTCCGCCTGGTGGTGTCCGTGGACTGCGGCACCAGCTCCGTGGAAGAGATCCGCCACGCACGGGGGCTGGGTTTAGACCTGGTGGTGGTGGACCATCATGCCATCCCGTCGCAGCTCCCACCCGCTGTGGCCATCGTCAATCCCCATCGCAGAGAGAGCCGCTACCCTTTCGACGGCTTCTCGGGCGTTGGGGTCGCCTTCAAGCTCCTCCAGGCGCTGTACGCCGCCTTGGGCGAAGACGTGGGTTCCCTGGCGGAACACCTGGACCTGGTGGCCATTGGCACCGTGGCCGACGTGGCCCCACTCCGGGGCGAGAACCGGTGGCTGGTGCAGCAGGGTCTGGCGGCCATCAATGGGGACGGCCGGCCGGGGCTGCGGGCGCTGCGCCAGCGCGCGGGCCTGGAAAAGGGATCTGTGGATGCCGGCCACCTGGGCTACGTCATTGCGCCCCGCCTCAACGCCATGGGACGCCTGGAGCACGCCATGACCAGCTACCAGCTCCTGGCCACCCAGGACACCGAGGAGGCCCGCTCCCTGGCGGAGCAGTTGGAGACCACCAACCAGGCACGACAGCGGATCACCAGGGAGGCCCTGGAGCACGCCCACGTGGCCCTGGAACACCACGATCCTGCCCAGCCCTTGGTGATGGTGGACGGCGAGGAGTACGCCGCGGGCGTCATGGGGCTGGTGGCCAGCCGCCTGGCCGAGGAGTGGTACCGCCCGGCGGTGGTGGTGGAGCGAGGCCCGGTCCAGAGCCGGGGCAGCGCCCGCAGCATCCCGGAGTTCTCCATTGTGGCCGCCCTGAGCCAGTGCCGGGAGTTACTGGTGCGCTACGGGGGCCACCCCCAGGCCGCCGGCTTCACCGTGGAGACGGGGCTGCTGCCCATGCTCCGAGAGCGGCTGAGCGCTGTGGCTGCCGAGTCCCTGGCAGAGCGGTCGCTCCAGCCCACCCTCCGCATCGACCTGGAGACGCCGCTACACGCGCTGCCGGGCGCCACCCTGGCCGCCGTGCGCCGGATGGAGCCCTTCGGGGCGGAGAACCCGGAGCCCCTGTTCCTCACCCGGCGGCTGGAGGTGGCCCAGGCCCGCACCATGGGTCGCGACGAGAGTCATCTGGAGCTGAAGCTGCGGGAGGGCCGGGTCACCTGGAGGGCGGTGGGGTTCGACATGGGCCAGCGGCTGAGCGAGGCGCAGGAGCAGGTGGATCTGGTCTACACCATGGCACAGGATAGCTGGCAGGGCCATGGCCTGCTCCAGCTCCTGATCCGGGATTTCCGGCCCAGCGGGCCCTAACCCCAGCACTGCCGATGCGCCGCCGGCCCAACCCCTTCACCTCCTGGGAAGGTTGCTTTCTCTCCAACACCGTCTGGGGAGTCAGCTTCCTCATCGCGCTGACGGGCGGCGCCTACGTGGGCAGCCTGCTGGGCGGGCAAGACGGCGGCACCATGGGCGCAGCCCTGGCGGCCGGGGTGGTCACCTTCACCCCCTGGCGGCGGTGGATCCTCGCGGGCCTGCGCAGACTGCGGCAGTATCTGGAGAGCGACGAAGAGCCGCCCAGCTCCTAGTGTGGTGTTTCTGAAGAACGCCGCGAATCTTTCATTGCGAGGAGGCGAAGCCGACCCTTCGGCAGGCCCTTCGACGGTGCTCAGGGCAAGCTCAGGGCAGGCGTGGCAATCCGGGGGAGAGAAG
>JACPQN010000063.1 GCA_016190485.1 Chloroflexota bacterium
AATTTCCGAATCAGTGTAAGGCCAGCTATGCTAGTACCTAGTATCCTAAATCAGCGTCACAAAGCCCAGCCCAATCCCGCTCACCCTGAGCTTGTCGAAGGGTGGGCCGCTCATGGTTCCCTTCGGCAAGCTCAGGGTAAACTCGGCTCACCACGAGCGGCAGGTCCTTACGCTCTTTTCCGAAAGTAGGTACTAGGGCTTGTTTGATCGAAATCACGTCAGTCAGGCCCCGTGGATTTCCCTCTGTCGGGCATAGGGCCCAGCGCTCCCCTATTATACTGTGAGAGGTTTCGATGTCAATTACTCACGCTTGTTCAGCGGTGTACCAGCAGTACGTACGTCGCAGCCCTTCCTGCAGGGAGACCGTGGGCCGCCACCCGATAGATGCTACCCGGCTGCTGTCCAGTAGCTTGCGGGGGGCGCCATCCGGCTTGCTGGTGTCAAACGCTAGGTTCCCAGGGTAGCCTACCACGGCCCGGATCAGATCGGCCAGGTCTCGGATAGAGCTATCCTCCCCCGTGCCGATGTTCAGGGCATAGTGCGGTGGCCGGAACAGAGTGGGTAGGTCCTGGCTGGGCAGGTTGGCCACGAGGATGCACGCCTCTGCCAGGTCATCCACATAGAGGAACTCTCGGCGTGGCGCACCGGTGCCCCAGATGGTCACGGGGGTGGCCGCGCCGCCCTGCTGGGCGGCCAGCTTGGCTTCGTGGAAACGGCGCATCAGGGCCGAGAGCACATGCCCCGCGCTGGGGTCGAAGTTGTCGTTGGGGCCGTAGAGGGTGGCTGGGATCACCGTGAGGAACTCGGTGCCATACTGGGCGTTATAGTACTGGCACAGCTTCATGCCGGCCATCTTCGCCGTGGCGTAGGCCTCGCTGGTGGGCTCCACCGGGCCGGTAAAGATCAGCTCCTCCCGCATGGGCTGTGCGCACTCCCGTGGATACGTGCAGGTGCTGCCGAAGAAGATGAGCCGCTTCACGCCGTGCCGCCTGGCCGCCTCGATCACCGAGGTCTCGATCATCAGGTTGGTGTAGATGAACTCCGCAGCGAGGGTCTGGTTGGCCAGTATACCCCCCACCCTGGCCGCGGCCATGAACACGTACTCAGGGCGCTCCTGGGCGAAGAAAGCATCGGTGGCCCTGTGGTCGCACAGGTCCAGCTCCCGGTGCGTCCGCACCCGCAGATTGCCGTACCCATGCGCCTGGCACCGGCGGACCAGGGCTGAGCCCAGCAGTCCTCGGTGGCCGGCAATATAGATGCGGGAATCCTGCTCCATTGTTGTTGGGATCCGGATCCTAATACTCAGGTTGGGTGACGCTGTTGTAGTAGATGATCTCGCTGCCGGCTGCTGTGAAGGAGAAGGGGACGTGCAGCACATCGCCCAGGCGCTCCTTCACACGTGCCTGCACTTCCGGACGGCAGAAGATCAGTAAGAAGCCGCCGCCGCCCGCGCCCAGGAGCTTGCCGCCAATGGCGCCCGCTCGGCAGGCCGTCTGGTAGAGGCCATCAATGTGGCTGCTCGCAATGTTGTGGGTGAGGCCACGCTTGAGCATCCAGCTCTCGTGAAGGAGCTTGCCAAAGTCCGCGATGTCTCCCTCACCGTTGAGGATACCGATGGCCTCGCCCACCATCTGGTACATGGCGTGGAGCTCCTGGGTGCGCTGGTTGGCCACCTTGATCAGCTCGCCAGCGATCTCCGAGGCGTTGCGGGAGACGCCGGTGTACACCAGCATCAGGTGCGACTCCAGCTCGCGGCGCCGCTCGTCTGACAGGATGATCGCCGTAGGCTGGATCCTGCCGTCCGGCAGGAAGTCGATCCGGTTGAAGCCACCGATCGCGGCGAAGGTCTGGTCCTGGCAGCCTACGTTCTCGCCGATGAGATCCTGCTCGACATGGATGGCTTCATGGGCCAGGGCCATCCGGTCTGCCATGCGCCCCTTCAGCGCGTGGAGGGCATGGAGCAAGCCCACGGTGAAGGCGGAGCTGGAGCCGATGCCCGTTCTGGCAGGCAGGTCGCCGTCGTAGTGGATCTCCACCCCCTTGGTGATGGCCATGTGGCGGAGGCAGGCCTGCACGGAAGGGTGCTGGATCTCGTCCAGCGTGTTCGCCAGCTCGATCCTGGAATAGACCACGCGGTGATTGTGATCGAAGAAGGGCGGCAGATAGCGGCAGGTGATAAAGGCGTACTTGTCGATGGTGGTGCCCACCACGGCGCCCCCGTGCTCTCGGAACCAGACGGGGTAGTCGGTGCCGCCGCCGAAGAATGAGACTCGATAGGGGGTGCGGCTGATAATCATGGCCTGCCCGACCCCCGGGAGGTGTGGGCCAGGGGCACCAGGTAGGACGGGGCGTAAGCCGGCTCCAGGGCGTCCAGGACATCGCCTCCCCGCAACTGGCCCAGGACGCCGGCTCGCACAGAGGGCAGGTGGGGCAGCATCTGGCGCAAACTCCGTTGCCGCACCATCCGCGAGAACAGGCGGGCCGGAAAGTCGATGTCGCCGTGTCGGCGGGTAAAGTACTGCACCAGGGGATGGCCCAGGCAGAGGATGAGGTGATGGAGCTGGGCCTCATTAAGATGGCGGGCGATGCTCCGCAGATGCAGCTCCATCTCGAACTCTTTGCCCATCTCCCGCCGCCAGCGGTGTTCGTAGCGGGCCAGGAAGGACGCGGAGAGGTCACCCATCTCCAAGGCCTCCAGGGCCGTCTGAGCGCTCAGGCGCGCGCCCACCAGCGCGGTGCGGATGCCGCCGCCGGAGAAGGGCTTGACCTGGCGGGCGGCGTCGCCTACCAGCATCACGTTGTCACCGTAGGTGCGGATGGGTTGGTACAGGGGAATAATCCCCCCGGTTTGGGTCTGGACCCGAGCCTGCGCAAACTCCTCGGGAAAGCGCTCCGACAACTGGTGCAGGAGCTGCCGAGGCGAAGCTTGCGACCGCACGGCGGTGCCAATGCCCACCCGGGCGATGCCGTTGCCTTGGGGAATCATCCAGCCGAACCAGCCCGGCGCCAGGGAGTCCCCGGCAAAGACCCGGACGGAATGCTCTTCTGTCTGATGCGGAATGGAGACGGTGGCCCCCATGGCCCGGATGCGGCCCGCAGGGCTGCGCTGGCCCAGGAACCTGGCCACGCGCGAGCCCGCCCCGTCGGCGCCAATAAGCAGCGGCGCCGTGACATGGCTCTGTGCTCCTTGATGGGAGAACCCCAGCCGGAGCATACGGCCCTCCCGTTCGATGGCCTCCAGACGGCATCCCAGCGCCAGCACGGCGCCGGCCTCCACGGCCTGCTGGGCCAGCCACTGGTCCAGGCGTAGCCGGTCGATCACCAGCGCCCGGATGCGGTCGCCGCCCAAACGCAGTGATCCGCCGAAACTGGAATGGACGATCCCGCCAGAGATCTGGTGCTGCACCACCCACGGCCCAATGCTGGCCTCCTGTAGTGTGCGGGGGGTGACCAGGCCCGAGCAGTGGAGCGGAACTCCCACCTGGGTATGCTCCTCCAAAAGGAGAACCTTCAGTCCCGCCCTGGCCAGCTCTATTGCCGCTTTGGCCCCCCCGGGGCCAGCGCCGGCGATCACCACATCGTAGAATCTCAAATAATCGTCTCTCGCTCGTCCAGATACATATGCTCCACCAGGTTGCAGATAATATGCACCAACGTGATGTGACATTCTTGAATCCGAGGCGTGCTGTCGCTGGGAATCGCAAGGGCCAGGTCTACCGCGTCGATCAGCTTACCACTCCTGCCGGTCAGGCCAATGGTACGGAGGCCGCGGTCCCTGGCGGCCGCCACTGCCTGGAGCACATTGGCCGAGTTGCCGCTGGTGGAGATGGCCACCAGCACGTCGCCGGGGCGACCCAGGGCTTCGACTTGGCGCCGAAAGACGTGCAGAAAGCCGAAGTCGTTGCCCAGGGCTGTCAGAATTGAGGTATCGGTGGTCAGCGCGAGAGCGGGTAGGGCTGGACGCTCCAGCCCCGGCTCAAACCGCCCTACCAACTCTCCTGCAAAGTGTTGGGCGTCTGCGGCGCTGCCGCCGTTGCCGCAGACCATCACTTTCCCGCCGGAGGTGATGGCGCGGGTGATCATGGCCGCCGCCTCCACCACTGCATCCAACACGATGGCGCTCAGCGCGCGCTTCAGCTCGGCGCTCTCCAGCAGGTGACGCCGTACCTCACCTGTCCACCGGGCCGACTGCACGGCGGTCAAGAGCGCACCATGTATCCGGCAACGGCCGGGGGTGGCGCCAGAAGGCCGCCGATAATTTCGGCGGCCTCGACGAGGTCCTGCACCACATAGTGAGGGGAGGTGGTGGCCTCTTCCAGGGTCTTCAGGCCGTAGCCCGTCTTCACCAGGAAGGTGATAGCTCCGGCTCGCCTCCCCATCTCGATGTCGGTAGCCTGGTCGCCGATGACGAAGGACTCCCAGGCATGGACACGAAACTCCCGACAAGCCCGATCCAGCAGCTCTGTTCCTGGCTTGCGGCAGCGGCACCCCAGGTCCGGCATGTGGGGACAGTAGTAGATGGCGTCCAGCGCCGCGCCGTCGGCTGCCAGGAGGTTCTGGAGCCGGCCGTGAATCAGGTCCAGGGTGGGAGGATCCACATAGCCCCGGGCAACGGCTGACTGGTTGGTCGCCACCACCGCCTTCAGCCCCAGCTCCGCCAGGCGCCTGAGCCCGGCGGCAGCGTTGGGTAGCAGTTCCACCTGGTCGGGGTGGGAGAGGTAGTGCTTTTCCACGTTGAGGGTGCCGTCCCGGTCCAGCATCACCAGGCGGGCCCGGGCAAGGTCGCCTTGCTGGTGGATCGCTATTTGGCCAGTTACGTTCATCTTCACCACGACATTCACACCCGACGAAAATACCCACCCTTCTCTATGGGGTGGGCAATCCTGGATTTGCCGGACCCACGCCCCGGCCGTTCGTCCAACGTGGAAAGCGGCCTTCTGGCTCTTGTTATCCCTTTCCTCGGCGAGAGCTGGCTTCTGCGGCACAAGTAACGGCGCTAGTGTAGCAGACCCCTCCTTAGCTTTGCAAGGGATTGTACAGTGCGCGCCGCCCAGCAGGTGCGCTAGAATAGGTAGTCGGGCCGCCCGAATTCACGATCCCTTCGAAAGGAGGAAGATATGGCAATAGTTGCGATGTTTGAGGTGGATGGGGCGACCTCATCCAAATACGATGAGGTCATCCGTCGACTTACGGAAATCGGTCTAAGAATACCCGACGGGCAAATGTACCACATCTGCTATGGCGACAGGGAGCGCCTACAGGTGATAGACGTCTTCGAAAGTCCGGCCAAGCTTGACGCCTTCGGCGCGAAGCTCATGCCTATCCTGCAAGACATGGGTATCGAGGCGAAGCCAACAGTCTTCGAGATCTACAACATCATTGAAGGGCGATAGGGCAAGGTGGCCTAATAAGCGGTTGCAGCGGACCGCACTTCGTGCCGCCGCCGCTGAACCGGAGCGTTGAGCGGCCCTACCTCCCAAGTAATCGTCTAGCGAAGCTCCGCCTCAAACCGACGAGGCTTGTGCCGCGCCGAGCAGCGGCAACGGCTTGCCCTGGAGAAGGCGGAATATCGAGCACGGGTCGCTCTCCTTGGTAAGTAGCCGCCACACTTGTGGTGATGGTAACGCAGATCGGGCGCCTCCACAACGCCTTTCTGCAGCGCCGCCCTCCCTGATGGAAGGGAGAAGGGAGTTCCCTCTCCCTCTGGGAGAGGGCTGGGGTGAGAGCGCACTTCCACCCTCCCTCTAACTCCCTCCCGTCGGGGGAGGGAGGCTTGGCGGCCTTTCTTGACATCCCCCAACGCCTGGGCAATAATCGCGCCGCCGCGGGGCCACCGGGCGTGCCCTGCGCCCGGCGCGGCAGGTTGCCAGCACAGAAAGGAGCACGAGGATGCCAGACCTTCTCTACGAGAAGCGGCAGCATTATGCCATCTTTACCATGAACCGCCCGGAGCGGCTCAACGCCCTGGGCGGCACCATGCAGCAGGACCTCTCCGCCGCCCTGGAGGACTTTACCACGGACAACGACATGCGGGTGGGCATCATGACCGGCACCGGGGAGCGGGCCTTCTCCGCGGGAGCCGACCTGAAGGAGATGTCGGCCCGGGGGCAGACGGCCGCGCCCTCGGCCCGGATGGTGCGCATCGACAACACCTTCCAGCTCTCCCGCAACCCCAAGCCCTTCATCGCGGCGGTCAACGGCTTCGCCATTGGCGGCGGCATGGAGCGGGCCATGGACTGCGACATCCGCATCGCCGCCGACCACGCGCAGTTCGGCCTCATGGAGATCAAGCGGGGCATCCTGGCGGGCTATGGCATCCACAATCTGGCCCGGCTGATCCCCTACGGCGAGGCCATGTACATCCTCCTCACCGGTGACCTCATCTCCGCAGAGGAGGCCCAGCGGGTCGGTTTTGTGCACAAGGTGGTGGCCCGGGACAAGCTGATGGACGAGGCGGCGCGCGTCGCCGAGATGATTGCGGGCAACGCGCCCCTCTCGGTGCGGGGCACCAAGGCCGTGGCCGGCTACTGGCGCCACTTCGCGCTGGACGAGTCCTACCGCTGGGTGCCCTGGGTGAACGAGGTGGTGCTGGGCTCCGAGGACGCCAAGGAGGGCCCCAGGGCCTTCGCCGAGAAGCGCCAGCCGGTGTGGCAGGGCCGCTAGCCAGCCCCCAACGCAAAGACGTGTCCACAGGTACACACGTGTACCTGTGGACACGTTTACCTGCCTTCCCGCGGGCCGTTTGCGGGTGACGCCACCCCCCACCATCGCCATAGACGGCCCAGGCGCCTCGGGCAAGAACACCGTGGGGCTCCTGCTGGCCCAGCGCCTGGGCTACCGCCTGGTGGACACCGGCGCCATGTACCGGGCCCTCACCTGGCTGGCCCTGGCCACAGGGCTGGACTTCGATGACCCGGAGGCCCTGACCGGCTTCGCCGAGGCCACCCCCCTGCGGGTGCTCCCCAGCTCGGCCCAGCACCCCCAGGGTGGCCTCTACGCCGATGGCGAAGACCTGACGCCGAAGCTCCACCTGCCCGAGGTGGACGCGAAGGTATCGGAACTGTCGCGCGTGCCGGGCGTGCGGCGCGTGCTGGTAGCCCAGCAGCGGCGCCTGGCTGCCGAGGGTGGCGTGGTGATGGTGGGGAGGGACATCGGGGCCGTGGTGCTGCCCGATGCCGCCCTCAAGGTCTATCTGGACGCCTCGCCCCAGGAGCGGGCCCGCCGACGGCACCAACAGCTCCGGGCCGACGGGGCCGACGTGGCCTACCAGGCTGTGCTGGAGGACCTACGCCATCGCGATACGCTTGACCAGGAGCGGGAAGCCTCGCCCCTGCGGCCCGCGCCCGACGCCCGGATCATCAACACCGAGAGACTCACCCCGCAGCAGGTGGTGGACGCGATCCTGCAGCACGCGACAGCATCATGAGCGCGACGGCGCCTCCGCCGCCCGGCGCGTGGTACTGGCTGGCCAAGCACGCCATGAGCCTGGTGACCACCCTGCTCAGCCGGTGGCGGGTGGAGGGCGCTGATCGGGTACCGCCGCAAGGCCCTCTGCTGGTGGTGGCCAACCACTTCAGCTTCGTGGACCCGGCGCTGCTGGCAGCCTGCTTCCCGCGGCCGGTCACCTTCGTGGCCAAGTCGGAGCTGTGGCAGGCTCTCCCATCCCGCCTGTTCTGCGACGCCATAGGCATGATGCCCATCCGGCGCGGTGAGGCTGACCGCGCCGCCCTGCGGGCCGCGCTGGAGGTCTTGAAGCAGGGTAGAGTCCTCGGCTATTTTCCCGAAGGGACCCGGGGCCGCGAGCAGCCCAAGGCGCTGAAACGCGCCCACCAGGGCATCGCGCTGCTGGCGCGCCTCTCCGGGGCGCCCATCGTGCCCGTAGGTGTGGCCGGCACCGATATCATCAACCGCACGGGCGACATCTGGCCCCAGGCACTGCGGCGTCCCACCTTCACGGTGCGGATCGGAGAGCCTTTTGTCGTGCCGGAGCCGCAGGGCCTGCGCGCGTCCGATGCTCTGGAGGCCCAGACCGATGCCGTCATGGCGCGCATCGCCCTCCTGCTGCCGGAGCGCTACTGGGGCTACTACACAGAGGCGGCGCGACGGCTGCGGCAGGAGATCACCCTCTCCAAAGCCGGCTAGGCCAGCTCTCACCTAATAGGGGGTGTTTAACAACGTGTTTGGCCGCTCGTGGTGAGCCCTTCGGCAGGCTCAGGACAGGCTTGTCGAACCACGGCGCTCGCCCTTCGACAAGGGTGAGCGGATTCTTAAACACTCTCACCTATAGCCGCTACCACCAGGTCGCCGAAATCTGGTACATTATCCGCATACAAAAGGCGAGTGCCGAGCGATGTCCCCGGCAGGCAAGTCGGCCGGCCACGGACCCATCGGCCAGCCGCGAGTAATCTGTAGGCCCGCCCCTTGGCGGAAAAGATAGGAGGAGCGTATGGGCGCGAGGGTGACCGGCAGGATTTCCCCACTACTAGTCACGTCAAGAGCCGTGCTGCTGGGCACGCTGGCGACGGCGCTCACAGCGGCGCCCGCCCTGGCGGATGAGGGCCACGACCACGGGGCCAGCGCCGCCGCGGGCCTGGACCCCACCACCCTGCTCTGGGCGCTGCTCTCTCTCGGGGGCTTGCTGGCAGCCCTGGTGGGTGTGCGGGCGGCCGTGGCGAGCCGCATGACCTCCGCGGCGGCCACCGGCGAGCGACCCATCGGCTACCTCGCGGCCATCCGCCAGTTCAGCCGCAACGCCAAGCTCTTTCTCAGCTACTCCCTGATGGCCGAGCTGGGCACGGGCATCTGGTCGGTGCTCTTCAACCTCTACCTGCTGCGGGCGGGCTACCCTATCTCCTTCATCGGCACCTTCTGGCTGGTGAACATGCTCTGCCACGGCATCTCGGCGCTTCCCGCGGGTGTCATTGCCGACCGGTATGGCCGCCGCCGGGCCTTCTTCATCGCGACAGGCGTCAGCCTCGCGGCTCAGGGCTCCCTGCTCTTCACCGTTGACCCCACCATGATCCTGGTCCTGGCCGGTGTCGCGGGGTTTGGCGAGGCGTTCCACGGCGTGACGGGCGCGCCCTTCATGATGGAGAACAGCGAGCCTCGGGAGCGTCCGCACCTCTTCAGCCTCAACTCCTCCTTCCTACAGGGATCGCGGTTTGTGGGGAGCTTCACGGGAGGGCTGCTGCCCCTGGCCTGGGCGGGCCTGGTCGGGATCCCGCCGGTCACCCCCGAGGCGGCCCGCTGGGCTCTGGTCACGGGCCTGCCGCTCACGGCCATCGCGCTGGTGCCCCTGGCCTTCATGCGCACCGCCGAGGTTGAGGAGCCTGCGAGCCTCAAAGAGATCGTGCTCCTGCGCAACGTGGTCAACCTGGGCATCATTGCCAGGTTCACCGCCCTGAGCCTGATGGTGGGAACGGGCTTCGGCCTCACCGTCCGCTTCTTCAACGTGTTCTTCGAGCAGGTCCACAGCGCTACCGACAGTCAGATCGGCACCATCCTGGGCTTTGCGGCCATCGCGGGCGCCGCGTCCATCCTGGTGGCGCCGGTGCTGGCCCAGCAGTTCGGGAAGGCCAAGAGCATCTTCGTCACCCAGTCTCTCTCAGTGCCCTTCCTGCTGGCCCTGGCGGTGGTGCCCTCTATGCAGCTCATCACGGTGATTTTCCTGGCCCGGGGCGCCATCTACAGCATCGCCCAGCCATTGCGCACCCAGCTCTCCATGGAGTTCATCACCTCCCGGGAGCGGGGCACTGCCGCCGGTTTCACCCACGCGGCCTTTGACATGGGCGGCGGCGTGGGCGCGGGGGTGGCCGGCTTCCTCATCGGCGACACGGGGTTCCTCATCAACTTTACGGCCGCGGCTGTGCTCATCGCGGTGCCGGCCTACCTCTACTACGCCTTCTTCGCTCCCCTGGAGGCACGGGCCCGGGCCCAGGCGCCCGTCACGGAGGGACGAACCCCAGCCACCCCGGAGCCAAGGATGGCTACGGCTTCCGCCGGCAGGGCCGGAGAGGCGAATTAGACTCTACCCAGAGGCGTCGCTGCGTATCAGAAACAAGCCAACCCTGGCCAGAACCCACATGACTACCAGCGCCCCGAACGGCGTTGGGGCAGCCCCGGCCATCTGGTGACGCCGGGGCTGCTATACTGCACTGTAAGAACTACATGCTCAGGGCTTGTGAAATTACCGGGAGTTTGTAGGGCGGGCCCTTGTGGCCCGTCAGGGGGTGGGGGACAAGCCCTTCGACAAGCTCAGGACACGCCCCCACCCTACACGAAAAACTCACAAGCTCTCACTCCGGAGTGAGCTAGATGGATAGAAGGTACCGGAGCGAGATAGCGCTCTTGGCGGTAGCCGCCCTCGTGGGCCTCGGCTGTGGCGTGGAGAGTGCTGCGCCTCAGCCCTTGGTCGTCCTGGCCAACGACAGCTTTCGTTTTGAGCCGGACACACTGACGGTGCAGTCAAATCGCCCCGTCCGGATCGCCCTGAAGAACACGGGGGCCTTGGGCCACGACCTGACCATCGTGGGGATGCCCAGCACAGAGATCCGTAGCTCCCAGGCCCACCCGGGTACACCTCAGAATGCGGTGTCTGCTCACGTGGGCCCCAAGCAGGAGGGGTCCCTCATTTTCACGCCCACGGCCCAGGGCACGTATGAGTTCTACTGCGCCGAGCCCGGCCACAAGGAAGCCGGCATGAAGGGGACCCTCCAGGTGTCCTAAGCACAGGGGCCCGCCTTCCGTAACGCCTTTCCCCCACGGGAGTTTATGCCTATAGTGAAGACGCATATGTTCTACTCTCCCCACGTGGGGAGGGCGCTTTCCTGTTTCCGGCGCTCCCATCGCTAGGCTGGAGGAGACTGAAGGCCGTGTGTGGCATTATCGGTTACGTTGGATACAAGCCCGCAACTCCCGTCCTGCTGGACGGCCTGCAGCGGCTGGAGTACCGGGGCTACGATAGCGCGGGCATCGCCGTGGTGCGACCAGGGCAACCACTGGTCATCCGCAAAGCCGTGGGCAAACTGAGCGCACTGGCCGACGGGGTGGCCGCCGCTCCCCCCGAAGGCTCCCTGGGCATCGGCCATACCCGCTGGGCCACCCACGGCAAGCCCACCACGGAGAACGCACACCCCCATGCCGACTGCACCGGCCAGGTAGTGGTGATCCACAACGGTATCATCGAAAACTATGTGGCGCTGAAGCGCGACCTCCTGGCCAGGGGCCACACCTTTGCCTCCCAGACCGACACCGAGACCCTGGCCCACCTGATAGAAGACTACCTCCAGGAAGGCCAGGGGTTCGAAGACGCCTTCCGTCAGGGAGTGAGCAAGGTCCAGGGCGCCAGCGCCATCATGGCCCTGTGGCAAGGCGCGCCGGACCGGATGCTGGCGGCGCGTCTGGGCAACGCCGGGGGGATCGTAGTGGGGTACGGCCAGGGAGAGATGTACCTGGCCAGCGACCTGCCGGCGCTCCTCCCCTACACCAGAGACGTGGTCTTTCTGGCCAACCGGGAGGTGGCAGCAGTGACGGCCCGGGGCGCACACTACACGGACCTGGAGGGCCACACCCTGCGGAAATCCCCCCAGACCCTTGCCCTGGACCCCGTGGCCGCGAGCAAGGGCGGCTACAAGCATTTCATGCTCAAGGAGATCATGGAGCAGCCGGAGGCCCTCACCAACGCCCTCAGGGGCCGGGTGGAGTTCGATCCGCCCGACATCCAGTTGGAGGACCTGGCTCTCTCGGTGCGGGACCTACGGCGCTTTCAGCGAGTGGTCTTGGTGGGCATGGGCACCAGCTACCACGCGGCCATGGTGGGGCACCGGTACTTCGAGCACCTGGCGGGCCTGCCGGCAGAGGTGGAGAACGCCTCTGAGTTCCGTTACCGGGAACCGCTGCTAGACAAGGACACTCTGGTGGTCTCCGTCGCCCAGTCGGGGGAGACAGTGGACACCCTGGCGGCGATGGAAGAGGCGGCGCGGCGTGGCGCCTGCCAGGTCACCATCTGCAACACCGAGGGGAGCCAGGCCACCCGGGTGGCCGACGCGACGGTCTTCATCCGAGCGGGCCTGGAGGTGGGCGTGGCCAGCAGCAAGACCCTGGTTGCCTCCATCACCTGCCTGTTCCTGCTGGCTGCCTACATCGGCAAGGTGCGAGGCGCCCTGGGCCCCGACCGCCTGCGAGAGCTGGTGACGGCGCTGGCTCGCCTGCCCAATCTGGCGGGGCACATCCTGGAGCGGGACCGTGAACTGGAGCGACTGGCCACTCGCTTTCATCGCTTCAACAACTTCCTCTACCTGGGGCGGGGGATCAGCTACCCCGTGGCCCTGGAGGGAGCGCTCAAGCTCAAGGAGCTGAGCTACATCCACGCCGAAGGCTACCCGGCTGGAGAAATGAAGCACGGCGCGATTGCGCTCATAGACGAGAACATGCCCGTGGTGGCCATCGCCCTGCAGGACGCGCTGCACGACAAAGTCCTGAGCAACATCTCCGAGGTGAAAGCCCGGGATGGCACCGTTATCGCGCTGGGCACCGAGGGCGATCAGGCCTTGGCGGCCCTGGCCGACTATGTCATCCCCATTCCGCCGGTGCACCCGCTCCTCTCCCCCGTGCTGGCCGTGCTGCCCCTCCAGCTTCTGGCGTATCACATCGCTGTGCGTAGGGGCTGCGACGTGGACCAGCCCCGCAACCTGGCCAAGACCGTCACGGTGGAGTAGCTTGCGCTTCGGGTCTAGAATCGCTACACTGTACAATAGAGTAGCCGGAGTCTGCCCTGCGTACCCCGTACCCCCAGCAGGCCCTCTTTTGTGAGCATCGCCGACGAGATCAAACAGAACCTCGATATTGTCGCCGTAGTCTCCGCCTCCGTGCCGCTGGCCAAGGCCGGACGGAACTTCAAGGCGCGCTGTCCCTTCCATAGCGAGCGGACGCCCTCCTTCTACGTGTTCCCCGACCGCCAGACCTGGCGCTGCTTCGGGGCCTGCGCCACTGGCGGCGACGTGTTCAGCTTCACCATGCGCCAGGAAAACGTGGCCTTTGGGGAAGCGCTGCGGCTGCTGGCCAGCCGGGCAGGCGTCACCGTCCCCGACCGCTACGAGGCTCCGGAGGACGACCAGCGGCTGGCGCGCCTCCGGACGGCGCATCAAACCGCAGCCCTCTACTATCACCACCGCCTGCTGCACGGCGACGATGCCGGGGAGGCCCGGGCCTACGTGGAGAAGCGTGGCATCGCCCCGGAGGCGTCGGCCGCCTTCCTGCTGGGGTATAGCCCAGCGCAACGAGGAGCACTCCGTGCCCATCTGATGGCACAGGGATACACCCAGGAGGAGCTGGTGGAGGCTGGTCTGCTCATGGAGAGCGGCGCCGACGCCATTGATCGCTTCCACAACCGGCTGATGTTCCCCATCCGGGATAGCAACGGCGCAGTGGTGGGCTTCGGCGCCAGGTCCCTGGACGGCTCTAACCCCAAGTACCTGAACTCTCCCCAGAGCCCCCTCTTCGACAAGAGCGGGCTGCTCTACGGCCTGGACCTGGCGCGGGACGCCATCCGTACCCAGAAGCGGGCTGTCATCGTGGAGGGCTACATGGACGCCCTCATGGCCCACCAGTGCGGCCACCACAACGTGGTGGCATCCATGGGAACGTCGCTCACGGAGAAGCAGGTGCGGGCACTGTCCCGCCTTACCACCAGCATCGTGCTGGCCCTGGATGCCGATGCCGCCGGGCAGGCTGCCACGCTGCGGAGCCTGGAGGTGGCCCCGGAGGCCATGGGCGAGGTCGCCACCGCGGAACCCGCCTGGCAGGGCCGGGTACGCCGCAAGCAGGTGGGCGGGCGCCAGGTCATCTACGCCCTGCCCAGGGGTACCGCGCGCATCGTGGCCCAGCGCAAGGGCGAGATCCGAGTGCTGGAGCTGCCTAGGGGCAAAGACCCCGATGAGCTGCTCCGCAGCGACCCGGCTATCTGGGAGCAACTGGTGCAGGAGAGCCTTCCCATGATGGACTTCCTCCTGAAGTCGGTGCAACAGCGCTACGACCTGAACACCCCTCGGGGCAAGGCCGATGCTGCGGCGGAGGCGCTGCCCCTGCTGGCAGACCTTCCTACGGTGGAGCAAGCCCATTACCTCCAGCGCCTGGCCACCCTGGTAGGCGTGGAGGAGCATCTGTTGCAGCAGGAGCTGCGGCAGAGCGGCAAGCGGCCGCAGACGCCACGGCAGGATGAGCCGAGGCCCACTGGCCTGGAACAACATTTGCAAAAGACGGAGGTCCTGGAGGACTACTGCCTGGCTCTCCTCCTCCAAACAGAATCGTTACGGCCCCACGCCAGCGGGCTGCGGCCGGACCACTTTCTCTCCACCGAGAACCGGGAGATCTTCCGTGCCTGGCTGGAGCACCCGGATGAAGACCCGATGACCCTGGTGGATGACGTGATCCAGGCCCGGCTGCTGGACATCCTGGCCCTGTCCCTGCCGGAGATGCTGGAGCACATGGCCGAGGCGGCCCTGGCGCAGTGCATCCACCGGCTGGAGGAGCGCCGCCTGCGGGACCTGAAGCTGCACAACCGCGCGCGACTGGCCGCCGAGGAGCAGGAGCAGGGCGCCAAGGAGATGGCGGCCCTGGGCTACCTGCGCTGGCAGGCGCTGCGCAACGGGCAGCCGGAGGCGCCCCCGCCGGAAACCTCGCCGGAGGAGCCTCCCGCCGCGACGGAGGTTCAAGAGCAAGAGATAGCGCTGAATCAGCAGCTACAGGAGCTGATGGCGGCGAAACGACTCAGGCCTACCGGATCCAACGCCGTGAGGTAAGAGGATGAACGAGCCAGAGGAAGCCCTTAAAGCAGCGGGAACCGGGGAAGTCGATGCCCCGAGTGCGCATACCGAGGATGGGGAATCCATGATAGACGCAGACTTGCACGTTGAGCAGCTCACCGAGGTGGGCACCAAGCTGCCGGAGGCACCGCTGCCTCTGTTTGACACAGAGACCCCCACGGCAGGATGGCCAGAGCCCGCTGCCTTTGTGCCAGAGGCCTGGGATGAGCCTAAGCTTGGTGAAGAACCGGGACTGGAGTTGGAAAGCACTCTGGAGCTGGAGACCCAAGAAGGCATTGACGACCCTGTCCGCATGTACCTGCGGGAGATCGGCCGGGTTTACCTGCTCACCGCCGCCGACGAGAAGCGCCTAGCCCGCCAGATGGAGGAGGCCAAGTACCTCAAGGCCCTAGACGAGGAGTGGTACCAGGCCCACGGCCATTATCCGCCGGCTGCTACGGTGACCTCCCTGATCGTGAACCGGATCCGGGCGACCGAGCAGCCGCTCCGGGCCCTGGCTCAGGACCTGGGCGTCACCGAGGACTTCTCCCTCCCCCAGTTCCTGGAGCAGCGGGAGATCCGCTCCGCCATCGATAGCGAGATGACCCAGGAGATGCTGGAGCGCCTGGCCAGGGCCGTGGGCAAGGAGCCGACGGAGGGCGACGCGACCTTCGTCCAGCTCTCCATCGCCAGCCACATCGTGAACCCCGGGCTGCTGGACATCATCAATAGCAACGGCATCCACGCCGATTTTGCCTGGCTCATGGAGCAGCCGGAGCTGGCGACCGTCGTCCGCCCCTGCGAGTTCACCCTGCGAGACCACTTCCGCCGGCTGAAGCACGAGGGCGAGGAAGCGGAGAAGCGCCTGACCGAGGCCAACCTCCGCCTGGTGGTCAGCGTCGCCAAGAAGTACATCGGGCGGGGGATGTCGCTCCTGGACCTGATCCAGGAAGGGAACATCGGCCTCATCCGGGCAGTGGAGAAGTTCGACTATCGCAAGGGCTACAAGTTCAGCACCTACGCCACCTGGTGGATCCGCCAGGCCATCACCCGGGCCATCGCCGACCAAGCCCGCACCATCCGCATCCCCGTACACATGGTGGAGACCATCAACAAGCTGGTGCGGGTGAGCCGGCGCCTGGTGCAGGAGTACGGGCGGGAGCCCACCTCTGAGGAGATCGGCCAAGGGATGGAGCTGCCCGCAGAGAAGGTGCGCAACATCATCAAGGTCTCCCAGGAGCCCGTCTCCCTGGAGACCCCCATCGGCGAGGAGGACAGCCACCTGGGCGACTTCATCGAGGACCAGGCAGCCCTGGCCCCCGCGGAGGCGGCCTCCCACCAGCTCCTCAAGGAGCAGGTGGAGGAAGTGCTGGCCACCCTGACGGACCGGGAGCGCAAGGTCATGCGCCTGCGCTTTGGCCTTGAGGATGGCCGCAGCCGCACCCTGGAGGAGGTGGGCAAGGAGTTCGGGGTGACCCGGGAGCGCATCCGCCAGATCGAGGCCAAGGCCCTCCGCAAGCTGCGCCACCCCTCCCGCAGCAAGAAGCTGAAGGACTACCTGGAGTAAAGAAGCGACATCCCATGAGCGTCGCTCGTCCTTCGACAGGCTCAGGTCGAGCGGCGGCGCTGCGGGTGGCGTTCTTCTACGGCTGCGTCATGCCGGTGCTCCACGGCCCCGGGCCCGAGGCGACCATCCGCGTGCTCACGCGCAACGGTTGCGAGGTTGGCGT
>JACPQN010000058.1 GCA_016190485.1 Chloroflexota bacterium
AGTCCCAGGTGCTCCGTGGGCGTCACGTAGCAGAGCATGGCCGCGCCGGCGACCGCGGCCATGGTCCCGCCGATGGCCGAGGTGATGTGGTCGTAGCCGGGCGCGATGTCGGTGGTCAGGGGGCCCAGGGTGTAGAAGGGGGCCTCGTGGCACAGCTCCAACTGGAGGTCCATGTTCTCCTTGATCTTGTGCATCGGCACGTGGCCTGGGCCCTCGATCATCACCTGTACGTCGTACTCCCAGGCGATCTTGGTCAGCTCGCCCAGGGTCTTCAGCTCCCCCAACTGCGCCTCGTCGTTGGCGTCGGCGATGGAGCCGGGGCGCAGGCCGTCGCCCAGGGAGAAGGCCACGTCGTAGGCCCGCATGATCTCGCACAGCTCTCGGAAGTGGGTGTAGAGGAAGTTCTCCTGATGGTGGGCCAGGCACCAGGCTGCCAAGATGGAGCCGCCCCGGGAGACGATGCCCGTCACCCGCCTGGCTGTGAGGGGGATGTAACGCAGCAGCACCCCGGCGTGGATGGTGAAGTAGTCCACTCCCTGCTCCGCCTGCTCGATAATGGTGTCCCGAAAGACCTCCCAGGTCAGCTCCTCCGCCTTGCCTCCCACCTTCTCCAGGGCCTGGTAGATGGGCACAGTACCGATGGGTACCGGGGAGTTGCGGATGATCCACTCCCGGGTGGCGTGAATGCTCTTGCCGGTAGAGAGGTCCATGGCGGTATCGGCGCCCCAGCGGGTGGCCCACAGCAGCTTCTCCACCTCCTCCTCGATGGAGGAGGCCACGGCGGAGTTGCCGATGTTGGCGTTGATCTTCACCAGGAAGTTGCGGCCGATGATCATGGGCTCGCTTTCCGGATGGTTGACGTTGGACGGGATGATGGCGCGGCCCCGGGCCACCTCGCTGCGTACGAACTCGGGGCTGACGTTCTCCCGCAGGGCGATGAACTCCATCTCCGGGGTAATCATGCCCTGGCGGGCGTAGTGCAACTGAGTGGCGGCGCGGCCGTCCCTGGCGCGCAGCGGCCGCCGGCTCAGGCCCGGGAAAGGAGCGGCGCCGTTCCGTCCGGGGCGGCCGACCTCTTCCTGGGTGTGGGGCGTGCCATCGTATTCCTCCACGTCGGCGCGCTCCAGGATCCAGTGGCGGCGCAGCGGCGGCAGGCCCTGGCGGATGTCCGGCTGGACGGCTGGATCGGTGTAGGGCCCGCTGGTATCGTAGAGCTGCACCGGCGGGTTCGGCTCCTCGCCGGCGCGGCCCTGGGTAGGCGTAAGAGCAACTTCTCTGAAGGGCACCCGGATGTCCTCCCGGGAGCCTTGCTTGTATGTTCTTTGGCTACCTGGGAAGCCGACATACTGCGCTGGCTGCGGTTCGCCCTGGGTGACTCGTGCCATGATGGCCCTCCTTGGGTCTATGGATGCTGAGCAAAAGCTGCCCGGACGGCGACCGATGGCGCCGGCAAAAACAAATGACCAGGAGCAGCGTTGGTACGGCTAGCTCCTGGCCTCCTAGCAAACCGCTTCCCTACGCTCGCATTACCGAGTTCAGGTCCCTGGGGTCCGTCGCCCGTGGCGACCCTCTCAGCCGTTGCCAGCTCCCCCAGCGGTGTGATGGTCTATGAAGTTTGACCTCTGCCTCCTTGCTGAAGCACTATAGCAGGGACAATGCCCAAAGTCAACGTTTGCCGGGGCTACTATGAAGACATCTTATGCCAAGCATTGGCAACGGCTATGACAACCTAAGCGACGGCGCTAGAGAGGACGGACATCCACACACGCGCTCCTGAATCGCCCATACTCACGAGAGGACGCTATGAAACTCCTGACCTTCCGCGTGCCGCCGAGCCGTAGAGAGCGCTTCGGGGTGCTGCTCGCCAGCGGCCAAGTGCTGGACCTCTCCTCCCTACATGGCGACCGCCGCCTGCCGGGCACACTGCTGGCGTGCATCCGGAGCGGCTCTCAGGGCCTTGCCGCCGTGCGCGCTGCCGTGGAGAAAGCGGAGGCGGCGCTGAAGGACGGCCGTGCTCTATTGGCGAGCTATGGCCTGGTGGAGATCGTCTGCCTGCCGCCGTTGATTCCGGGGAAGATCCTGGCCGTGGGGCGCAACTACGGCGAGCATGCCGCGGAAACAGGCCTGCCCTCCTACTCCCGGCCCTCGGGCTTTGTGAAGCTCACCAGCACCCTCATCGGCCACGGCGGGGCCATCCGCAAGCCCCGATGGACCAGCACCCTGGACTACGAGAACGAGCTGGCGGTGGTCATCGGCCGGGATGGGGTGAACATCCCGACACGCCGGGCCTACGACTACGTGTTCGGTTACACCATCATGAACGACGTGTCGGCTCGGGAGGTGCAGAACCAGGAGCGCCGGGAGGGCAACATCCTGGTGGGCAAGAACTTCCCCACCGCCGCGCCCCTGGGCCCCTGGGTGGTGACCAGGGATGAGGTGCCCGACCCCCACAACCTCAGGCTCACCACACGGGTAAATGGAGAGATACGCCAGCACTCCAGCACCGGCGATCAGATTCACAAGATTCCAGCCCAGATCGCCTGGTACTCCCGTACCGGGCTGCAGGCCGGCGACCTCATCGCCACGGGCACGCCGGCGGGCACCGCGGTGGGCTACCGCGGCCCCGGCGCCTGGTACCTTCAGCGTGGTGACGCGGTGGAGTGCGAGATCGAGGGGATCGGGGTCCTGCGGAATACGGTGCAGTAGAACGCGCTGCTACCAGACCCCATGGATCACCCGGAGCCGGTCTACTCGGTCGGAGAGGATGCCCGCCGGCAGCGCCAGCACCATGGCGGGCATGCTGCGGAGCATGCCGTAGCAGCCGAGGATAAAGGGATCGTGGCTGCCCGGTCGGCTGGTCCGGCGTCCTGTGCGGCCCTGCTTCGACGCCGCCAGGTCACCAGTGGAGCAGGCCCATCCCGTGAGTTGGCCTACAGCTCATCCCAAGCGTCGAGGGGGGCGATGAGTGGTGGCGCCCAGCCCTCAGCGATCGGCTCCGTGCCACCCGCCGCCGGGCCGTGCCCCTTGACGCAGTGACCGGGGGAGAAATCCTCCCGGCTCGCGTTCGTCAAAGCACTGTAATGACTCGTCTCCATCGCTGCCATGGCCGACAGTTCTGTCTCGCACAGGATCACCTCTCGTGCGTCCGCAGGCAGGAGCGCCCACTCCGTCCGCAGCAGCGCCAGGAGGGCAAGGCCCGCGAGCGCGGTCACCACGGCTGTCCGCAGTGCTCTCTCCAGTGCGTACCCGTACCGGTTCACATGGTTCCAGCGTCTATTCATCGTCTGCATGGGCTGACCCCTCTGCGTCGATAATCCGGCGACCGCAGGTCCCTCGCCCGGTCGCGTCCCTAGGCCAACGAGCGTAGATGTGGCACGCGCCATCCTACCGCCAGCGCCAGCAGGATCACGATGATGCCCATGAACGCCACGGTAGTCGGCGCCCCTACGAAGTGGGTGCTGGTCCCGGCTAGCAGTGCTCCCGCTGGCGCCAGGCCGTGGTCCAGCATGTAAATGCTCATTACTCGCCCCCGCAGCGCATCGGGAACGGCCAGTTGGAGCAGGGTGTTGGTGGTGGCCATGAACAGCATCTGGCACCCACCGACGAACGCCAGGGCGACCAGGGCCAGCGGCAAAACGGTGGTCTGGGAGAAGACAATGAGCGAGATGCCCAGGCATACGAGGCCGCCCAGCAGCAGCCACCCCTTGTACCGGAAGACGTCGGCCACGGAGGCCAGGAAGAGCATGGCGAGGAACGCGCCGACGCCGGGTGCGGCCAACATCAAGCCCAGGACTTCCGGGCCAGCCCGCAGGACATCCTTCTGGAACACCGGCATCAGGGCCTGGTAAGGCATCGCGAAGATGTTGGGGATCAGGGCCGCCAGCATCAGCGCCAGCACGAGGGGACTGGACCAAACATAGGCCAGGCCCTCCTTGAGGTTGGCGAGGGCCGAGGCATGGCGAGCATCTGACCGGGCGGGCGGCACCTGCATCAGGTACACCATGGCCAGCACTCCGAGATAGGCAACCCCCTGGACCAGGAAGTTTCCCCCTGCACCAACGGAAGCGATGAGGAGGCCGCCCAGCGAGGGCCCGACGACCTTGGTCAGGTTGAACCCCGCCGAGTTCAGCGCGATGGCGTTGGCCAGGTCTTCCTTGGGAACAACGCTGGGTACCAGAGTCTGTCGCACCGGCTGGTTAAACGACCACGCGATGCCTGTGACCAGGGTGAACATGAAGAGGTGCCAGACCCCGACATCACCCCCCAGCACTACGCCTCCCATAGCGAGGGCCGCAACCATCAGGACGGATTGGGCCACGAGCATGAGTCTGCGCCGGTCCATGCGGTCGGCCACCACACCTGCGATGGGCCCAGAGACCAGGAAAGGCAGGGCCCTAAGGCCATTCAACGCACCCAGCAGCACGGAAGAACCGGTAAGGTCGTAGAGCAACCAGCCCAGCGTCACTTGCTGCACCCATTGTCCCGCGCTCATGAAGAGAGTGCCGATCCAAAGGTACCGGTAGTTGCGGTGGCGCAGAGACGAAAACGTCGCCAGACCGCGACGCGTGGTCCCTGCCGCCGACTCCACGATGGTCCCAGCAGGCGCGGCCGAAGGAACGTCCGCGAGCGCTCGTGTATCTTGAACAACAGTAGCCACCTTGCCTCCTTTGGCTATCCCAGCCGCACCGGAGCGGGAGTGAGTCGCCTCCGGCTCTGGCGAGGGTAAACGAACCCTTGCCTGCGGAGCCACGCTGCTCCGCAGGGAAGAAGTTGGTTGTGCTATTCCGGAAAGCTTCTTGGTCGAGAGGGGTGAAAGCCTACCCGGCCACCAGCGAAAGGGCCGACCACGCCTCCTGAGCAACCGGAGCCGCGTCGAAGACAAGCGCGCTGGCGCTCCCCGCCAGCGTCTCTGCCAGCAGCCGCAGCCCACGCAGAAAGCTGCGCCGTTCGAAGGCAGAGAGCTGGTCCAGCACCGAAGCGACGGCAGCCCGTCGTTCCGCCAGGGCCCCGGCGGCGATCTCCTGGGCCTGCGGCGTTAGCTGGATCACCACCTTCCGGCGGTCCTCGGCCCGGGATGCCCGTTCCAGTCGCCCCGCCTCCACCAGCCGGTTGACCAGTTCGGTGGCGGCCGGCTGGGAGACGCCCAGCTTGTCTGCCAGCTCTCCCATGGTCATCGGACCCTCCTGGCCAACCTGGAGCAGCGCCTGAGCCTGGGCCACCGAGAGGCGGGGCCGCCCTTCCCCTCCTGAGAGTCCCGCTCTCAGCGCCCGGCGTAGCACGACGAGGTCTTTCAGGACTTCCAGTACCGCCTGCGGGTCAGACATTTCGCTTCCCTAACACTTCCATTACCTAAATATTACACGATTTAAGCCATCGATGCAATACCTGGAGTCGACCTCTTTCAACAGGAGGCAATTGCTGAGATTGATCCTGGGCGGTTATCAACAGCGGCTCGCCCCTGCCTGGATAGTTCTGGTGCGAAACCTCGGTCAAGCCGTCTGGCCTTGCCAGAAGACCCGAAATCCAGCACAATTAGCCTCGGGGCGATTAGCTCAGCCGGTTAGAGCGTCTGTTTTACACACAGAAGGCCAGAGGTTCAAGTCCTCTATCGCCCACCACTGCCCCCATCAGTGGCTCCTTGTGGATCTGGATATTCCCTCCCGTATGCACTTAGGAAGTGCGAGCACGCCACTGGTCTTTCGACGTGGTCTGGTCTGCTGAGGACAAGACGATTTGTCCACTTAGTGTTCGAGGGTCTCCTGCTCGAGGAACTCCTTCATCGTTTTTGTGCCAAGCCGTGTGGATCCTCATATAATCTTCGTAAGGTACTCGGTACTATTGAGCGTGCAGTCCCCCTGGACGCGCGACCACACCCGCCAGTAGTACCGACAACCCTGCTGCAAGGGATAGCTAGCGGGCACGGCCCAACTATTGAAAGGGCATAATCCCCTTGAGGTAGTCCATCTGGCCCCAATGCACGTGCTCGTGGCCCAGGCGGGACAGCAGGTACACGAAGATGGGCGTCTCGGGCATGCCGGGCATGGGGCCGCGCAGGGCTGAGTCGCTCGAGCCTCGCAGGTACTCGAGGGTGCGGTCCCGCACTCGGCTGTAGTAGGCGATGATGTCCTCCAGGGCGGGCATGGGGAAGTCCCGGACCTGCTCCGGGGTGAAGCCGAAGCCGTCGGCTTCGGGATCGATGCCGAAGCGCTGGTGCCAGCCCTCAGTCTTCCAGAGCTGCTCGCCGCCGATGCGGGTCAGGGGGTGGTCCTCTTCGCTTCGCCCCACGTGCCAGAGGAGGAAGCCGACAGGGTTGGCATCGGAGCCGGCAGGCCGCCAGAGCAACTGGGCGCGGGACATTTCGCGCACGGTCTCCAGGGAGCGGTTCTTCAGGCGCTCGAACTCGGCGACCAGGGTGTGCCGGAGGAAGTTGTTCATCTGATGCTCCTCGCTGTCTGGCCGTGGGATCAATGTGTTTTACGCTTGATCAAAATCTCGGCGGTTAATGCCCAAGTCTCTTAGAATGGCGGCGATAGTAGCAGGTCTCAGATCGTGGCTTCCCCAGTCGGGGATAGTGGTGCGAGCGCCTGTTAACCTGTTTATCGGAATTTCCCATTTGGGCTGGCCTCAGCCCTCGCGTAGAGCCCAGATAGAATGGCATCAATATAAACCAGCCTTTGGATGCTCGACAACCCCTTACCTCTCCAGCAGAGGATGCGCTTTCAGTCGTGAACAACCCTTCTGATCGCTCTTCATGCCATTCCAGCCCGCCACAATCTTCCTGAGCCCTGTCACAGGGAACACTGCGCCCCGGGAGCCTCCACCTCCCCACTCGCCGGAGTCTGTCCTCCCTCAGCCAGGTGCCAGGCACAAGTTGGCGAGGCGCTCCGAGACTCCCTGGAACAGCGCTCGCGGCATGGCTACCTCGGCCAACTGCAAGACCAGCCGCCGGGCGTAGCACACCAGCCGGCCTCCCGTCTTGATGAGCTTCACTTGGAGACTACGCAAGCAGTGGAGTCTAGATGAACGGAGACATTCGTCAGGAGCTTGGGGCCTTGCGGGAACGACTCGGAAGAGCGGCGCTGAAATGCTATATCCAGAGAGCATGAAAAACGTCCCGCCTACTCCCCGGGTCGGCTCAGGCACAGGACAAAAGAGAAGGCCCCCAGCGACACTGGCTTGCTAGTGGAGTTGGCGCAGGTGGGAGCTAGGTGTATTTCCAATGGCCTGGTTTCCAATTATTCAGCCGATAACTAGACACTTCTCGCTCGGCTGACGTTGACTTGGCATACGGGAATGCTACATCGCGTTCAGCCAGCTTCTTTACACACAGAAGGCCAGAGGTTCAAGTCCTCTATCGCCCACCACAGGCCCCACCAGTGGCTACTTGTGGATCTGGATGTTCCCTCCTGTTATAGCGCCGTCTGCGTTGTGAGCCGTGCCGTCCGGGCGCATAACTGTCTTGGGCACGGAGATTGATGCGGTGACGTTTTGTTGCACTTGAGAGACGTAACAGGTTACACTTAAGGTTCCGTTGGTGGGTGGAAAAAGCCTGTTGGAGGCGGCTATGGGTGAAAAGAGTCCACAGGTGAGGGAACAAGAACTTCTGGAGGAACGCGCGCAACTCATAGGCGATTGGATTCTGTCCGAACCGGCTTTGGTGCAGGAGATCAAAGAGAGCTTCGAAGCGGCCGAACGGGGCGAGGGCGTGCCGGCCAGGGAGCATGTGGAGAAGGGTGGTGGAAAGGCTGTATGAGGCTTATCTAGAACCTCCCGCTCAGAGAGTCTTTGATGAGCTGTCAGACGCGCAGCAGGAAGAAGTCTGGCGGCTCATTCAACTTATAGAGTTGGACCGTCCCCAGACGGGAGCGTGAAGGTTGTTGTGGAGCTTCCTCCAGTTATTGTGACCGTATACACCCATCCTAATTGGTGGATCATGTATCACGTCCCTCGCCCCGGCAGGATAGCCATCGATGCCATCCGTCCGGCGTGGCCGCCACCGGACTGGGCGCCGGGGGCTGTTTTCAGACGATAACTGGACAGTTTTCGGTGGCCTTCTAGCTATCTGTGCCACATCGTTTTCGTACAGATGTTTTACACACAGAAGGCCAGAGGTTCAAGTCCTCTATCGCCCACCACTGGCCCTGATCTCGAGCCACACGTCCTGAGCGGAGTCCTGAGGCTCTCGAAGGGCTGGTCGAAGAACGGTCTTACCGGGCGGCGCGCAGCGTCCGCCAGCACGCGGCTGCGACGAGAAGGTACCCCGCCGTGGCGACCGGAAAGCCTCCCAGCAGGTCCAGCAGCGGTTGGAGCTGGATCAGCTCCAGGCCACCGGCCAGCAGCGGCCAGGACCCGGTCGGTGGCCAGTGGCCGTCGCTGGCCAGGAGCAGCAGGGTGGCCGCCGGCATCAGGAAGATAAGGTGGTGGTATTCCACCAGTTGTCCTGCCACCACCATCAGGGCCAGGGCGAAGGCCAGCTCTAGGGGCGCCCTGTCCTCTTCGCTCCTCCAAGGCAGCAGCGCCGGGCCGAGGAACAGCGCCAGCAACGAGACGCCCCGTCCGATGGTTGCTGCCACCGCCTGGCCCGGGGGCCAGAGCCAGCTGGCCAGGAGAGCGGCCGCGCTGCTGAGGGAAAAGTTGCCGGGCGACACCGCCAGCGCCATGGCCGTCGCGCTGGGCGCGGCCAGCATGAACTCCAGGGTCGTCCGGGGCCCCAGGAGCACCACCGTTGCGGCGGCGCCCGCCAGCAGCCCCAGGGCGCTCCAGGCCAGCATAGGATAGTGGCCCTTCCGCAGCCAGACCAGCGCCAGAAAGAGGGGGAACACCTTGGTCAAGGCCGCTGGCGCCAGCGCGAGCCCTGCCCACCCGAAGCGCCGCCGTTGCCAGAGGAGCCAGGCGCTCAGGGTGCATAGCAGCAGCAGGCCGTTGGTCTGGCCCGAGAAGAGGCCGTGGAGAAAGGGCAAGCTGAAGGCCCACAGCGCCACAAGGCGCAGCCCCATGCTTCTTGAGCCGAGGCGTGCGCCCGCGGCACCGGCTATGTAGAGGGTGACGACCAGGCTGGCGAAGTAGAAGGCCCCATCGGTGATACGCCGGAGGAGGAGCGCTGCTTCCGGCGAGTGCAGCGTGAGGGGCGCGACGTAGGTGAGCCCGAAGGGCGGGCGGAAGTAGCCCTGGGGCGGGAAGTAGGCGCCGGCGCCGCTAAGGACCCGCTGGGCGGCCTCGTAGTCCAGGAAGAAGTCGCCACCGGCGTAGCGAGGGTCAAAGAGCAGGAGGGCCTGCGCTACCCCGAGAGCCGCATACTGGAGCAGGAAGATGATGGCCAGGAGCCTGCGCCAGGCCGCCGCCGCGATCATCTCGAGCAGGCCGAGCGCGCCCCGGCCGGCTAGTGGAAGGCCAGAGGGTCTTCGCCGAAAGAGATCTCCTCCAAGGCGGCCCGGGCGACCTCCCGCATCCGGGGGGTGCCGCTGGCCATGCAGCGGCGTAGCGCCTGCTGCGCCTCGTCGCCACCGATGCGCCCCAGGGCCTCGATGGCAGTCTCCTGGATTTGGGCGTCAGGCTCTCTGATCAGTTCGATGAGCGCAGGGACCGCCCGCTCGTCCTCCAGCTCGCCGCAGGCCCGGGCCGCCTCGTAGCGCATGCTGGGCTCCGGGCTTTTCAGCTCTTTCAGCAGCACCGGCAGCCAGCCAGGGTCGCAGTGCTGGCCCATGGCGTAGATGGCGCTGAGCCGCAGTTCCGGGTCACCGCCGTGGTAGTTGTCCCTGATGATGTCATTGACGGCGGCGTCGGTGCTGGGGCTTAGGGCTTCGATGGCCCGCCGCCGGACGGATACGGCCTCCACTTCATCTGCGATGAGCTGCTTAAGGGTGGCCTCCACCTTCTCGGCCAGGGCGGGGAGCAGCTCCTCGTACACGCCCATGAGGACAAACTTGCCCAGAGCCGATGCCGCCGTCGCCCGCACCTCCTCCTCCGGGTCTTCCTGGGCCATGGCCACCAGCCGGTTCAACAGCCAGCGCTCCTGGCACTCCCACAGGTCGTCTATGGCCTTGACCCGGATAGGGGCGCTGACGTCGTCCAGGGCAACGCGGTACACCGTGGTGAAGTCGGCCTCGGCGTTGTCGTCGGAGATGGTCTCCAACTGGTCCAGCAGCGCGCTGCGCCGTCCTTCTGGAGCCTGCCCCCACTGAGAGCGGAATACCAGCGCCTCCTGGTCCGAGAGGCCGGAGAGGTTCAGGAGCTTAGAGGAGGAGATGGGCTGATCGGGATCGAACAGCTCGGCTAGGTAGTCCTGGATAGCCATGACGCTCCTCCTACTCCATCCAGCATAGCACAGGAGAGGGGGCCCCCGTTGCGGGGGGAGACGCTAGGCCTTAGTGGAGACGAAGACCTTCTGGCAGGCGATGGCCGGCGTCAGCAGGCTGCCGCCCACCCAGCGGGCCTCCCGGCTGATGCCCCGCAACTCCTTCAGCAGCGCGTAGACGTTGCCCGCCACCATGGTGTCCTTCACGCGACCCACCAGGCGGCCTCCCTGGATCTTGTAGCCCAGGAGCACATTGCCGCTGAAGTCGCCGCCCAGCACGTTGCCCTGGGATGCCCCCAGCATCTCCTCCACCACCAGCCCCTCCGAGACGCCGGCTACCAGGTCGACGTAGGAAACGTCTCCCGGTGAGACTACCATGACGCTGAGGCCTGGAGCCGGGAGGGTCGTCAGGGCCCGGGTGGCGCTGCCAGTGGAGGCCAGGCCGGCCATACCGGCGGTCTGCAGGTCGTAGAGGAAGCCCCGGGGTACCCCTGCCTGGATGAGAGGCAAGGGCCGGCAGGGCACCCCCTCATCGTCAAAGGGCCGGCTGCCTGGGGCGAAGGGAGTAAGGGGGTCGTCCGTCAGGGAGAAGCGGGGGTCGAAGCGCTGTTGGCCCAGCAGGTCTGCCAGGGGCGAGGACCCCTGGAGCACGTTCTTCCCGCTCAGCCCCATGGAAAGGGGCAGGGCAAAGGCCTGCGCGACGCCTTTGGGTGTGAAGATCACGGGTACCTCGCCCTGGGGTGCCGGGGCCACCTCTCGGGTCAGCTCCAGTTGCTGGATGGTCTCGGCCACCAGCGGCGAGAGGTCCAACGCCGGCCGGCACGAGGCCTGGGCATCGCCCACGAAGAGCATCTCGGTGCCCCGCACCAGGGTACCCTCCAGGCGGGCGCTGAAGACGGTCTTGCGAGAGGAGAGGCTTGCGCCCGCGGAGTTGAGCAGCCGCAGCGTGCTGGTCCGCTTGACCAGGGACCCCTCGCAGAGGATGCCCGGGGTGTGGGCGACGATCCGGTCGATGGCGCTCTGGCCTGCCTGTACCATGCTCTCGACGGTCACCTGTTCCAGGGCGGGATCGTAGACCTCCACCGTGGCATAGGCGCCGGGCGGCGGGAGGTGGAAGCGTGCCTCGGCCCCGAACTGGGCCGTCTCCAGCGCGATCTCCAGCAGCTCCTGGGGCCGCTCCGGGCCGGCCCCGGCCGCGAAGCCGATGCGTCCGCCCTTGATGATACGCAGGGCCACGCCGCGGCTCTGGCGGGTGAGGATGCTCTTGAGCCGGTTGGCCTCGAAGCTCACGGGGGTCTCCTCGTAGGTGAGGGCGTAGACCTCCGCCTCGTCGGCGCCCTTGCGGGCTAGGTCCAGCAGCTCTTCTTCGAAGGGCATGGGGTGGTCTCTCGCGTCGTGATCGGGAAGCTCTGGGGCAGCTATCAGGATACACGGCTGGGACAGGCGGGTCAAAACTGGGGCCGATGGTGCTTCCTGTCACACCTCGGGTTGCAAGACAAAGCCCATAATGGAGAATCCTTTGTCGAAGCCGAAGACAGCCTCGACCTGTACCCTCCGGGCCACGACAAAACTGGTGCAATCAACAAAGGAAAAGCGCTGGTCACTATAAGCACGGAACAGATCCAAGGCCTCCGCGTGGAGCTGCGGCGTGATCCACTCCACTCGCAAGCGGTCTGCCTGGATGGCCTGCTCGATTATCTGGTGAGTGGTAAGGGCGGTATGATGGCCGGCATCGTAACGAAGACGCGTCAGGGTTTCGGCCAGCACGTAGTTGCTGGTCCAAAGTCGAGTTCTGCTGGCAGAAAGCCTTCGAAAGTGCTGACGTGCACGAAGGTGAAAGCGGTCGTCCTGGACAGCCAGGGCGATCCAGCCGCCGGTGTCCACAAAGCTCCGACTCACTCCCCGGGATCGCGTTGGTCAACCTCGTAGAGGTAATAATCATGGTTGATGGACGCGTCTTCCCGCCCCTGGCCTTTCGGGACCAGGCCGATAAGCTGGAGCAGAGGGTCTTCCTCTTCACCCAACTGGTCGGACTGCTCTGCCAGATAACGCTGCAAAGCCCGGCGGATGTGCTCCGCTTCCGGGAGATGGGTCCGTGCCGCATGTGCCTTGAGTTGCCGCTCGATCTCTTCGTCCAGGTAGATCTGCTTCCGTTTCATCAACGCGCTGCTCTCTGATGTGATGTATACATTATATCACACGAGCGTCCGCTGGTGGGTCGCCTGCTTCGCCCCACCCTCCGCCTCCGGGCGTGTGCACCACCAGCCTGTCCCCCGGCTCCACCGTGAAGCTGACCTTGGAGGGCAGCTCTTCCTCCCGCCCGTCAGCGTGCACCAGCAGGTTCTTGCCTCTCCCGCCCGGCTCACCGCCCTGGAGGCCGTAGGGGGCGAAGCGCCGCCGCTCTGAGAGGATGGTGACGTTCGCAGGGCAGAGGAACTCGTAGCTACGATGGATGCCCTCGCCGCCCCGGTGCTGGCCGGGGCCGCCGGAGCCTTCTCGCACGCCGTACTCCATGACCCGGAAGGGGTAGGCGAACTCCAGGGCCTCCACCGGGGTGTTCATGGTGTTGGTCATGTGGGTGTGGACGGCCGAGAGGCCATCGCCCGCCGGCCCCGCGCCCGCGCCGCCGCCGATGGTCTCGTAGTAGGCGAAGGGGCGCTGCCGGAAGGGGTCGTACCCACCGATGGTCACGTTGTTCATAGTGCCGGAGCTGGCCGCGGGGATGCGCTGGGGCAGCGCCTGGGCCAGCGCGCCCAGCACCAGGTCGGTGATCCGCTGGGAGGTCTCCACGTTGCCTGCGGCCACGGCCGCCGGCGGCCGGGGATTGAGGACACACCCCTGTGGCGCGATGACCTGCACCGGGCGGAAGCAGCCGTCGTTCACCGGCACGTCCTCTCCCGTGAGGCAGCGCACTACGTAGTAGGTGGCCGACTGGGTCACCGCCAGCACCGCGTTCACCGAGCCGAGCTGCTGCGGCGCGCTGCCGGTGAAGTCGGCGGTGAGCTGGCCACTCGCGACGGTGACGCGCACCCGCTGGGGCACCGGCGCGCCGCCGGTCCGGTCGTCGTCCAGGTGATCCTGGAACTCGTAGGACCCATTCGGGATGGCGTGGATGGTGGCCCGGGTCGCGGCCTCGGCGTAGTCCATGACGGCCTCCATGGCCTCCTGCACCTTGCTCAGCCCGTAGCGGGCCACGGTCTCCCGCAGCCGCACCTCGC
>JACPQN010000059.1 GCA_016190485.1 Chloroflexota bacterium
CAGACCGGGTGGCCGACGGTCTGATCTCGCGTGTCTGAAACCTAGAGAGCTTTGATCTATGCCGGTCTTGTTAGCGACCTACCTGCCCAACTTATATCGCCGGGGCAAGGTGCGGGACACCTACGACCTGGGCGAGGTGCTGCTCATGGTGGCCACCGACCGCATCTCCGCCTTCGACGTGGTGCTACCCATGGGCATCCCCGACAAGGGGGCCGTGCTCACCCAGCTCTCGGCCTTCTGGTTCGAGCGCACGGCCCATATCGTGCCCAACCACATGCTGGAGCTGGTGCTGCGTCCGGAGCAGTTGGAACCCTACCAGGAGCAACTGGGGCCCGGCGCAGACCTGGCGTCTTTAGCGGGGCGCTCCATGCTGGTGCGCCGGGCGGAGCCGATCCCCGTGGAGTGCGTGGTCCGAGGCTATTTGTCTGGTTCCGGCTGGGCAGAGTACCGGGCCAGCGGCACCGTGGCGGGCGAACCGCTGCCTCCGGGCCTGCGGGAGAGCGAGGAGCTGCACGCGCCGCGCTTCACTCCCGCCACCAAGGAGGGGAGCGGCCACGACATCAACATCTCCATCAAGGAGATGGAGGCCCTGGTGGGCGCCCAGCTCACCGGCACCCTGCGCCGCCTGAGCCTGGCGGTCTACGAGCACGCCCGGGTGTACGCCCGGGGCCGCGGCATCATCATCGCCGACACCAAGTTCGAGTTCGGGCTAGTGGGCGACCAGGTGATCCTCATCGACGAGTGCCTGACGCCCGATAGCAGTCGCTTCTGGGCGGTGCGAGACTACCGGCCCGGTGTATCCCAGCCCAGCTTCGACAAGCAGTATGTACGGGACTGGCTCACGGAGCAGGGGTGGAACCGGGAACCCCCCGCGCCCCAGCTACCGCCCGAGGTGGTGGAGCACACTGCGGAGAAGTATCGTGAAGCGTACCAGCGCCTCACCGGTCATGAGCTGCGTGGGACAGTCGCAGTAGCCTGACCTGCCCTTCGCCATTTCCACAGCCAACTTTCAGGAACAAGTGAGCAAGCATGGATACAGTGCAGGGCCTAATAGAGACCTATGTAGACCAGCTACCAGAGGCCAGTCACAGGAACGCCTACGGCTTTCCGTGCTACTTTGCGCGCAATAAGGTCTTTGGCCTCTACGACGGTTATGCCCTGGTGCTGAAGTTCGACCCGCCCACGGTGGAGCACCTCCTGACCACTGAGCTGGGCAAGCGCTTTCGCCACGCCGCCAGCTCTGCCGACATGTCCTGGGTGCGGGTCAATCTGGAGAGGCTGCACTCCCAGGAGGTGCTGGAGACCCTCATCCGCCAGAGCTACGACTACGTGCTGGGCGGGCTTTAGACGATGTTCCTCGCCAGGGTCTACGTGACCTTAAAGCCCGCGGTGAACGACCCCCAGGGGCTGACCATCCTAGGCGGCCTCCACACCCTGGGCTTCGCCTCCGTGGAGCAGGTGCGCATGGGGAAATACCTGGAGATCCGGGTGGACGCGCCTGACGCGGACGCTGCCCGTGCCCAGGTGGAGGCGATGTGCCGCAAGCTGCTGGCGAACCCCGTCATCGAGGAGTTCCGGTTCGAGCTGGACGCGCCGGCGCCGGCGGCGGGTTAGCCATCCCTTGGATACCCTCGGCTCCGCAGCGGATGTACACGTTCACTTCCTGACGTGTATACCTGTTCGCTTGTGTACCAGTATGGAGGTACGCTACTTACTCCAGCGTAGCGTGGAACCTACTCCAGTCCTGACCTGAAGCGGCTAAAGACTGGGACCGAGAGAGATCGAGAGAGATCGAGAGAGATCGAGAGAGATCGAGAGAGATCGAGAGAGATATGGATAGCTCAGCAGTAATTATCGTAGCGAAGGGATAGGTCAGGCAGGATCGCTCGCGGGCGTAACATAATGGAGGCGACGATTGACTTCAAAATGGGCACCAAAGAGGACGTCGAGGAAGTCCTGTGGGTCGGGATAGTCCGCAGACCACCCCAGGTAGAACATCTGATGCTTCCTGGCGCGTACCTCCGTGATGAAAGTCGCGAACTCCACCGTCTGAATCGTTACGTCAACACCCAGGTTGGTTTGCCACATCTCTTTAAGGGCCTGGAAAAGGGCGCCACTAGTCGGAGTAGTAAGAGTTATTGGAGGCAGGTTAGCCCCTTTCGGGTACCCAGCCTCGGCCAGGAGTCCTTTCGCCCCCTCTGGGTCGTAAGATAAGCCCTCGAGTTCAGGGTTGTACCCCGGCATTCCTGGAGGCAGGATGCCCTTAGCCCTCTCGAAGGTATTCTGGTAGACTTCCATGAGGATTTTCTCTCGGTCAGCAGCCAGGACAAAAGCACGCCTCACGCGAGGGTCGTTGAAGGGCGCAAGGGTCGCATTGAAGCCTAAATAATAAGTCAACAATCGGGGTGCAATGACTGCCTCGCGGCTTAGTGGATTGGCAGGATCAAGTATACGGGCCAGGTTGCTAACTCCTACGCTAACAATGCCGATCTCATCATTTTCGTACATTGTGAGTGAGGACCCCCCGGCTAGCAGGTACATTACCCTGTTTAGGTTCGGGGGTCCCAGATGGTAGTCTGGATTGCGCTCCAGGACGATACGCTCGCCCCGCCGCCATTCCACTAGCTTGAAGGGTCCTGTGCCGTTCGGGCGGCTGGTCCAGTCGCTCCCAGACGCCACGTTCTCTTTGTCCACGACATAGGCAGTTGGGTAGGCCAGTTTGGCGAGGAAATAAGCCTTCGGGGCGTCGATTGTTATCTGAACCGTGCGTTCGTCGAGCACTACGACGCCTGCCACCTCGCTGGCCCGGCCTGCCAGCTTCTCCTGCACTCCGACTATATCCCCCAGGTAAGTCTCGGCAACCGGCGACCGGATGCTGGGGTCTGCGGCCCGCTCCAGGGAGTACTTGACCAGCCTCCTCCCTCGGACCGTCTGAACTTGACATACTCCTCGGGCTGCCCTGGCGGCGCGAGCCCTAGACGCCGACGCTGGTGTAACTCCATTCTATCCACCTGCACAATGATGCTGACGCACCGATAGGATTATTCTTGGGCTAATGCAAATGCATTGGATAGATGACGAATACGGAGGGGGAGACCCTACGACATGGGTGGCTGAGGAACTCGCTGCGGACTGCGCCTCACCTGCAGGCGATGGCGTCGCTGGCAGTCTTGCCAGATGAGGGCTACACCCGTATCCGCGGGATCTGCCCCACCCTCAGGTTGATCCCCACCAGCGCGGCCAGCGCGCCCAGGCATGCGGCCAGGGCCAGGGAAAGCCAGAACCAGGAGGAGAGGCCAAAACCGATGAGGGCCAGCCCGTAGAGGAACCCGGCGACCAGCGCCACCCGACCTTTGTGCCCCACTCCTCCGGCCACCATGACGCCCGTGGAGCCGAGGAAGTCGCCCACTACAGGCGCTGAGCGCTGAGGCCACCCGCCCACAGCAGCCGGAAGCCGGGGGAGCGCAGCGCGCTCAGCGAGCCGGACGGGCTACGGTGACGGTCTTCTTGAGCATCCAGCGGGGCAGGTGCCGAGGCGGGCCCGGCTGATGGGGCATCCGGCGCCGCGGCGGCCTAGAGGCTGCCCTTGGTGCTGGGCACCTGGCCCAACCGGCGGGGGTCAACCTGGGTCGCGGCGTCCAGCGCCCGCGCCAGGGCCTTGAAGACCGCCTCGGCCTTATGGTGGTCGCTGGCGCCCTGCAACACCCGGACGTGCAGGGTGCAGCGCGCCTCCCGGGCGAAGGTCTCCAGAAAGTGGGACACCAGGTCCGTGGGGAGCTCGCCAATAGTGGGAGCGCTGAAGACTGCCTCCACCACGGCGAAGCCGCGGCCGCTCAGGTCTAGAGCCACCAGGGCCAGAGTCTCGTCCAGGGGCACGATGGCGTGGCCCATGCGCACGATGCCTGCCCGATCTCCTAGGGCGCGGTCGAAGGCCTGTCCCAGCACAATGGCCGTATCCTCCGCCGTGTGGTGCGGGTCCACGTGCAGGTCTCCCGAGGCCTGGAGGGTGATGTCGAAGAGGCCGTGGCGAGCAAGCTGGTCCACCAGGTGGTCCAGCATGCCGATGCCGGTGGCGACCGTGGCCAGCCCCGTCCCGTCGACCACCAGATCGGCGGAGACAGTGGTCTCTTTGGTCTGGCGGCTGACGGAGGCGCGACGCGGCGCGGCTTGTGGGGGCTGGTCTGCCATGCCGATCACTTACCTTACGGTGGTAGGAGCTGCCCTTCCTAGGAAGGCGCGGATTTCGTCTTCAAGGTACCGAAGACTAGGTTCCCATTGGAATTGCTGGAAGATCTCCAGGCAGATTTCGGCCGCAAGTTGTACATCACTGGCACGCCAGATTTGTAGAGGTAGGGTTCGGAAAACTTCCACCCGTGGCGCATAGCAAAGCTGTTCGCGAGCGAAGGGGCCTCTTCCTGGTTCCGACTCTTTCAGTTCTCGCCTCTCCGTGTCCTCGTAGACAAACTCAATGGTGACGTCCTCTTGGTCCGGTACAGCTAAAGCCTCATATAGCCGCCACAAGGATCCAATTGCCTCCGCAGTGTGGTAAATCGTCCCCGTGGTGTCGAGAACGCGCCTGCCCTTCGCTTTTGGGTAATACGACTCTCTCAACACTGTTCTATGGAGAAAGGCACCACTTCTTAAAAGATTCCATTGCTCAATCTTGGGTGGTTCCGCTTCTCTACTCTCCTGATTTACCACAGTCTCAAGCCCGTCTCCGAGAACACGCGTGGCGCGATCATAGTTGTAGTATATGAAGGGCCATCCCCGGAAGAGAATAACTGCCCGCGAGGCCGCTTCACGTAGCTGCTGAACGGTGAAACGCTTCTCATTGAACACGTCAGGAATGGGATAAGCGCTCGTTCTCCGTATCGCCGGATACTTTGACCAATCTACGGTGTCCATGGGTTCCTACCTTCCAAGAAGGCGAGAGAGCTGGTCACGAAGTGCTTGCGCTACCCCTGAGGGCTGTGTTGCACCAACAGATGGGCCAACCAGCTCACGGATCTGGGCCAACAGGCTGTCCCGCTGATTAAAGGTAGCTCTTTCAATCAGTCGCCGCATGTGCTGCGCACTCGGCACCTTGATGCTCTGGGCGTTGTCAGTGCGGACGTATATGGCAGCCTGCTCCAATACGTCATCGTAGGACTGCCTGCAAATGTGTGGCACATTAGCGAAGGGCGCAACCCGAAACACAACGAATCGCCTTCCTTGTATCTCTGGCACGTGGATGGTGAACTGCACCTCAGGATCAGAATACTGTCGAACCAGCTCGCCTACTGGTGTCGGGTCGTAGGATGCCGCCTGTTCTTCAGAAACCCCGGTGCGTTCATACCCGCTGGCTGTCTGGCTTACGCCCACAACTGGGTAACCAAAGGTAGCTGAGTTCCCAAAGGCCATCAAATCCTTTATCAGCTCTCGTTGTGCTCGCCTGCCCATCTCACCCCAGCCAATACCACTTTTATATTCTATGACGGCAGTTTCTCTGTCAAAGCCAAATACAATTGGTTCCAAATTCAGCGAAGGTGTGGGGGTTACCAAAGCTTCTCAGTTCTTTTTCCTACATCTTGTTCAGCGCTGCTAGCAGCGCATCGGTATGCTCCGGCTTGCCGACGCTGATGCGGAGGGCGTTGCGCAGCCAGGGGCCATCCACGTGCTTCACGTAGATGCCCCGTTCGGCCAGCGCGGCCTTCAGCTGGCCGGCGTCCTGGCCCTGCACCCGGCACAGCACGAAGTTGGCCCGGGACGGTAGGGGTTCTAGGTAGGGCACCTCCCGGAGTTTCCCGTAGAGACGCTCCCGCTCGGCGATGAGCAGGCCGACCTTGCCCATCAGGTGCTCACGGTCGGCCAGCGAGGCCTCCGCGGCCACCAGAGCGGCTACGTTCACGTTGTAGGGCGGCTTGATCTGGTCCAGCAGGCGCACCAGGGCCGGCGCCAGGACGCCGTAGCCCACCCGCAGCCCGGCCAGGCCGGCCCACTTGGAAAAGGTGCGCAGCACCACCAGGTTGTCGAAGCTTGATACCAGCGCTGCATAGGAGGGCGCCTCCGCGAACTCCTGGTACGCCTCGTCCACTACCACGACCAGGCCCGTGGTCAGGAGCGCCTCCAGCTCTTCCCGGCGCAACAGGTTGCCCGTTGGGTTGTTAGGCGACGCCAGGAAGACCACCTTGGCCCGAGAGTCCTGCGCCTGACGAAGCGCCTCCTCCACGTCCAGCGAAAAATCGGTCCGTCGGGGCGCCGTCACCAGCGTCCCGGCGCAGACCTGGGTGTTGAAGGGGTACATCCCGAAGCTGGGCGGGCAGTCCAGCACCACGTCTCCCGGCTCCAGGAAGAGCCGGAGCACCAGGTCGATGATCTCGTCGGAGCCGTTGCCAGCGATGATGTGCTCCGTTCCCACGCCCACATAGTCCGCCAGCGCTGCCCGTAGCTCCCGCTGCGCGGGATCGGGGTAGATATGATAGGTGGCGCAGTGGCGCAGGGCCTCCAGCGCCTTGGGTGAAGGACCATAGGGGTTCTCGTTGCCATCCAGCTTGATGATCTGGCTCGCTGCCACTCCCCCTGCCTTGCCCAGCACTTCGGGCGGCACGATGGGGACATAGGGCACCAACTCCCGGTAGTGGGCGCGCACCATGCCCAGCAGGTCCCTGGCGGGCGCCGACGCTGTGGGCAGCTGAGGGCGGGGATTCAAGGCGGCCTCGTCCATGATCTGCGTGCCCTATTCTAACGCCTTCTTGCCCTGGGTAGCGCCATTCGGGTCGCTCCGGGCCTCGATGGCCTGGGCATGGGCCGTCAGGCCTTCTGCCCGGGCAAGGGTGGCCGCAGGGGGCCCCAGGCGCCGCGCCGTCTCCGCATCCAGGGCCACCAGGCTGGTGATCTTGAGGAAGTCCTCCACCCGCAGGGGCGAGGTAAAGCGGGCCGTGCCCTCCGTGGGCATGACGTGGCTGGGTCCTGCCGCGTAGTCGCCCAGGGCAGCGGAGGAGGCGGCGCCCAGGAAGATGGCCCCCGTGTGACGGATGCTGGCCACCAGTGGCCAGGGGTCCTGCACCAGGAGAGAGAGGTGCTCCGGCGCGAAGAGGTTGACCAGCTCCACTCCCTGCTTGAGGTTCTCCACCAGCACCAGGGCGCCGTTCCGTTCCAGCGCACCCCTGATGGTCTCGGCCCGCTGCAGCGCGGAGAGCTGGTGTTCCAGTTCCCGCTCCACCTGACCGAGCAACGCCTCCGACGTGGTGATGAGCACGGCACTGGCCAGCTCGTCATGCTCCGCCTGGGCAAGCAGGTCCGCGGCGCAGAGGGATGGGTCCGTCGAATCATCGGCCAGCACCACGGCCTCCGACGGACCGTGGAGCCCATCGATGCCCACCGCGCCGAAGACGGCCCGCTTGGCCAACATCACGAAGAGGTTGCCGGGGCCGCAGATCTTGTCCACCCTGGGGACAGTGGCGGTGCCGTAAGCCATGGCGGCGATAGCTTGCGCGCCTCCTAATCTAAACACCAAATTGACGTTCGCTATCCTAGCGGCGGCCAGCACCAGGGGATGCACCCGGCCCTTCCGGTCAGGCGGCGAAGCCACGATGATCTCCTGGACGCCGGCCACCCTGGCCGGTATGGCGGTCATAAGCACGGTAGAGGGGTAGGCCGCCCGGCCACCGGGCGCGTAGAGACCCACCCGATCCAGGGGCCGCACCAGTTGGCCCAACCCCGAGGAGAAGTCGACCCAGCCACTGGGCCGGCATCGCTCGTGGAAGGCTCTGATGCGCGCCGCCGCCACCTCCAGGGCCTGCAGGACCTCCGCTGGAGTCTGGCGCACGGCCTCCTCCAGCTCTTGCGAGGAGACGGCCAGCGTCGCCAGCTCGGCCCCGTCGATGCGGCGGGTGTAGTCCAGCAGGGCGGCGTCACCTTGCGCCCGCACGTCAGCTAGGATACGCGACACCGCCTCGTGAGGGCTAATCTCAACGCCAAAGATGCTCCGGAGCCCGGCGGCCATCCGCTCCGGCAGGGGGGTCTGCTCCAGCGGCTGGCGGGCCAGAAAGGCTTCCCGGGCGGCGGCGTAGCCGCGCAGCAGCCTCATGAGCGGTACCCACGGACAGCCGCGGTCGCCCGCTGGATGGCGTCCTCGCGAAAAGCGACCACCCGCTCGGGGGTTACGTACCGCAACACCTCTTCCAGCAGATCGGGCAGGTGCTCCAGGAGGTCTCTGGCCCGCTCATCAGCCACCTGGCCATCGTCCAGGAACCGGCGGCCAAGGAAGGCACGGAAACCCTCCCAGTTCGGGTCCTGGGTCAGGATGTTGCTCACCACCTGGCGCCACCGGTACATGGTCGGCAGGTCGATGAAACCAACCTCTTCCCCAGGGTCAGCCCGAAACACGTGCTCGTAAAAAGCCTGAAAGAGGTCGCGGTCCTCGCGCTCGGCACGGTCCATGTAGAACTGGAGCACCCTATCCATGATATTGGCCCGGAACCGGTCTGACAGCGACGACTCTCGACCGAAGTAGGGCCGGAAGACCTGCTCGATCCAGAGCTCATCCACCGCCAGGTGGGTGATGTAGCCCTCCATGAAGGCTCTGGCGCGACCCTGGAGCTGGAGCAGGTGCGGGTGCGTCTCCAGTAGCTTGGGAACGCCGCTCTCGCTCTGGGGCAGGCTGAGGTCGTAGTAGTGGGTCTCCTCCCTGGGCTGCCGTGTGATCACCCGGATATCGGGCGCCGTGGACCCCAGGTAGTAGCAGCCCAGGTGCTCCTCCGGCGCGCCGGCGCCCAGCCGTTGGAGCACCTCCCGGGCGGTGGCGACGTGCCATCCGATGGGCGGCATAGCAGTCTCGCACCTGCTACCGGGCCAGGGACGGCGCCTGCTCCAGCGCCTCCAGGAGCCGGCGATAGGCGGTGGACTCGCTCTCGAAGACGTAGTTGGGGGAGGAGACGGTGACGCTGCTGCCCCCCATGGCCCGCAAGTGCTCCACTGCCTGGAGGAAGTCTTCCTTGTGGACCATCACGGTGACCGCGAACCAGTCTTCCTCCTGCCCAAAGCGGCTGTACACCTTGGCCACGGTCGGACCCCGCATGCCTGCCGCCTGGGGACGGCTCATCACCCGCTGCGCCACCGCTTCGGCCGACTCGCCCCGGATATTGGCCGTGACGCTGAAGTAGCCGCCAGCCCGAAGGCGGGCCTCCATCATCTCCAGCATTGCCTTGGTGGTGGACAGCGCGCCCGGGCTGGCGCGCAACCCCTCCAGGTTGCCCACCAGGCAGGCTTGCGAGCGCAGCAGGGCGCCGTCGCCCAAGGTCTTCAGGCCATTCTCCCGCAGCGTGGTGCCGCTGGAGGTGAGATCGATGATGACGTCGGCGAAGCCCATAGCAGGCGCAGCTTCCATAGCGCCGGTAGAGGCCACCAGAGAAAAATAGTAGAGGCCCCGCTGCGCCAGAAACTGCCGGGCGAGACGGAAGAACTTGGTGGCTATCCGCAGCTCCGTCCCCTGGGAGCGCATCTCTTCCGCCAACTCCACCAAGTCTGCCATGCTAGTGACGTCGATCCAGGTCTCGGGAACGGCTACCACCAGCTCGCACTCACCAAAACCCAGGTCTTCCAGCAGCACCTGACACGGACCATCCTCCCGGAGGGCCTCCCGCACGGTGTCCAGCCCCGTGATGCCCAGGTCGACACTGCCCTCTTCCACCTTGGTGGGGATGTCCGCCGCCCGCTGGAACAGCACCGCGGTGTTCCCCAGGCTGGGGATCTCCGCCGTGTACTGGCGCACGTTGGGGCGGTCCACCGTCAGGCCACAGGACCGGAGGAAGGCCAGGGTCGGCTCCTCCAGTTCGCCTTTACTAGGAAGCGCCAGCCGCAGCATAGGGCTTCGCCTCCTCGGCTACCGGAGTTTCCGTGGCGGCCGTCGCGCCGACCAGGGCGATCAGCGAGATACCCGCAGCGCGACAGTAACGCTGGCGCGCCTCTTCGGACCTGGCGACGACCTCCAGGATGGCCGGGCGGCCGCGCGCCCGCTGGTCGGCCGCGTAGCGGACAGCCCGGGGAAAGTCTGCGGCCTCTGCGGGCACCACCAGCAGCGCATGCTCTCCTGCGGTGGCCGCCACCGTGCCCGTCTCCCGGAGCAGGCCCGCCAGGTGTTCCAGGGTGTAGGCGAAGCCCAGAGCGGGCACCTCCTGCGGCCCTCCCAAGGCCCGCACAAGCCCGTCGTAGCGCCCGCCGCCGCCCACCAGTCGCCCCTCTCCCAATCCAGCGCGCATCTCAAAGACGATGCCGGTGTAGTATCCCAGGGGCCTGGTCAGACCCAGGTCAATCCGGATGGCCTGCGGCTCCAACGGGAAGGCCTGGAGCAGGGTGCACGCGGCCTCCAGCTCAGCCAGAGGCTCGCTGTCCAGCCGGAAGCGCTGGATGATCTTCCTTCCCTGCGCCAGGGCAACCTCGGGGGCGGCGCACACCGTTGCTAGCTCTGCCACCAGCGACAGCGCCTGCTCCAAGTGCTCAGGATTGTCGGCGCTGTGCAGCTTGGCCTGGAAGCGGCGCAGGATCTCCTCGGAGGTACGGCGGCCGGTGGGGCGTACCGTCCCTTCCCGCAGCAGCCGGCCCAAGAGGGCCGCGGCTTCGCCCGCTTCCAGTTGGTCCAGGGCTAGGCCCTGGACCGGACTGCGTTCCGCCTCACCGCTGCACAGCTCCAGCAGGCTCTGGCGTAATCGCTCCCGGCCCGTGGGCCCCTGCCGCAGCAGTTCCACGTGGCCGGCCAGATGCAGGCGCACCCGCTCCGAGAGCTGGAAGCTGCGCAGCAGGCCGGCCACCAGCCCCGCGTGGCCGATGACCAACTGTGGCGCGGGTAAGGCCTGGGCCTCCAGCCCTTGAACCGCCAGGGCCAGCAGCTCGGCGTCCGCGGCCGAGCCGGCCGCGCCGATGAGCTCCACCCCGAGCTGGGTGAACTGCCGCGGTTGCTGCGACGCCTGGATGTGGTCTCGGAACACCGGGCCACAGTACTGCCAGCGCACTGGCGTGGCGAGCGCACCGGCATGGTGCAAATAGCTGCGGATGATGGAGCCGGTATATTCGGGCCGCAGACTCAGGCGTTCGCCCCGCTGGTCCGCCAGGGTGAACATGAGCGCGGCCACCTGGCTGCCCAGCTTGCGGAGGTAGAGCTCCGTCCGCTCCAGCACCGGCACATCCACCAGGGCATAGCCATGGCCTTCCAAGAAGCGCTGCAGGCGGTGCGCCAGGTCACGCAGGAGGGAGATGTCTCCGGCCAGCAGGTCGGAGGTGCCTGGGACGGGCTCGCTGGACTGATAGGAGGGCAACGAAGACTCCCGACGTAGGTTCGTGGGTATTGTATCATACTCCCAGAAAGGAGCCTCAACGATCGGCGGCCCGGCGGCTCCGGAGGGTGTCTAACATGGGCGTTGGTCGAGCCTGCCCGTCGGCAGGCGGGCGTGTCGAGACCACGCCCGTTCCTTCGGCAAGGGCATGCTTCTCGATCGGGCCCGAAGACGTGGCTTATTAAACGCTCTCGGCTCCGTAACGTTGTGGGCCGGGGTCGCGTTTGCTATACTGTGGCTTGCGGGGGGCTGTAGCTCAACTGGGAGAGCGTTAGACTGGCAGTCTAAAGGTCAGGGGTTCGAGTCCCCTCAGCTCCACCATCAGCCACTCAGAGGAGACAGAGCGTGAAGGCGCGGCAGCAAGGCAGGGGCACCCTCCTCCTTAGCCGCGGGCGAAGGCCCGGAGGCTAGCGCCGCGCGAGGGTGATCTCGTACCTGGCAGCAATCCACCGGGCAGGGCGTACACCCTGCCTTTTGTGTTGCTCCGGAGTGATGAACACCCCGCCCGGCCCTAACACGTCGAGAGCCGCCGGTATGATGCTGCAACCCCGGTAAGCAACGGGAGGAACCATGGCGGAACGTTATAGCCCACACATCATCGAAGCCAAATGGCAGGCCCGCTGGGAGCAGGACGGCCTCTACCACACCCAGGACGATCCCGCGCGCCCCAAGTGGTACGCCCTCACCATGTTCCCCTACACTTCGGGAGACCTCCACTGCGGCCACTGGTACGCCATGGCCCCCTCGGACGTGCAGGCCCGCTACAAACGGATGAAGGGCTACAACGTGCTGTTCCCCATCGGCTTCGACGCCTTTGGGCTGCCAGCGGAGAACGCCGCCATCCAGCGGAGCATCCACCCCTTCAGATGGACCATGGACAACGTGGCCAACATGCGCCAGCAGCTCCGCTCCATGGGCGCCATGTTCGACTGGAGCCGGGAGATCATCACTTGCCTGCCGGACTACTACCGCTGGAACCAGTGGTTCTTTCTTCAGTTCTACAAGCGGGGGCTGGCCTACCGGGCCATGGCGCCGGCCAACTGGTGCCCCGGCTGCCAGACGGTGCTGGCCAACGAGCAGGTCATGAGCGACGGGACCTGCGAACGCTGCCACTCCACAGTCACCAAGCGGGACCTGGAGCAATGGTTTCTGCGCATCACCCAGTACGCCGACGAGCTGCTGGACCACCGGGAACTGCAGTGGCCTGAGCGGATCAAAGTGATGCAGACCAACTGGATCGGCAAGAGCTTTGGCGTTGAGGTTAGCTTTCCCCTGGAGCGCCAGGACCTATCAGACAAGGAGATCCGGGTCTTCACCACCCGGCCCGATACTATCTACGGCGTGACCTTCATGGTGCTGGCGCCGGAGCACCCCCTGGTGCCCCAGCTCACCACGCCGGAGCGGCGCGCCGAGGTGGATGCCTACGTGGAGGCCACCCGGCGGGAGTCGGAGATCGAGCGGCAGTCCACCGAGCGCGAGAAGACCGGCGTCTTCACCGGGGCCTACTGCATCAACCAGTTCAACGGCCAGCGGGTCGCCATCTTCATCGCCGACTACGCGCTGCTGCACTACGGCACCGGCGCGGTCATGGGCGTGCCCGCCCACGACACTCGCGACTTCGCCTTCGCCAAGAAGTATCAGCTCCCCATTATCACCGTCATCGCTCCACCAGACTGGCAGGGGGGAGAGCTGACCGAGGCCTACACCGAGCCCGGGGCGATGGTGCACTCCGGGCCCTTCGACGGCATATGGAGCACCGAAGGCATCGAGAAGGTCAACGACTACATCGAACAGCAGGGCTGGGGCAGCCGAAAGGTGTCCTACCGCCTGCGAGACTGGCTCATCTCCCGCCAGCGCTACTGGGGCACGCCCATCCCCATGGTCTATTGCCCGCAGTGCGGCATCGTGCCGGTGCCGGAGGAGCAGCTCCCGGTGCTGCTGCCGGAGGACGCGGCCTTCCGCCCCACTGGCGAGTCACCGTTGAAGTACCACCAGGCCTTCGCGCATACCACGTGTCCCCAGTGCGGGCAGGCCGCCCAGCGGGAGAGCGACACCATGGACACCTTTGTGGACTCGAGCTGGTACCAGATGCGCTACCTGAGTCCCAGCTACGAGCAGGGGCCCTTTGACCAGGAGGTGGCGGCCCGCTGGCACCCGGTGGACCAGTACACCGGCGGCGCAGAGCACGCTACCATGCACCTGCTCTACGCTCGCTTCTTCCACAAGGTGATCCGTGACCTGGGACTGGTGCGCTCCAACGAGCCTTATGCCCGCCTCTACAATCAGGGCCAGATCCTGGGCCCGGACGGCCAGCGCATGAGCAAGTCCCGGGGCAACGTGGTGGCGCCCGACGAGAACGTGTCCCGCTTCGGTGCCGACACCTTCCGGGCGTACCTGATGTTCCTGGGCCCCTGGGACCAGGGCGGCCCCTTCAATACCGAGGGCATCAACGGCGTGGCCCGATGGATCGCCCGGGTCTGGAACCTGGTGTCGGACCACTGGACGGAGGGCGACCGAGAGCCACCGGACGACGCCGGATTACGGGAGTTGCTCCGGTGGACCCACAGGACCATCCGCAAAGTGGATGAGGACCTGGCGGAGTTCCGCTTCAACACGATGCTGGCGGCCCTCATGGAGTTCACCAACTACCTCTCCCGACCAGAGACCCAGGGGATGAAGGGCACCGCGGCCTGGCGGGAGGCGCTGGAATCGCTGCTGCTGCTCATGGCGCCCACCACGCCCCACGTGGCCGAGGAGCTGTGGGCGCGCACCGGGCATGCCTTCAGCATCCACCAGCAAGCCTTTCCCGCGTGGGACCAGACCCGCATCGCCGAGGACCAGATCACCCTGGTGGTGCAGGTCAATGGCAGGGTGAGGGACAAGCTGATGGTGCCCGCCTCCATCGCTGAAGCGGAGGCCAGGGAGCTGGCCCTGGCGTCTGAGCGAGTGCGCGCCCAGGTCAAGGATGGCAGGGTGACTCAGGTCATCTACGTCCCTGGGCGGCTGGTCAATGTGGTGGTACGATAGCCTCGATAAAGGCCGCAGCGGCCACGGGGTGCACAGACCCAACAACTTGGGAGCAGGACCATGAGCATGAAGCCAGCCACTGGGGCCCTCTCGGGCCACTTCGCCCTTATCCTGGGAGCATCCTCTGGCTTTGGCGGAGCGACGGCGGTAGAGCTGGCCCGTCAGGGCATGCACATCTTCGGGGTGCACCTGGACCGGCGAGCTACCATGCCTAACGTGGAGCGTATCGTTTCGGAGATCCGGAGCCTGGGCCAAGAGGCCCACTATTTCAACATGAATGCGGCGGATCCCGAAAAACGAACAGAGGTGGTCAGAGCGCTGCGCGAACGCGTGGAGTCGGATCCCACTGCACCGCAGCAGGTGAAGGTGTTGCTCCACTCCCTGGCCTTCGGCACCCTGAAGTCCTTCGTCTCCGAGGACCCCAAAGACCAAATCACCCAGGCCCAATTGGAGATGACCCTGGACGTCATGGCCAACAGCCTGATCTACTGGTGCCAAGACCTCTTTCAGGCGGGCCTTCTGACCCAGGGCAGCAGGGTCTACGCCATGACCAGCGCGGGCTCCAGCCGGGTACTGGCCACCTACGGCGCGGTGTCGGCGGCCAAGGCGGCCCTGGAGAGCCACGTGCGGCAGCTCTCTATGGAGCTGGCCCACAAAGGCGTCACGGTGAACGCCATCCGGGCCGGGGTCACCGATACGCCGGCGCTGCGGCGTATCCCCGTCCACGACTACCTGATCGGGCGCGCCAGCACCAGCAATCCCAGCGGCCGCATGACCACGCCCGAGGACATCGCCCGGGCCATCGTGGCGCTGGCCCAGGACGGCACCTACTGGATGACCGGCAACGTGCTGGGCGTGGACGGCGGCGAGGACGCGGCCAGCTGGTGAAAGGGGATGACATGTCTACCAAGGACGAAGTGATCGAGTTGATTCGGCGCCTGCCCGATGACGTTTCTGTCGCCGACATAGTGGCAGAGCTGTATTTCCGCCAGAAAGTCGACGCTGGCCTTACAGAGCTAGACGCTGGAATGGGCATCCCCCATCGGCAGGTCAGAGAGCAACTCAAGCAGTGGCTGACCTGAGATGGTCGCCTCGAGCTGTCTAGAGCTTGAGGACATTTGCCGCTTCATAGCGAAGGATTCACAGCACTACGCGGCCTTGTTTGCGTAGCGTAGCTGGTGAAGGGAGGATGCGGCAATGGCAGACGAGGTGCGTAGACTCTGGGAGGACTCCGGCCAGCCCTTCTGGCGGCTGGCCCCGCCCCTGGAACCGTTCACGACGCCCTACCCGCGCATGGGAGAGGTCTCGTTACCCTTAGGCCCGGATGTGCAGGAGACGGCACGCCTGTTGCGGGAGCACGGGCCTGCGATCACCCAGCGCTTCGGCGTCACCCCCTGGGTGGCCTTTGGGACGCTGGTCTCCTCCAGCGTGCAGCGCCAGGTCTCGCTCCTTGGGCTGGCCCAGCGCTTCATCGCGGCCTTGGATTAATACACGCGTGCGCATGCTTACTGTTGTACTTGTATACCTATAGACAAGTACACGTGTGTGCTTGTCTGTCCTTACGTGATTGCCTACGACGAAGCCCACGGTCGGTATCGTCCACTATCGTCCTGTAGCTCTCTTCAGCACCTCACAGAAACAAAGAGGCCCGGCCCTGCGGCCGCGCCTCCTGTCATTGTCTGGGATGAACCTTACGGCTCCCTGCCACCGGGATGCTGCGCGCCCGGCCCCCGGGCGCTCCCCTCCAGCACCCCCTGGATCCCCGTGTGGACGTTGGCCAACTGGCTGGTGAGGTTTGCCTCCAAGCGGCGCAGCAGCGTCAGGCTATACTCGTCCAGCTCCTTGCGCCGGAGAGCCGCCTCCTGCTGGGCCTGGCTCAGCACCGCATCGGCCTGCTGCTGCGCCCTGTTGGCCAGCTCCTGGGCGTGGGCCTTGGCCGCCACGCTCAGCTCGTGCTGGTCCAGCCGCCGCCGGTACTCGGCCTCGGCCTCTTCGCGGATGCGCTGGGCTGCGGCCCGCGCTTCGGCCATGATCTCCTCCTGGGAGCGCAGGACCTCCGCGGCATGCTGGACGTCCTCGGGCACGGCGGCGCGCATCAGGTCCAGCAGCTCCAGCAGCTCCTCTCGGTCCAGGATCACCTTGCCAGAAAGGGGTACGGCGATGCCGCCGCCCACCATCTCGTCCAGCCGGTCAATGAGATGCAGGATATCTATGGCTGTTCCCTCCTCCCCAGCGCCCCTCCAAGGCTAGCTGGCTAGGTCACTCCAGCCAGCTTCTGGCGGAGGGCCAGGTCTACATGATCCGGTACCATACCTTGCACCGAGCGCCCCAGGCCCCACAGCTCCCGGATGCGGCTGGAGCTCAAGTAGAGGTACTCATTGCTGCTCATGAGGAACACCGCCTCGATGTCGGAGGCCATGCGCTTGTTAGTAAGCGCCATCTCCAGTTCGTACTCGAAGTCGGAGAGGGCTCGCAGACCCCGCACCAGCACGCTGGCGCCCATCTGGTGTGCCAGGTCTACCGTCAGTCCCTTGTAGGAGACCACGGAGATATTCTTCTCTCCCCTGACGCATTCCTCCCACATCCGCATCCGTTCATCAGTATCAAAGAGGAGGCGCTTAGGAGGAGCATCGTAGACCGCCACCACCACCTCGTCGAAGATCTTCGCCGCCCGGATCGCAATGTCTAAGTGCCCAAGGGTCACTGGATCAAAGCTGCCGGGATAGACCGCCTTAGCCAACCTGCTCTCCTTCCATCTCGAACACTGAGATCACTGTGTCTCCATGCTGGCGTTGCTTCAACAGACACAGGCGTCCGTAACGCCCTGCTACCGGGGTCCTGCGCGAGTGCTCCAGCACCACCGTCCCTCCTGCGAGCATCAGCCCTCCTTCTGCCAGCCCCGCCAGCGCCTGGAGGTCCAGGGGCTCGGCATAGGGAGGGTCGAGGAGCGCTAGCCCATAGCGCCCGCCGAGCCGCGGCAATGCCTGCCGTACCGGCATGCAGTGCAGGCCCGCCCGTTCCCACAGCCCGGTGCGCTGCAGGTTCTGCACGAGAGCCGCACAGCAACGGGGCTGCTGCTCCACAAAGTCCACCCACCCTGCGCCGCGGCTGAGGGCCTCGATCCCCAGAGCGCCCGTGCCCGCGTACAGGTCCGCTACCCGTAGCTCGGCAGAAAAGTAGGGGCCCACCATATCGAAGATGGCCCCCCGAACTAGGTCCGAGGTCGGGCGCAGGCCGGCCACGCGGAGGGCCCGCAACGGAAACCCACGGGCCGTCCCTGCGATGACCCTCATCGGGGCCGCGGCTCCCGCGCCATTATAGCGGTCTGCCCCCAGCCGTCAACCACGCACATGACCGCTGGATAAATCGGGAGGCTACCTGAGCCTGGCTGAAGGATGCAGCCGCACTCCGTGGCTACCAGGCAAAGCAACGTGCAACGGAGAGTATCCTCCAGCTAGGAGGATGGTGTTCACCCGGTGAGACGACGGTCTCATAGAGGCACATACCGCTCTGATCAGCTGAAGGCCGCTACTGGCGCTCTGCCAGCACCACCTCTATCTGGAGCTCCTTGCCGTCCCGGTTGATGATCACGGGCACCTTCTGGTTAGGCTCGTGCTTCATCAGCACATTCAGCAGCGGGTGGGAATCGTCGATAGGCTCATTCCCCAGACGCACCAGGATGTCCCCTTCCCTGACGCCCGCCCGGGCCGCCGGGCCGTTGGCGCTCACCTGAAAGATGAATGCGCCAGACTTGACCGGCAACCCGTAGAAGGAGGCCAGGGCAGGATTGATCTGCTGATGCGAGATCCCCAGGAAGGGGCGGGAGACCTTGCCCTTCTCGATGAGCTGACGGGCCACCAGGCGCACGGTGTTACTGGGAATGGCGAAGCCGATGCCTTCCACCGCCTCGCCGCCCTGAGTCTGGCGGATGACCGAGGTGTTGATCCCTACCACCTGGCCGGTGGTGCTCACCAGGGGACCACCGCTGTTGCCGTGGTTGATGGCGGCGTCCGTCTGGATCAGGTCTTCCATCAGCACGTTCTCGCCCCGCCAGGTGCGGTGCAGACCGCTGACTATACCCTGGGTCACGGTGTTGCGGAAATCGCCCAGCGCGCTGCCGATAGCGATGACCCGCTGCCCCGCGGTGAGGGCGTCAGAGTCACCGAGCTGCAATGGCTCCAGGTCCTCCTGTTTCACCCGGATGACCGCGATGTCGGTGAAGGGCACGTCATTGCCCACGATCTCTGCCTCTTTCCGGCGGCCATCGGCAAAGACGACGGCGAGGCTTCTGGCGCCGGCCACCACGTGGGCGTTGGTCACGATGTATCCCCGTCGGTCCACGATCACACCCGAACCCGAGGCTGTCTCGGGAGTGGTGGCCCCTCGCAGGCGGCGCGGGCTGTCCAGCTCCGCTACAATGGTGACGACGCCGGGGCCCACCTGCTTTACCACCTCCACCACGGCGGAGTCCTCCAGCAGGGTGAGCTGTCCCGGTGCCCCAGCGGAGAGCGTGGCGCCCAGAGCGGCGTTCTCAGGCCGCAGGAGCAGGGCAGTGGTAGCGGCGCCGCCAATCCCGCCAGCGATCACCGCCACCAGCACGAGGAGGAGCCATGGGGCGGAGACGAGGCGGGTGTTGTTCGGCGGCGTGCCCAGAGGGGCATCGATCATGGCGTTCCGGTCCTTGCGTTTCCTGCCGGCTGTGATAGCATTTTCCCTGGTTTTATTGTAGCATGAGGCCAAGGGCTGGCAAGTTTCCTGGCCAGTTGGTCCCGCGGTTTCACCAGAAGCTCCTAATACCGGCCTTGGCTGAGGGCTCCTTGCGCGCTCTCAGTCTTTTTTAGTAGCCTGCCCCTTGTGATGGAAGGAGGCGGAGGATGGCAGAACGATCCCAATACCTGACCCCCGAAGGCCTGGACGAGCTGGAGAAGGAGCTGGACCATCTCCGGACCGTCAAACGCAAAGAGATCGCTGACAAGATTTATCAGGCTAAAGAGCTGGGCACCACCGTCAACAATGCCGAGTACGATGACGCCAAGCGCGAGCAGTCTTTCGTGGAAGGGCGGATCCGCGAGCTGGAGTCCATCCTCATCCATGCCAAGGTGGTGCCCCATGAGACGTCGCCCTCCGAGTGGGTGAAGGTCGGCTCGCGGGTCAGGGTCATCACCCAGGACGGCGGCGAGGAGACCTTCACCATCGTGGGCAGCGCCGAGGCCCATCCCCTGGAGGCCCGGATCTCTAACGAGTCCCCCGTGGGCAAGGCCCTCCTGGGCAAGAAGGTGGGCGAGGAGGTGCAGGTGGTAACGCCGGGTGGCGTGACCATCTACACCATCAGGGCCGTGGAGTAGCGTCGGGGCTGAGCCTGTCGGCCCGACGAGCGAAGACCCCGGCCACTCCGGGGTCGCTTCACGTTATGTATAATGGGGCTGTCATAGTACGGCCTAGCACCGGACCTGAGGCGCACCTACTTGGCTGAACGCAACGAGGAGTTCTACCAGCAACGCCTGGCCAAGCTGCAGCGGCTGCGGGAGCAGGGGATCGACCCCTATCCGGCCCGCTTTCAGCGGACGCACCTGGCGGCGGAGGCCGTCGCGCTGTTCCAGGCGGCCCACGGCGATACCCCCGGCGCTCACGGCGACGAGACGGTCACCGTGGCCGGGCGAGTGACCGCACTGCGGCTCATGGGACGAGCAGCCTTTCTGGACCTGCGGGACATCAGCGGGCGGCTCCAGGCTTACTGCCGGGTGGACCGCCTGGGCGAGGTCGCCTACCAGCGCCTCCACGACCTGGATCTGGGGGACTTCCTGGGCGTCACCGGCGCCCTCTTCCGCACCCGCACCGGCGAGGTGACGGTGGAGGTCCATCAGTATGTGATGCTGGGCAAGTCCCTCCAGCCCCCGCCGGAAAAGTGGCACGGCCTCACGGACGTGGAGACCCGCTACCGCCACCGCTACCTGGACCTGATGTCCAGCGAAGAGGTGCGCCAGACCTTTGCCGTCCGCTCCCGAATCGTGTCGGCTATGCGCCGCTTCCTGGACGCCCGGGGCTTCCTGGAAGTGGAGACGCCCATGCTCCAGCCCCAGGCCGGTGGCGCCCTGGCCCGTCCCTTCGTCACCCACTACAACGCCCTGGGCCAGGACTTCTTCCTCCGCATTGCCACGGAGCTGCATCTCAAGCGCCTCCTGGTGGGCGGCTTCGAGCGGGTCTACGAGATCGGCCGCATCTTCCGCAACGAAGGGGTCTCCACCAAACACAACCCGGAGTTCACCACCCTGGAGAGCTACCAGGCCTACGCCGACTACCAGGACGTGATGGCCATGGTGGAGGAGATGGTGGCCCACATCGTGCAGGAAGTGCTGGGCGCCACGCAGTTCCAGTACCGGGACCGTACCCTCGACCTCACGCCGCCCTGGCGGCGCATCACCCTGCGAGACGCGATCCTGGAGCACTCCGGCATAGACTACCTGGCCCACCCCGACGCGGAGTCGCTGCGGGCGGCTATGCAGGTGCGGGAGATGAAGGTGGCTCCCACCCTGGGCTACGGCAAGCTGGTGGACGAGCTCCTCTCCACCTTCGTAGAGCCTCAGCTCGTCCAGCCCACCTTCCTGCTGGACTACCCGGTGGAGCTCTCGCCCCTGGCCAAGCGCAAGGCTGAGGACTCCCGGCTGGTGGAGCGCTTCGAGGGGTTCGCCGGCGGCATGGAGATCGCCAACGCCTTCAGCGAGCTGAACGACCCCGTGGAGCAGCGGGCCCGCTTCGCCCACCAGGCTCAGCTCCACGCCGAGGGCGACGAGGAGGCTGAGCTGCCCGACGAGGACTTCATCTTCGCGCTGGAGCACGGCATGCCCCCCGCCGGCGGCCTGGGCATGGGCATCGACCGCTTGGCCATGCTCCTGACGGACAACCCCTCCATTCGGGAGGTCATCCTCTTTCCCCAGCTCCGGCGGAAGGAGTAGCCTATCTCCGGACAAGGGGGGAAGCACTGTTCCTCCCCCTTGCAGGGGGAGGTTAGGAGGGGGTCAAACTACCCCTCGTCCGACCTTCCCCCAGCCCCTCCCTGGCAGGGAGGGGAATCTTCTTTCCCCCCTCGCTGCGCCCCGCCATGTCCCTGAAAGCCGTCTTCTTCGACGTGGGCGAGACCCTGGTGGACGAGACCAGGGTCTGGGCCGGCTGGGCCGACTGGCTGGGCATACCCCGGCTCACCCTCATGGCGGTGCTGGGCGGCGTGATCCAGCGGGGTGAGCACCACCACCATGCCCTGGAGCTGGTGGCGCCTGGGTTCGACCTGGCCCGGGAGGAAGCGAAGCGGGCCGCCGCGGGGGCGCCAAACACCATCGGCCTGGAGGACCTCTACCCCGACGCGATGCCTTGCCTGAAGGCGTTGAAAGACGCAGGCTATCTGGTGGGCATCGCGGGCAACCAGCCGCCCCAGGCAGAGGCGGCGCTGCGGCGCATGGGACTGCCCGTGGACGTCATCGCCACCTCCGCGGCCTTGGGGGTGGAGAAGCCCTCGCCGGATTTCTTCATCCGGTTGGCTCAGGCCGCGGGCTTTCCGCCCGACCAGATCGCCTACGTGGGCGACCGCCTGGACAACGACGTGCTACCCGCCCGGGCCGCCGGCATGGTGGCGGTGTTTCTGCGGCGGGGGCCCTGGGGCTACCTCCACGCGCTGCGGCCGGAGGTCTCTCAGGCGCACCTCCGGATTGACTCCCTGGCAGCGCTGCCGGGGGCCCTCGCCCAGTATGCCAGGAAGAGGTAGGGCACGTTTGGTTCGACCTGGCTCACCACAGGTGAAACCTGCCCCTACGCGCGGCTGTTCCCCTCTCCTCTGGGAGAGGGTCAGGGTGAAGGCCAAGACATCCTTTGTGCTACACTTGCCCCCAGAACGCCAACCTGCGAGCAGCTATCTGTTATGTTAAGCATTCAGCTCATCCGGGAGCACCCTGACCAGGTGCGGGCGGCCATGGCGCTCCGCCATACCGAGACCCCTCTAGAGGAGATCCTGGCGCTGGATGAAGAGCGCCGCAAGCTGCTCCACGAAGCGGAAGACCTGCGGGCCCGCCGCAACGAGGTGAGCCGGGAGCTGGGCCGCACTCGCGAAGCGAACCCTCAGGCCTTCGAGGCGCTGCGGGCCGAGATGCGCCAGGTGGGTGACCGCATCCGGGAGCTGGAGAGCGCCGTGGCCCAGGTTGAAGAGCGTCTGGAGCAGCTTCTGCTCCTGCTCCCCAACCTCCCGGACCCCTCCGTGCCCGAGGGCGCGGGGGAAGAGGACAACTCCATCCTCCGGACCGAAGGTGAGCCTCGGTCCTTCGCCTTCACGCCCCTGCCCCACTGGGAGCTGGGCGAGCGCCTGGGGATCATCGACTTCGAGCGGGGCGTGAAGCTCTCGGGCAGCCGCTTCTATGTCCTCAAGGGCCTGGGCGCTCGCCTCCAACGCGCGCTGATCGCCTGGATGCTGGACTTCCACACTGCGCGGGGCTACACCGAGGTCTACCCGCCCGCCCTGGTCAAGGGCGAGGTCATGCGGGGAGCGGGCCAGCTCCCCAAGTTCTTCGACAACCTCTACCGGGACGCCGAAGAGGACCTCTTCCTCATCCCCACAGCAGAGGTGCCAGTCACCAACCTCTACCGGGACGAGATCCTGTCGCCGGAGGCCCTGCCCATCTACCACGTGGCCTGTACCCCCTGCTTCCGGCGGGAGAAGGTCTCGGCGGGCCGGGACGTGCGGGGCATCAAGCGGGTGCACCAGTTCGAGAAGGTGGAGATGTACAAGTTCGTGGCGCCCGAGACCAGCGGCGCCGAGCTGGAGCGGATGCTGGCCGACGCCGAGGAGTTGTGCCGCCTGTTGGAGGTCCCCCACCGCGTGGTGCAGATCTGCACCGGCGACCTGGGCTTCTCCGCCGCCAAGACCTACGACCTGGAGCTGTGGGCCCCCGGCTGCGGCGAGTGGTTGGAGGTCAGCTCCGTGAGCAACTGCGCCGACTTCCAGGCCCGCCGGGCTAACGTCCGCTTCCGTCCGGAACCTAACGTCCGGCCTCAGTTCCCCCACACCCTCAACGGCTCCGGGCTGGCGCTGCCCCGCACCATGATCGCCGTGCTGGAGCACTACCAGCAGGAAGATGGCTCCGTGCGAATACCACCCGTGCTGCTCCCCTACATGGGCGGGGTGGGGGTGATCAAGTAGCCATGTCCTTCGAACATCTCGATTTGTGGAAGCGAGTGTTCGCAGCCCTCGCCTGCGCTCTCCTCATCTCAGTCGCTGCTCTCACAGCGCCCTCAGGTGTAGGGAGTCAGGATCCTACTCCTACGCCGGCGCTCCAGACTCCAGTGCGGGAGCCCACGCCACCCTCCTCTTGGGAGCCAGTTTCCAGCATAGGCAATCTGTTGGAGGGCCTGGGCACGTTGGTGCTGGCGGGGGCTGCGTGGTTCGGCCTCCGACTGACCCTCCAGCAGTATTTCGGTCAGCGACGCGCCGAGTTGGAGCTACGCCAGCGCCAGCTCAAACATGATCTCGCCGAGCTTCAGGGCAACATTGTCGCCCTGCTGAGCAGCCAGTATTCCCGAGCTCAAGGGACTGCCGCGGAGCCTGAAGTAAGGGAGGAGCTAGAGGAAGCCGAAGACCAATATGCGGCCATACTACGGGGTATAATTGAAGAAGACCCTGAAATGGCTCAGGCGGCGAGGAAGCACGCGCAAGAACTTTCCGCCCGACGCGAGGAGAGGGAGGGGTAGCCCAATGGTTGAGAACGTCGCCATATCCGCCAGCGGGGAATATGCTGAGGCGCGCCATCCGCAGCTCACTCTCATCACATCTGAATGGATGAGCACCCAAGAAGCGGCTGCCCGAAGAGAGCCGGGACGCCTGGACAAAAAGCTGCGGGCTATCATGAAGTTTCTGGACGTGGCCACTAAGGAGGGGATGACGGCCGAGGACTGGCGCATGGAGGCGCGGATCTGGGCCAGCCTGGGGGAAATGGACAAGGCCCTTCAGTATTACTCTAAAGCAATTGAGCAATATAAAGGTGGGGATGCCAGCAGCCTGAAGGAGCAGGGGGACGTCTTCTACTCCCTGAGGCGTTATGAAGAGGCTGTGGGTGTTTACCACCGCGCTTTAAAGCTCCTCCCTGGAGACCCCGCGCTCCTGAACAACCTGGGCAGCGTCTTGAGTGACCTGGGGCGGCGGGAGGAGGCCCTGGCCCCGGCCCAGGAGGCCGTGGCCCTTTATCGGGAGCTGGCGGCCCGGCGGCCCGAGGCCTTCCGCCCCGACCTGGCCGGCTCACTGAACAACCTGGCTAACCGGCTGAGCGAGCTGGGGCGGCGGGAGGAGGCCCTGGCCCCGGCCCAGGAGGCCGTGGCTCTCCGGCGGGAGCTGGCGGCCCGCCAGCCCGAGGCCTTCCGCCCCGACCTGGCCGGCTCCCTGAACAACCTGGCCGCCTTCTTGAGCGCGCTGGGGCGGCGGGAGGAGGCCCTGGCCCCGGCCCAGGAGGCCGTGGCGACCCTGGCGCCCCATTTCCTGGCGTTGCCCCCGGCCTTCGCACCCCAGATGAGGGCCACCGTCGGGACCTACCTGGGGGCCTGCCGCGCGCTGGGGCGGGAGCCGCATGCGGCGCTCCTCGGCCCGGTGCTGGAGGTGCTGGAGGCCCTGGGTACGAAAGACTCGGTCGGAGCATGACCATATACCCCGTGGCCAGCCTTCCCCAGCGCGCCTGGTCAACCATCCTCCTGATTAGGCACCCATGAACAAGCTCCGCGTCCTTGACCGTGCGGCGCTGCTGCGGCTGAACCAGAGCAGCATCCGTGCCGGGCGCCGCCAGTCCATCGCCCCGGAGACGCTGGCCCTGGCGCGGGAGCGGGTCTCGGTGAACTTCCACCAGCCGCACCAGTGGGCCGGCGGCCAGGACGTGCGCCTCTCCATCGTGCTGGACAACGCGGGCCACGCCGCCTGGCTGGACGTCTCGCCCGCGGAGTTCGCCACCATCCGCGAGGTGTTGGTATCCGAGGTAGAGTGGTCGGGGGAGATGTGCGCTGGCGCGCCGCCGCCGGCGCCTTAGTCCGCTGTGTCTGAGTTGGCTATCCTAAACGCCACAACTGTCTAGGGCGGGGGACAAGCCCCCGCCCTGTTACGTGCCGCTGAGCTCTCTGCCGCCCGGCTAGCTCCGGAGGCGCCGCTCGAAGAAGTCGAAGACCCGCTGCCAGCCGTCCACTGCGGCCTCCTGCCGGTAGCTGGGGCGGTAGTCGGCAAAGAAGCCGTGGCCCACGGGCGACGGGTAGGAGTGAAACTCGTAGTCCTTGCGGTGCTTTTTCAGCTCCTCCTCCAGCCGGGCCACGTGGGCCGGCGAGGGGTTCTGGTCGTCAGCGCCGAAGAGGCCAAGCACCGGGCAGCTCAGCAGCGCCACCATGTCCAGCACCGCCACCGGCTGCGCCGGGGTCAGCTCCTCGGTGACCACCCGGCCGCCGTAGCAGTCCACCGCGGCCGCCAGGCTGGAGCTGTTGCAGGCAAACAGCATCACGTGGCGACCCCCGGAGCAGTAGCCGATGATGCCGATCTTCCCGTTACACTGGGGCAGCGCCAGCAGGACCTGGGCCGCGCCTTCCAAGTCCCCCAGGGCCTGGTCGTCGGGCAGGCCGCCGCGGCCGCGCACCGCCGCCCACGCCTCGGCGGGGTCGTTGGTGGGCTCCCGGGTGTAGAGGTCCGGGGCGATGGCCAGGTAGCCCTTGGCGGCGAACTTGCGGGCCAGCTCCTTGATGTGGGGCACCAGCCCGTAGACCTCCATAATGACCGCCACGCCCGGATACGGCCCGGCGCCCAGGGGGCGGGCCAGATACCCGCTGATGGTCTCCCCCCGGTGTCCGGCGTAGCTGACGGTCTCGGCGAGCATCCCCTCGTAGGGTTTGGGTGGCTGGCTGGGCATGCGTCCCTCCTTCTGCGTGTGTTTCTATGCTTTGGAGACGCCTGGCGCCGGCTCAGTGGCACGCCTCGTGCGACCGAGCCGAACCTGTGGCCTCTCGCATAGGCAGAAGACGTGAAGACCGGACAGGCTGCCGCCTACTTGCTGGTGAGATGGGGCACCCGGATGGCCAGGTCCTTCCGGCGAGACCACTCGTGCCAGGAGCCGATGTAGTTCTGCACCCTGGCGAACCCCGAGGCTTTCAACACCATCCAGGTGTTGGCGGAGCGCGCGCCGCGGTGTCAGTAGGGAATCACCGTCTTGTCCGGCGTGACCC
>JACPQN010000060.1 GCA_016190485.1 Chloroflexota bacterium
CCGAGGAACGAGGGCCGTGGCAATCTGGGAGGGGATAACGATCCCCTGCGAGGAGGACGGCTTCCCTCCCCCGGATTGCCACGTCGGCTTCGCCTCCTCGCAATGACAAATTCGCGGCGTTCTTCAGAAACACCACACTAGCGTGGCGCCATCGGAGGACCAAGCAGACCAACTGGTGGAATGAGAGTGAGATCATGTACCAGAGAATCCTGATACCCCTGGACGGTTCGCTGCTTTCTGAGGCGGTCCTGCCCTACGCCGAAGCCCTGGCCGCGGCGTCCAAGGCACAGGTGACCATGGTCTATGTCGGGGAGCCGGACGTTGAAGAGCGCTCCCCGAAACACCAGGTCTTCCTGGACCAGGTGACCCAGCAGGTGGTGGCCTACGGCAAGAGCTACCTGCGCCAGCAGGCCCGGCGGTTTGAGCAGAAGGGGATTCAGACCAAGGTAGAAGTCCTCTTGGGCCGTGCTGCCGACGAGATCACGGAGTACGCCCAGAAGGAAGGGGTGGACCTGGTAGCCATGGCCACCCATGGGCGGACCGGCCTGGCCCGCTGGCGGTACGGCAGCGTGGCCAACGAGGTGCGCAACCGCCTCCCCATGCCATTGCTGCTCATCCACCCCACGGAGGAGCACCCTTCCGAGGCGGCCATGGCGGCCAGGGAGCCGCTCCTGCTGCGGGTGGTGGTGCCCCTGGACGGCTCCGAGGTGGCCGAGCAGGCCCTGCCCCACGCCAAGGAGCTGGCCTCCCGCATGGACCTGGAGATGCATCTCTTGCGCATCGTGTCCCGCCCAGCCCCGGCCTACGTGGGCCCCGAGGCCGTGGAGTACTACTACGACCTGGAGACCGAGCTGGTCAAAGTCGCCACGGAATACCTCCAGGGCGTCCAGAAGTCCCTGGAGGCGGCGGGCATGCGGGTGACGGCCCGGGTCTTCCACGGCTATCCTGCAGAGAACATCGTGGACTTCGCCAAAGCCCTGGACCAGAGCATCATCTGCCTGACGACCCACGGGCGTACCGGCCTGGGACGGGTGATCATGGGCAGCGTGGCGGAGAAGGTGCTCCACGATGCCACGGAACCCATCTTCCTGGTGCGAGCCCAGGCCTCCTCTTAGCCAGCCCAACGCTGATGAATGGGGGCCACCCGGTGAACCCTCACGCGGCGACAGTGCTGGGCTTGCCGGCCTATCCCGACATCCGTGCCGTGCCCGAGAGCGTGGACCTTGCCCTCGTCGTGGTGCCGGCCGGGGCGGTGGCAGTGTGTACATGGGGGGCGTAGCCGTCAGCCGAGGGCGAGATATGCTGGAGCACGCGGGGGTGCCGGTATACGCCTATCCAGAGCGAGCAGCCCGCGCTATGGGCGCCCTCGCGTCCTACGCCCAGTACCGCCGCAGCCTGTCTCTTCCTCCCATCCCAGGAGGAGGCTTGGGGGGATGAGATGATCACTGGGCCAGGGCGGCTAAGAGACGGGGATCTCCTTGCCCTTGGGTGGCGGTGTCGCAGCCGGCTTGGCCACCCGCACCTCCAGCACGCCGTCCTGGAGCGTTGCTTTGATCTTCTCCACGTCCACGGCGGCCGGCATAGGCAGGCGGCGGTAGAAGCCACCGTAGCTCCGCTCTAGGCGGTAGTAGTGCTCCTCTTTGACCTCCTGCTCGGCCTTCCGCTCGCCCCGCAGCACCAGGTCGTTGTCCTCAACAGTCACCGAGATGTCCGACTTCTGCACGCCGGGGAGTTCGGCCTTGACCACCAGCTCGTTACCCTCCTCGTACATGTCCACCCGGGGCGCCCACAGGGCGGCCCGGCGCGCCAGGCGGGGCGTCGGCCACGGCCACCAGTCCCGGTCCCACCAGCGACCGATCTCTTCTTGCAGCTCTGAGAGCTGCTGGAAGGGATCCCACCGCGCGAGCTGTCGCTGCTCCCTGTCCGCCATGACTCTCGCTCCTTTCTACCGCCCTGTCACGAGCCGGCAAACGCGCCTACGGCGCCCCTCCCTCCGACCGCACCAACAGTACCGGACTGCCGGAGCTGCGCACCACCTTGTCAGCCACGCTTCCCAGGACCCAGCGCCCGAGGCCTGAGCGGCCGTGGGTGCTCATCACCACCAGACTACCGCGCGTCTTGCCAGCCAGGTCAGTGATGTGCATGCCCGGGTCGCCGCGGGGGGCAGATGTCTCTACTTTGAGGCCCTTCTGCTGGAGGCCTTTGGTCACGGTGGCAAGGTACTCCTCAGCCTCCTTCTCCATTGCCTCCCACACTTCGGCCGAGAACTCCGCGCCACCATAGGGGTACGGGTCCGAGAACGCGAAGGTCAGCGTTGGCACGGAGCGCAGCAACAGCAGCGGCACGTCCAGGGTCCGGCTCAGGTGCTCGGCCACCGGCAGGGCTTGCTCCGCGAGCTCGGAACCGTCCAGCGGCACCAGCAGCTTCTGGATGGCGAAGCTGGTGGGTCCCCTTCCCTCCCGGGGACGCAGGAGCAACAGCGGCGAAATGAGCACCCGCAGCACCTTGTCTGCAACGCTCCCCATGAGCCAGCGCTCCAGCCCGGATCGGCCATGCGTGCACATGGCCACCAGTTCCACGCCGTGAGACTGGGCGTAGGATGCGATGGCCTCCGGTGGTGTGCCGATGAGCACCTGATAGCTCACCGTTAGCCCCTGTGGTCGGAGACGTTCCAGGATGCTCTGGAGATAGGCTTCCGCTCGGCTCAGCTCCTTGTCCACCATCTGGTCGAAGGTCCGGCGGTGCGCGCGCTCCAGGCTGGAGGGAAGCGGTGGCGTCTCGATAGCGTGCACCAGGGTCACCGGCGCGCCCAGCCCGCGTGCCAGCGCCTCCACAGGCGCCAGCACCTGCTCCGCCAGCTCCGAGCCATCCAGAGGGACCAGAACGTTGCCAAGCAAGGCGTGCCTCCTTACAGAAATGCGGGGCGGGGCTGTGTCCCCTGATAAGCGGGCGGACCGGTAGCCCCTGCTCGTCCTCCGACCCTTCGACCAAGCTAAAGGCGAGCAGGCTCAGGACGAGCGGCGTGTGGTTCCCTTTTGCAAACCTGCCTGCGGTAGGCAGGCTCAGGGCAGACTCGACTCACCCCGCACGGGTGTTCAGCACGCCCGTTAGTGCGCCCCGATGGTCTGGCGGATCTCCTCGTACTGCTCCCGTGAGATCTCCCCACGAGCGTACCGCTCCTGGGCGATCTCCACGGGGCCGCCGCGACGCGCCTCAGGCGATCCGGTGAGCCGCCTGAGGGCCCAGACGGCCAACGCGATGATAGCCCCCCAGAAGAGGAGATTCCAGACACCCATGAACAGCATCCACCACCCTGCGCCATCCCATGCCTGTCCCATCATCCACGGTCCCATCATTCCCGGCCCCCACATAGCTTGCCTCCTTTGGACAGGGGCAGGCTGCCGAAAACCGCTCAGGTGAGCCTAGTTTACACTGAGCCTGCCGAAGTGAACCATGAGCCGCTCTTCCTCAGCTGCGTCCTGAGGCCCTCGAAGAGCCTGTCGCAGGACGAGCAGAAACGCTCTTTTCGGCAGCCTGCCAGCTGCGCAAGCCTACAGACGCTGCCTTCAGCGCGCCCCTGACTGGCGCGCTAGCTCCTATGCTACGCCGCCCGCCAGGCGCCGCTGGCGCTGGCCGCCACGGCGACCGCAATAGGTCGCTGCGCCAGGGCTGGCTTTGCCACCAGATCTTGCAGGTAGCCGCACTGGATGCACTGGCGGTACCAGCCGTGGATATCTCGGTCCAGGGCCAGGTCGCCGGTGTGGCACTTGGGGCAGCTCTTACGCCAGTACATGGTATCCTCCCTCCCTAATAATACCTGCCTTACACCTGGCCCTCCAAAAGGGCCCGTACAGTGTTCAGCAGGTGAGACATGCTCAGGGGCTTCGGTACGAAGCCGTGGGCGCCGTGGCGCCGCAGCTCACTCCGGGTGACCGGCATCGACGACACCACGACCACCGGCACCTCCACGGGCAGAGGGCCGTGGCGCAGCTCCCGGAGCAGCATCCAGCCCGTGCCGTCGGGGAGCACAATGTCCAGGAGCAACAGGTCTGGCGGACACTCTGCGGCCACGGCCAGGGCCTCCGCCCGGCTGCCCGCCAGGTGCACCGTCCACCCCTGGCTGCGGAGCGTGGTCGCTACCAGATCAGCCAGGAACCAGTCATCATCCACCACCAAGATGCGCCGCGACACCGGATCCCCTACGCCTTTTCTGCTGTTCTCACGTGCAGCGTAAGGGAAGGGGCGTGAGGATTCTGTGAGAGGTCGGAGTAACTTGTGAGGATTTTGTGAAAAACCGGGCCGAGGGCCGCGGTCAGCGCTGTGCGTCTGCCATCATGTTGTGACCGCCAGGCGGTAGCCCACGCCCGGCTGGGTGAGCACCAGCCTTGGCCGCGCAGGGTCGTCCTCCAGCTTCCGCCGGAGCTGCTTGATGAAGGTGCGGAGGTACTCTGTCTCTTCACCATACTCGGGCCCCCATACCTCTTGGAGGAGCTGGCGGTGGGTCACGACTTTACCCGCGTTGACGGCGAGGCAGTGGAGGAGCTCATACTCCGTGCGGGTGAGCAGGACCTCGCTCCCGGCCCGGCTTACCTGGCGGCGGCGCAGGTCGATGCTCACGTCTCCGGGCAGGCGCAGCTCCTGCTCCTGATGGAATGGCTCTCTGGCTCGCTGGCGCCGCCGCAGCGCCGCGCGCACCCGCGCCAGCAGCTCAGCCACGCTGAAGGGCTTGGTCAGATAATCGTCGGCGCCCAGGTCCAGCGCCTCCACCTTCCGTTGCTCTTCGTTACGGGCCGACAGCACGATCACGGGCACATCGCTCCACTCCCGGAACTGGCGTAGCGTCTCGACGCCGTCCAGCACCGGCATGTAAAGGTCCAGGATCACCAGATCGGGCGGCAGCTCCGCGGCTCTGTCCAGCGCCTCCTGGCCGTTGCGGGCCAGGTCCACCCTGTAGCCCTGGCTGCGGAGCTGCCGCGAGACGAAGGCCAGGATCTGGCTATCATCGTCCACCAGGAGCACCTTGGCCTCTGCCGGGGTTGCGGTCATTGGCTCTCTTCAGCCGCCGGGAGTGTGAAGGTGAAAATGGATCCCACCCCCGGTCTGCTCCGGGCCCAGATGGCGCCACCGTGGGCCTGGACTATGGCGTTGCAGATGGCCAGGCCCAGGCCGGACCCCTTGCGCCGGCCCTGCAGGGTGTGGGGGCTCCGGTAGAACTTCGCGAAGACCTTGTGCAGCTCCGAAGCGAGAATCCCCAGGCCATGGTCTTCAACAGAGACCTCCAACTGGGAGTCCTCCCTCCTGTGGAGCGCTCGCACGGTGATCTCCGCATCGGGCTCCGAGTACTTGGCGGCGTTGCTCAGGAGGTTGGTAACCACCCGCTGGATCTGGGTATAGTCGGCAAAAGCAGGTGGCAGGTCTGTGGGGACCTCTATCCGCACCGGATGGTCGCCGAAGCTGGCGGTGTACCGCAGGTGCTCAATGCTCTCCCGCACCAGCTCAATCAGGTAGCACTCTTCCCGCTCCAGGGGCATCACGCCAGCCTCGATCCGGGACATGTCCAGCAGGTTGTCCACCAGCCCGTTCAGCCGGTCCGTCTCCGCGTCGATGGTCTTGGCCCATTCCAGCGGCACCGTGACGGAGCCGGGCGCCGTGTCCATGAGCACGCTGCTGGCGAGGCCCTTGATGGTGGTGAGCGGGGACTTCAGGTCATGGGTGATCATGGAGAGGAAGTCGTCCTTCATCTGCTCCACCTCTTTGAGGTGGGAGATGTCTTGCTGCACCGCCACGACGCCGCTCATGCCGCCCTGGGGCCCAGGGATAGCCGCCGCGCTGACCAGCAGTGGCAACCGGACGCCGTCCGGTCGTTCGATGACCAGCTCTTGCCCCAAGCAGGGACCGCGGCCGGTCAGGCAGCGGCCGACGGGCGTATCCCCGTAGGCCATGGAGCGGCCGTCCGTGTGGAAGAAGCGCAGGCCGAAGGGGTGCCGCCGTCCCAGCAGGCGGCGGCCCTCTGCGCCCAGCAGGACGGCCGACGCCGCCCGGTTGGCCAGCATCACCCGACGCTGGGGATTCACCACGAACGCAGACTCCGGCAGGTGCTCCATCACTGCCTGAAGGTTGGCCTCAGCCCGGGCAGTTTTTTCATGGGCTGCCTGCTCCGCCGCGTACAGCCGCGCGTTATCCAGAGCCAGGGCCGCAAGCCTGGCCATCTGGGAGACCAGGTCCATCTCCTCCTTGCTGAAGCTGCGGTGGGCACGCATGCCCACATAGAGCACCCCCAACTGCTGGCCACGCGTTTCCAGCGGTGCTGCCACCTGCGAGATCAGGCCTTCTTCGCCCACCTCCTGCGACAGTGGAGCGGCGATGCGCTCCGTGCGGTGATAGTCCTCCACGGCAACGAGCCTGCCGGAGGCCAGGGCGGCGCCACCCAGGCCCCGGTGCTGGGCGAAATGCAACCGGTGCATGCCACGGCTCCTGAGACCGCTCCACGCGGTGATTCGCAACTCTTGGCGCACCGGATGCAACAGTGCGATAAAGGCCACGTCTACCTGGAGCAGCCGGCGCGCCTCCTTGACCACTAGGCGCAAGACGGTCCTGGGATCGAGGGATGAGGTAATGGTACCGAAGATACTGGTCAGGGCCTGCCACTGGCTGGCCTGCCGGGTGGCGCTTTGATAGAGCTGCGCATTGTGAATGGCCAGCGCCGCGTGCCGTGCCAGGTCTTCGATGAGCCGCTGGTCCGCCGCGGTGAACTCTAACGTGCCGATCTTGTCCGCCAGGTATAAGTTCCCAATAGTGCGCCCCCTGCTCAAGATGGGCACTCCCAGGAGGCTCCTCATGGGGGGATGGTTTGGTGGGAACCCCGCGCACGCCGGGTGCTGAGCAATATCGGGGACGCGCAGGGCCTTCCCCGAGCGGAAGAGCACCCCCAGCAGCCCCTTCCCCTGGGGTAGCGCCCCCAGCGCCCTGCGCTGGGGGGCCGTCAGCCCGGCGGTGAAGAACTGCCGTACCTGGCCGTCCTGATCCATGACCGCCAATGCTGCGTACCGGGCCGCTACCAGACGCCGCGCCTGGACCGCCAGGCGCTGGAGGACCGCGTCGGGCCGCAGCTCCGAGGTGAGGAGCAGCGCCGCCTGGCGGAAGGCCGAGGCTGCCTGCCTGGGCCCGGTGCGCGCGAGCAGCGCGGGCCGCAGAGAACGGGCAAAGCTGGCCACGGCCTCTGGGCTGAACCGGGGTTGTCCCCCGGGGGTGGTCATGCTGGGACGTAACAGGCCACGCTGGACCGCCCGTGCCAGGGTGGTGTGATGCACACCCATCTGCAGGGCGGCCCGTCGGAGGGAGAGATGCTGCTTCATCGTGCCTGCTGGTAATGGCGCGTTTGGCGCTATTGTACGCGAAATCGCAGGCGCGCTCAACGCGGATTGGTGAAGTTACGGCTCTCGAAACAACCGACGGCAGTGCCTTCAAGAGCCTCTTCGGCTTCGCTCAGGACAAGCTCAGGCAAGGTCGCGATGCTTTTTTTCAGTATTCCTGCGAGTAGGGCGGGCTAAAGGCGGAAGACCGCAGCAATGTGGTGGGCCCACCCGGATTCGAACCAGGGACCAATCGGTTATGAGCCGACCGCTCTGCCGCTGAGCTATGGGCCCGCAGGTAACTGCGTGATCTCAGTATACAAGAGGGTAAGACAGAGGAACGACACTTAGCCTGCAAAGCGTGCCTCGGCAGCCCCGCGGCCAGGCCTGCCTGCGGCTGGCAGGTTCAGGGGATCGTCGGCGGCCCTCCGTGGTTGGAGTTCTTCTGGGCGGCGAACTCCTTGAAAGCCTCGTAGGCGCGCAGGAGGTAGTCGTCCGGCTGCTCGATGTAGATGTACGGCGGCACCACGTAGCCACCAAAGGCCTCAACGGGGCCCACGTTGTCGTCCACGCAGAAATCCGGCGTCACGGGGATGCGGTAGTGCTCCAAGAGCTGATGATGGTCTTCCAGGGGCTTGAGGTACACGCCCGAGATGTACTCGCCGATGCCGAAGAAGTTGTAGATGTCCCAGGGCGCCCGCACGCCCGACCAGATGTAGACGTTGTGGCCGTCCTGCTTGAGCATCTCAAAGACTTCTTTCACGTAAGGGCGGAGCTTGCCATCGATCCCGGTGAGCGTAAAGTCGCAGTCAAAGAAGATATTCATTCGTCCCTCTGGCGAGAATGGCGGCCGGGGGTGGTCCGCCTCCCGCACCGACCAACATGTCCTTGTTAGTTGTACCAGAGGTGGGCCATTTGTTCAAGTCCTGATGCCGTTCTGTTCCACAAGCTCGACGACCAGGATGGGCAAAGGTCCCAGAGGGTGTTTACCAACCCGCCACCTCAGGCTCAAGCCTGAGGCATGCTGCGTGGCTATGCTGCAGGCTTCAGTCTGCAGTGCGGAGTTAAGAAACGGTCTCAGGCCCGCTGTCTTGACTTCTCAGAGACCCCCACTACAATGTCCATGGCGAGCCTCAGATCCAAGGAGTTTACCCTGTGCAACTCGGCGCTCTCTTTCCCACAACAGAGATCGGCACCGACCCGGTGGTGATCCGCGACTACGCTCAGGCCGTGGAGGCGCTGGGCTACGACCATATTGCCCTCTACGACCACGTGCTGGGCGCCGACCTCACCAAATACCCCGGTGACCAGCGCATCTTTGATATCAAGCAACCCCTGCACGAGCCGGTGACCCTCATGGCTTTCCTGGCCGGGGTCACCCAGCGGGTTGGTCTGGTGACCTCCATCCTGATCTTGCCCCAGCGCCAGACTGCGCTGGTGGCCAAACAGGCGGCGGAGATCGACCTGCTGAGCAACGGCCGTCTGCGCCTGGGGGTGGGCATCGGCTGGAACCCCGCGGAGTACGAGGCCCTGGGGCTGGATTTCCACACCCGCGGGGCACGCATGGAGGAGCAGGCGGCCCTGCTGCGAGCCCTGTGGACCCAGGAGACGGTGAACTTCGAGGGCAAATGGCACCGGGTGATCAACCAGGGGCTGAACCCCCTGCCGGTGCAGCGCCCTATCCCTCTCTGGATGGGGGGCGCAGCCGACGCCGTGCTGCGACGCATTGCCCGCCTTGCCGACGGCTGGTTCCCCCAGATGCGGCCCGATGATAGCGCACGCCAAGCCCTGGAGCAGCTCCGAGGCTACGCACGAGAGGCCGGCCGTGAGCCATCGGCCATCGGCATCGAGGCGCGGGTGCTGGCGGGCCGCCGCGGGCCTGAGGACTGGGCCAAGACCTACCATGACTGGGAGGCCCTGGGCGCCACCCATTGCTCCATGAACACCATGGGGCCTATCTTCGACACCGTAGACCAGCACATCGACGTGCTGCGCCGCTTCAAGGAGGCGGTGCGATAAGAAGACGCAGTCCATGCCGGCCACCGGTCGCTCGTGGTTCGACAAGCCCGTCCTGAGCCTGTCCTGAGCAACGTCGAAGGGGCCTGCCGAAGGGCTCACCACGAGCGGCGTCTCTGAGGAGTAGGAGGAATTATGCAGCTAGGCGTCGTGTTTCCCCAGACAGAGCTGGGCGCAGACCCCACCGTGGTCCGGGACTACGTGCAGGCCGTGGAAGGAATGGGCTTCAGCCACCTGGCTATCTACGACCACGTGTTGGGGGCCGACCCCGCTAACCGGCCCGGCTGGCGCGGCCCCTACACCCACCGCAGCCTCTTCCACGAGCCTTTTGTGCTGTTCGGGTATCTGGCGGGCCTTACTCAGCGGCTGGAGCTGGTCACCTCCATCATCATCCTGCCCCAGCGGCAGACGGTGCTGGTGGCCAAGCAGGCGGCGGAGGTGGACGTGCTGGCCCGCGGGCGTTTCCGCCTCGGCGTGGGCATCGGCTGGAACCAGGTGGAATACGAGGCCCTGGGCGAGGACTTTCACACCCGCGGGCGGCGGATGGAGGAGCAGATGGCCGTGCTGCGGGCCCTGTGGACCCAGGAGGTGGTGACCTTCCAAGGGCGCTGGCACCACATCACCGAGGCGGGGCTGAACCCCCTCCCCGTCCAGCGCCCCATCCCCATCTGGATGGGGGGCGGCGCGGAGCCAGTGCTCCAGCGCATCGGCCGCCTGGCCGACGGCTGGTTCCCGCAGATCAGGCCTGACGACAACGCGAAGGCCGCGCTGGAGCGCTTGCGGAGCTACGCCCGGGAAGCGGGGCGAGACCCCGCCAGCATCGGCATCGAGGCGAGAGGGAATGCTGCCACTGGCACGCCTGAGGACTGGGCCCGCCATTTCGCCGCCTGGCGGGACCTGGGCGCCACCCACCTCTCGGTAAACACCATGGGCGGCGGCTTCACCTCGCCCGACCAGCACGTCGCGGCCCTGCGGCAGTACAAGGAGACGGTGCGATAAAGAACGAGAAAGCTGAGCAGCGCCTTATACTGTCGTGACGCTATGCCTTATGTCTTTTGCCGCCACCGACGGCCACGGCCACGGAGAGCTGTTCTAAGTCTTCAATACCCAGCGCCTCTGATGCCCGGGAGACATCCAGGCCGATGAGTTTCCCATCGGCGTCCAGGTCGGCTACGACGTTTTCCGTTAGACGGACTGTCTTGGCTACACTCCCCTTCAAGGCGCCAGCCGCGCGAAACAGCACATAGAGCTGGTCGCTCTCTCGGTCGAGTTCTATGCTGATGTTCATTTACGTTACTCCCACATTGCGTTAACTACGATAATGTTGTCTCGGCTTCTGGTGAACTCTATCCTCAACGCGGTCTCTCAATCACGCTGTCGTTCACCTATTTCCTCCTCCACCAGCCGCCGCTCGGCGGCCGTGAGGCCGTAGAGGTCGTACACCAGCTCGTCAATGGCCCGGTCCGTCTCCCGGATTTCCCGCGCAATGGTTTCCCGCTCCGCGTCGTGGGCCGCGCCCTTCTCCGCCAGCCGCCGGTGCAGCTCCAGCATGCGGGTCACGTGGGCGACAAGACGGTCATGCATTTCTTTCTCGGTCATGTCATCTGGATTTGGCATGCGGATCGGGAGTCGAGCGATATATTGGCGATTATACGCCCAGTAACCTCCCCTAAAGGGCGAGCTGATCTGCCTGAGATAGTAGTCGAGTAGCTTACTGTTTAGTAAACCAAGCAGATAGAGCAGTGAACACGGAGTGCCTTCTGTCAATTCGATACCGTAGCCACCACCGCCGCCGCCGCCGCTGCCTACAAAATACCAGGCGCCAGTAGGGTCATAGGAAAAGGAAGCAATAGGTGCGAGAGACGGCGTCATTAGGCGTGGACGTCCTATGCCGAATTTATCGTGGTTTTTCCGATAAGAAAAACCGTACCACAAGGGATGCGCACGAAAGTGACCACTTTCTCTACTCTCCAGGATGTTCTTCACAACTGGCATGTTGAGGTAGGCCCATACTTGTGAATACTGTTCTTTGAGAACTTCTTGCGGAAGGAGTTTGCCACTAGACGGATAATAAGGGAAAAGCAATCTTAGGCTAGTGGGATCGGTGTGGTAACGCCTCATATGTACAGAGCCCTTGAGTAGAGGATGCAGTAAATCTTGCTCAAGAACAAGTTCCTGCCGAACAGCCCTGGAAAACACCCGCGCTTGCCCGGCTTCGGTTTCTCCCCGATGCTCCAAGATGAACACCGGATCAGCGTTAGTCTGCAAACCGTGATAAAGTTCGGCAATATGCTCGAGTGCAACAGGCTGAGAAGTTAGCTTTTTGGTCAAAGCTAACGCGTCGCCTTTAGGAGGTGGCCAGCGTCCTTCCTCGATAACAAACTGACCTACTTGGTACCCGTACTGGCTACATACGCTCTCTAACATGCCCATAGTCTCGATAGATGGTGTTCCCGGTACATCCACAAACAGGAAAGACTTACTAGAGGCACCCCTCCGGAACACTATTATCACCGGGTAGTTTATCGCTTTGCCAAAAACATCCTTTTGGGCAGAAAGGTTGATCACGGCTTCGATTGTAGCCTCGTGATGTAATAGAGCATTAACTTTTTGTCCGTACTCTGCCTTTAGGAACTTACCGGAAGTAATGAAGCCTAACCGGCCATTCGGCTTGAGTAACTTGAGACCCTTCTCAATAAAGAGGACATAAAGGTCAAACTGATCGTGAGCTGACTCAAAAGAGGCACGATAATAGTTTCTATCCTCGGCAGGTATCAGCGACGTCTCAACATAAGGCGGGTTGCCGATGACCACATCGAAGCCGCCCCGCTGCATCACCTCTCTGAAAGTGGTCTCCCACGTGAGGGGGTGCTTCTCCTCCCAGGCGTCGCCAAAGTAATCTTGTAGCTCCGTCGCGCCGCCGGAGATCAGGGAGTTGCCCTGAAGGACGTTCCCCTTCAGTTCCGGCAGCTTCTCCTCCTCCCGCACCATGCGCAGCAGCAGGCTGAGGCGGGCGATCTCCACCGCCTGGGGGTCCAGGTCTACGCCGTAGATATTGCGCCGGAGGATGTGTTCCCGCTCCTGCCGGTCCAGGTGGTCCACGGGCCCGCCCCGAAGCCGCCCATGATGCTCCAACAGCGTCTCATAGGCGTGGATGAGAAATGAGCCAGAACCACAGGCCGGGTCCAGCACCGCCAGGCGCTCCAGGGCCTCGGAGTCGTCCCCGTGCTCCTCCAGCCAGCGCCCCAGGGTCTGCTCGACGATGTAGTCCACCACCCACTTGGGCGTGTAATAGATCCCCTGCTCCTTGCGCCGCCGGCGCTTGGCCTCTACCTCATAGCCGGAGACGGGGATACCCAGGGCAAGTTGGCGTTCCTGCCCCGCCGCCAGGGCGCTTGCCCGCTGAGCCACGTGGCCCAGGTATTGCTCGTACACCGCTCCCAGCACGTCCGAGTCGATGTCCTTGAAGTTGTACTCAGCCCAGGAGCGCGGGGGATAGTAGAGTCCCTGGAGCACGTCTCCCAGCACGCTATCCACTTGTGTTCCAAGACGAGGGAGGAGGCGGTCTATCAAGGCGTCTGTGGTGAATAGCTCGCTATCGTAGGTGGCTGCGGCGTCGGCAAAGAGTCGGGCCAGCCTTTCGGCTAGGTGAACGCGGCTCGGATTGGCGCGCCACTGGTTCAGAATCGCCCGGAGATGGCCCTCGCTGATGCTGCGGTCTTCGCAGTTGCGGAGAAAGATCAGGCGGTCGAGGAGGCGCTGCACCGCCTCATCTGCGAGGTGGATGTCTTCAAGAGCGTAAGCTTGTGCAGTTGCGATCTGGTTGATCAGGGTCTCCCGCCAGCCCCGCATCGCCTGGTAAAGCTCCATCTGCAACTCAACGGAACGACGGCGCACTCCAGTCCGCTCTGCCTGCTCTCGCAACCTATCCTCGGCCACTGCGGCCTTTGTGAGGAGCGCAAGTCCTGATTCTGGCTCGAGGAAATCGCGGCAGGTGAGGTCAAGGACGCGCGGGGGTGGTGCCTGGCGTGGGGCTTGGGCAAACGCGTCGAAGACGACGAGCCGCTGGAAGTTGGTCAAAATCGCCCAGGGCACACCTTTGTTAAAGGCGTAGTTAATGGCTTGTCGAGCGTGGTCAATTTCGTAAATATCGGCGCTTAGGCGCTTCGCTTCAACGTAGAAACGGGTCACTCCATTCAGACGGAAGGCATAGTCCACCCGCCCACCGGAGACCGATTCCTCCAAGGTCACCTCGTTGGGGTTCTCGGTCTCCCATCCCAAGGCCTGAAAGAGAGGTGTAATGAAGCTAGTTTTGGTGCTCTCTTCGCTCAGTCGGTCGTGCTGCGCAGGAGAAAGCCCTTCATACCGTGCTACGAGCCCCTGGATTTGCTGGTTCATGCTCGCATTCTACCCCGAAACGCCTGTTCTTGGCAGCATGCCAGGGGAGAGTCCGGAGAGGGTTCCCCCTCTCCGGCAGGGAGTCTGAGGGATGTGCCCTCAATACCACCTAACAAACGTCCCCCCTCCCTGATAGGGAG
>JACPQN010000005.1 GCA_016190485.1 Chloroflexota bacterium
GCCCAGGGACATCGACGTGAGCATGGTGGCGCCCAAGGCCCCGGGGCACATGGTGCGCCAGGTCTTCACCGAGGGCTCCGGCACGCCGGCGCTGCTGGCGGTGCACCAAGACGTCTCAGGGCGGGCGCGGGACATCGGGCTGGCCTACGCCAAGGTCATCGGCGCGACTAGGGCTGGCGTTCTGCTGAACACCTACCGGGAGGAGACTGACACTGACCTGTTCGGCGAGCAGGTGGTGCTGTGCGGCGGCATCTCCGCCCTGATGGAGGCGGCCTACGAGACCCTGGTGGCGGCGGGCTACCAGCCGGAGTCGGCCTATTTCGAGTGCCTCCACGAGATGAAGCTGATCGTGGACCTGATGTACCAGGGCGGGCTGAGCTACATGCGCTACTCCGTCAGCGACACCGCGGAGTACGGCGACTACTCCCGGGGCCCCCGCATTGTGAACGAGAGCACCCGGGCCGAGATGAAGAAGATCCTGGAAGAGATCCAGCCGGGCAGCTTTGCCCGGGAGTGGGTGCTGGAGAACCAGGCCGGGCGTCCCAGCTTTTTGGCCATGCGCAAGCAGCACGCCGAGCACCCTATCGAGCGGGTGGGCAAGGAGCTGCGGGCCATGATGAGCTGGCTCCAGAAGCCCCGGGAGTGAGCAACTCTATGAGCCGTGGGTGAAACATCAACATGGCATGTGGGCTTCAGGCTGTGGGCACAAAGTGCGAGTCCTGGAGAGTTGCGACGTTCCTTCAGGAAGCTATCCCGTCGAGAACGAGAACACGTCAGGAAACTGAATGAAGCAAGAATTGCTGGGAACCCTCAACCTCATGCTCACTTGGAGCACGAGCTTCGGGTTTTCAGAGCGCAAATCGAGATTGTGGTAGCGGCGTTGATGGCTAGAGGCATTGAACCATGAGGAAACGGACCGCCACCAGGGATAAAAAGACAGTTTCTGCAGATGCATGGGCTTTGGCCAGCGCCTTTGCCAAACAGTACGAGTCGGCAAAGGAGATAGACGCCGGAGCTATCTACCTAGCTATCCTTGACATCTTGGATTCAGTCGTGGAGCTCTACGGTGAGGACTTGCCACGGATTGCGCGCCTGAAAGGCGCCACAATAGATGACTTGCTCGGCGAACTAGTAGATCTCCGAATGGATCTCGACCATATCCGCTACCACGCCGATGAAGGCATCAGAAATATTGATCAGATAAGCGAATTCCTTAGAGCAAAAACGCTGCAGGTTCAATCTTCTCTGACGAATAATGGTGAGCGCAGTGACGAAACTGAGTCACCCGCCAAGCCTAAGGCCGATACAGATGCACGGATTCATCCGCTACCACTGAGAGGCCTCGCAGAGAAGGTGTTACAAGAGGCGGGGCGCCCGCTCCATTATCGAGAGATTACCACCCGCATTACCCATGCAGGGCTCTGGCCAGGTGGTTCCCCAGGAAAGACACCTGAGGCTTCTCTTTACAGAGCAGTGACTGAGGACGTTAGACTACAGGGAGAGAAGTCCAAGTTTCGGTACAAGAAAGGCGAAGTCCGACTGAGGGAGTGGGGTCAGGTTTCCGGAGGATTATGATGCACACACAGGAGGAAATCAGCGTAGCCACGCCCATCGCGGCGGGCTACGTAGCGCTCCAGGGCTAACCAAGACCTTCCTTTTGTCATTGCGAGGAGTCCCGAGCTTGTCGAGGGGCGACGAAGCAATCCGGGGGAGGGGAGTTTCAGGCGTCGCCGCCACCTCCCAGATTGCCACGGCCCTCCTTCGTCGGGCCTCGCAATGACCTACAACAAGCGAGTTCAGTAGCTAAAGGAGCGTGCATACCATGGACAGCGTAGTAATCTTCGACACCACCATGCGGGATGGCGAGCAGGCGCCGGGCGCCACCATGAGCCTGGAGGACAAGGTACAGATCGGGAAGCAACTGGAGCGGCTGAATGTGGACGTCATCGAGGCGGGCTTCCCGGCCAACTCCCGCCAGGAGGTGGAGGCCGTGGCCGCGGTGGCCAGGGCCGTCCGCAAGCCCATCATCTGCGGCCTGGCTCGCCCCGTCTTCGGCGACATCGACGCCGCGTGGGAGGCGGTGCAGCATGCGGCCAGGCCCCGGATCCACGTCTTCATCTCCACCTCGGACATCCACCTGGACCGGATGCTCCGCAAGAGCCGGGAAGAGGTGCTGGAGATGTCGGTCAAGGGTGTCCTGCGGGCCAAGGGCTACTGCCAGGACGTGGAGTTCTCGCCCATGGACGCCACCCGCACGGACCCCCTGTTCATCTACCAGCTCCTGGAGGCGGTGATCGACGCCGGGGCGACCACGGTGAACATCCCGGACACCGTGGGCTACGCCATCCCGGAGGAGTTCGGCGGGTTCGTCAAGAGCATCATGGATCGGGTGCCCAACATCGGGAGGGCGGTGGTCAGCGTCCACTGCCACAACGACCTGGGGCTGGCCGTGGCCAACAGCCTGGCGGCGGTCAAGGTGGGGGTGCGCCAGATCGAGTGCTGCATCAACGGCCTGGGGGAGCGGGCGGGCAACGCCTCCCTGGAGGAGGTGGTGATGAGCCTGCACACCCGCCAGGACTACCTGGGCGTCACCCACGGCATCGACACCACCCAGATCGCCCGCACCAGCCGGCTGGTTTCCGACATCACGGGCATGGCCGTGCAGGCCAACAAGGCCGTGGTGGGGGCCAACGCCTTCCGCCACGAGTCGGGCATCCACCAGGACGGCGTGCTCAAGGAGCGCACCACCTACGAGATCATGAACCCCAAGGACATCGGCCTCACGGGCAGCGTGCTCCACATGGGCAAGACCAGCGGACGCGCGGGTTTCCGGGCGCACCTCAAGGAGATGGGCTACGACCTGAAGGAGGAGGAGTTCGGCAAGGCTTGGGAGTCCTTCAAGGAGGTGGTGGCCAAGAAGAAGTCCATCTCCGAGCGGGACATCGAAGCCATCATCGCGGAAGAGATGCGGACCGTGGACGAGACCTACCGGCTGGACCAGCTCCATGTGACCTGCGGCGAGCCGGGCATCCCTACCGCCTCGGTGAAGATCACCACCGCGGACGGGCAGGAGTGGACCGAGTCTGCCGTGGGCGATGGCCCGGTGGACGCGGTGTACAAGGCCATCAGCAAGGTGGTGAGCCTGCCCAACCAGCTCCAGGAGTTCAGCGTCAAGTCCATCACCGAGAGCACCGAGGCCATGGGAGAGGTGACTATCCGCATCCAGAGCGAGGGCCAGACCTTCGTGGGCCGCGGCGTCAGCACCGACATCATCGTGGCCAGCGGCAAGGCCTACCTCAATGCCCTCAATCGCCTGGTGGCAGCCAAGGGGGAGCAGGCGCCGGTGAAAAGCTAGGAGCCATGGCGCATAGCGCTGCATCCCTACCACACAATTAGGACTATCACCCACCTGGTGCGCTGTTCTTGGAGGGCGGGGGCTTGTCCCCGCCCTCGCGACAGTCGCGGCGTGCCCCTAGTGGTCGCGGCGCGGGTGCACTATAATAGCGTTTGCTGTCCTTCCCCATTGCTGCTTTGAGCGTATCATCCATTCGGAGAGGTTGATCATGCCCCCCAAGACCATGCTCGAGAAGATCTGGGAGCCCCACGTGGTGTACCGGGAGGTGGGCAAGCCCGATCTGCTCTACGTAGACCTTCACCTGGTGCATGAGGTCACGTCGCCCCAGGCCTTTGACGGCCTGCGGATGAACGGGCGCAAGGTGCGCCGTCCCGACCTGACGGTGGCTACGGTGGACCACAACGTGCCTACCTCGGACCGCTCCAAGCCCATCGAAGATGAGATATCGGCCCGCCAGATCGAGGCTATGAACCAGAACGCCAGGGAGTTCGGCCTCACCTACTACGATATCTTCAGCCAGGGCCAGGGCATCGTCCACATCATCGGGCCCCAGATGGGGTACACCCAGCCGGGGATGGTCATCGTCTGCGGCGACAGCCACACCTCCACCCACGGCGCCTTCGGCGCCATCGCCATGGCCATCGGCACCACCCAGGTGGAGCACGTGCTGGCCACCCAGTGTGTGGTGATGCCCAAGCCCAGGACCATGGAGATCCGGGTAGTGGGAGACCTGCCCCAAGGCGTGGCGGCCAAAGACCTGATCCTGGGCATCATCGGCCAGATCGGCGTGGACGGGGCCACGGGGTACGCAGTGGAGTACACCGGCGAGGCGGTGCGCAGGCTCTCCATGGAGGGCCGGATGACGGTGTGCAACATGTCCATCGAAGGGGGCGCCCGCATCGGCATGGTGGCGCCCGACGAGAAGACCTTCCAGTACATGCAGGGCCGTCGCTTCGTGCCTCAGGGTGAGGCCTGGGAGAAGGTGGTGGAGCGGTGGCGCGGGCTGCCCACGGAGCCCGGCGCCAGCTATGACAAGCTGGTGGAGATCGACGCCCGCAGGCTGGAACCCCACGTGACCTGGGGCACCAACCCTGGCCAGGTGGCGCCGGTCACCGGCCGGGTGCCCGATCCTGCATCCTTCGCGTCGGCGGCGGATCGGGAGTCGGGCGAGCGGGCGTTGCACTATATGGGACTGGAGCCGGGCACACCGGTGCAGCAGATCGCTCTGGACCGGGTGTTCATCGGCTCCTGCACCAATGGCCGGCTGGAGGACCTGCGGGCGGCGGCTGCCGTGGCCAAGGGCAAGCGGGTCGACCCTAAGGTGTACGCGATGGTGGTCCCCGGCTCCTGGGAGGTGAAGCAGCAGGCCGAGCAGGAGGGGCTGGACCGCATCTTCAAGGACGCCGGCTTCGACTGGCGGGAGGCGGGCTGCTCCATGTGTCTGGGCATGAACCCCGACGTCCTCCAGCCCGGCGAGCGGTGCGCCTCCACCTCCAACCGCAACTTCGAGGGGCGCCAGGGCAAGGGGGGACGCACCCACCTGGTCAGCCCGGCCATGGCCGCCGCCGCGGCGATCGCGGGACACTTTGTGGACATCCGGGAGTGGAAATAACCGACCATCCCCCCTCTTTGTGAGAGACTGTCGAACCATGAGCGGAATCACCGCAAGGGGTGAAGGAGAAGAAATCCGCTCATCCTGAGCCTGTCGAAGGATGGGTGGGGAGGTAGCTGAACAGCGCTGCATCCCACGCGGCGAGATGCCGTGCTTTTCCAGAAGGGTGCGGGAGGATGAGCCAAGAAGTAGTGGACGAAATGTCACGCATAGCTCGCTCAGCAAATACTAAGGGAACCGCGAAGATTGCCGCAGTGAGATACCTTGGAAAGCTTGCGCGTGAAAGCGATGCCGACTCCGTAGAAGCATTGCGAGACCTAACGACCTCGTCCAATCTTACAGATGAGATAGCTAAAGTAGTGATTGAGGAACTCGCCATAGCATTTCAAGCCCAAGGCAGGTGAAACATGGAACCTTTCGTCAACGTCACTGGCGTCGTCCTGCCCCTGGAGCGGGCCAACGTGGACACGGATCAGATCTGCCCCGCCCAGTTCCTCAAGCGCATCGAGCGCACGGGCTTCGGCCAGTTCCTCTTCCATAGCTGGCGTTTCCTGCCCGATGGCTCCCCCAACCCTGACTTTGTGCTGAACCATCCGGTCTACCGGCAGGCCACCGTGCTGGTGGCGCGCCGCAACTTCGGCAGCGGCTCCTCCCGGGAGCATGCAGTGTGGGCGCTCCAGGACTACGGCATCCGGGCCGTCATCGCCCCCAGCTACGCCGAGATCTTTCACAAGAACGCCTTCGAGAACGGCCTGTGTCCGGTGCTGCTCCCGGAGGAGCAGGTGGAGACGCTGCTGGACCGGGCCAAGGAGCGGCCGGGCTACCAGCTGACGGTGGACCTGGAGCAGTGCCTGGTTACGGACAACCTGGGTCTCAAGCTGCCCTTTGTGATGCATACGGACCCGGAGACCCACGCGTTCCGCCGACACTGCCTGCTCAATGGGCTGGACGAGATCGGCCTGACCCTCCAGCAGGAGGACAAAATCGCCGCCTTCGAGCAACGGCGAGCGAAACAGGGCTACCTGCTGCCGGCCTGACACGCCGTGCTCTTCGTCGCTACCCTGACCTACCGGCCGGGGCTGCCCGCCGACAAGCTGCGGGAGGCGCTGCCCCGCCGCGGGAGTTGGCAGACGCCGCCGGGCCTCAGGCTCCTGGGGGAATGGGTCCTCATGGGTGAGGGGCCTGGTCGGCCCCACATCATCGCCGTAGGCGAGACCGAGGACATCGCCGCGGTCTTCGCCGTCTACACCTCCTGGAACGACCTCTTCGACGTCAGCGTCACCCCCGCGGTGACGGTGGAGCAGGCTCTGCAGCTCTCCCAGGCGGCCCAGGCGTCGCGTGGCGGAAGCGCCGGCAGCTCCTCCTGAGCATGGGCGTATTATCAATCATCCAGAAGGGCGAGGCCGTATGAAGTACACCATCGCGGTCCTACCGGGTGACGGGGTCGGTCCCGAGGTCATGGCGGAGGGGATCAAGGTGCTCCAGGCCGTGAGTAAGAAGTTCGGCCACGAGTTCCAGCTCCACCGGGGTGTGGTGGGTGGTGCGGCCATCGACGCTCACAAGGTCGCCCTGCCCCAGGACGTGGTGCCCATGTGTAAGGGGTGCCACGCCGTGCTCTTCGGCGCGGTGGGCGGCCCCAAGTGGGATGATCCCACGGCGCCGGTACGGCCGGAGCAAGCTATTCTGGGCCTGCGCAAGGGCCTCAACCTCTACGCCAACCTGCGGCCGGTGCAGGTCTATCCCATGCTGGAGGACGCCACTACCCTTAAGCCCGAGGTGATCCATGGGGTGGACATGATTGTGGTGCGGGAGCTAACGGGGGGTATCTATTTCGGGCGGCCGCAACGGCGCTGGCGCTCGGCCCGAGGCCGCCAAGCCGTGGACACCCTGCGCTACTCCGAGAAGGAGATCGAACGGGTGCTGCGCACCGGCTTCGAGCTGGCCCGGATGCGCAGCAAGAAGCTAACCTCCGTGGACAAGGCGAACATCCTGGACTCCTCCCGCCTGTGGCGGCAGATCGCCACCGAGCTGGGCGGCGAGTATCCAGAGGTAAGGTTGGAGCACGTGCTGGTGGACACCGCGGCCATGCGCCTGGTGCGGGACCCTGCTTCCTTCGACGTCATCGTCACCGAGAACATGTTCGGGGACATCCTCACCGACGAGGCTGCGGTGCTGGGTGGTTCTATGGGCATGATGGCATCGGCCAGCCTGGGGGGCAGCACCTCCGCGTTTGCCTCCAAGCGCCGGGTGCGGCGGATGGGCTTCTATGAGCCCATTCACGGCACGGCGCCGGATATCGCCGGAAAGAACCTGGCCAACCCCATCGGGATGATCCGCAGCGTGGCGCTGATGTTCCAGTACTCCCTGGCGCTGCCCAGAGAGGCCAAGGCCATCGAGGATGCGGTGTTCCAGGTGCTCCAGCAGGGCTACCGGACGGGCGACATCGGCAGCAGGGGCCAGCGGGTGGTGGGCACCCGGGAGATGGGCGACCAGATCGCCGGGGCCCTGGCCGGGACCTCGACAGTGGCCAGCGCCCCCCGTAGGCGATAGGAGCAGCCGCGCAGGCGCAGTGCGGCGCGGCGCCCATCGGCGATCGTGGGCTGGCGGACAAGGAGAAAAAGATGAAGCCCTTTGAAAAATGTCCTGTTTGTGGCGGCGAATTAGCTGAGAAAGAAGTGGAAAAGTTGCTCAAGGGTGGCGTACATACTGCTGTGCTTAAAGTAAGTGCCGAAGTATGCCTACGGTGCGGCGAGCGATTGCATTCAGCCGAAAGCGTAAAGCGC
>JACPQN010000062.1 GCA_016190485.1 Chloroflexota bacterium
CTCAGCGACACTTCTCACCCTCCCCTAGCCCCTCCCTGCCAGGGAGGGGAACTTCTATTCTCCCCCTGAAAGGGGGAGGTTAGGTGCGGGTGATGCTGCTCAGCGACACTTCTCACCCTCCCCTAGCCCCTCCCTGCCAGGGAGGGGAACTTCTATTCTCCCCCTGAAAGGGGGAGGAATTAATCCGTCCTCCCCTGGTCTAGTGGAAGTGTCCATCAAGGGAGGGAATAAGGGCTACGCCGTCACGCGCTAGCTCCCTGCCGCTCGCTCCAGGCCGTGTTCCCAGGCGTCCTGCGCAGCCGCCACCGGCAGGTCCACCCACGGCCTCAGGGCCAGCCGGTCGCCGCCCACCGCGCCCAGGGCGATCAGGGGCACGTTCAGGGTCTGGGCCCGCTCCTCCAACGCCAGGGCGTGCTCCGGCGCCACAGAGACCACGATGCGGGACTGGGCTTCGCCAAAGAGAAGGGCATCGGCCCGGCCCGGCTGGGGCAGCGCTGAGGCGGTAAAGCCCAGGCCGCCCGCGATGCAGCACTCCGCCAGGGCCACCGCCAGGCCACCGTCGGAGCAGTCGTGGGCCGAACGCACCCAGCTTTGCCGGATCCCCTCCAGGCAAAGCTGCTGCACCCGGGCCTCCAACTCCAGGTCGATCTCCGGGCGGCCCGCCACCAGGCCGTGGAGGTGGGCCAGGTACTCGCTGCCGGCCAGGGCCTCCGGGCCGGTAGTCGCCCCCGCCGCCAGGTCTGCTCCCAGGAGGTAGACGGCGTCGCCCGCAGCTTTGAAGGCGGGGGTGCAGTGTCGGGTCACGTCGGGTAGCAGGCCCAGCATTCCCACCACCGGGGTGGGGTAGACGGCCTGTCCGGCGGTCTCGTTGTAGAGGCTGACGTTGCCGCTGATGACGGGAACACCAAGGCGTTGGCACATTTCGCTCATCCCCTTGATGCACTCCTCAAGCTGATAGTAGACCTCCGGCCGTTCCGGGTTGCCGAAGTTGAGGCAGTTGGTGAGGGCCAGCGGTTCGGCGCCGGCGCACACCACGTTGCGGGCCGCCTCGGCCACCGCGATGGCGCCACCGGCAAAGGGATCCAGGTAGCAGAGCCGCCCATTGCCATCGGTGGCCAGCGCTATCCCCTTGGGCGTGCCCTTGATGCGCAACACCGCGGCGTCGCCGCCAGGGGGCACTACGGTGTTGATGAGCACCTGGTGATCGTACTGGCGGTAGACGCTGCGCTTGCTGGCGATGTTGGGCGAGGCCAGCAGGGCCAGCAGGGCCCCGGACCAGCTCATGCCGCCGGGCGGCGCGTCGGGCAGGCTCGAGAGGTCATAGGCCCGGAGGCGGGCCACCTCGGACGAAGGCGCGCCCTGGCGGCGGTAGAGGGGCGGGGCGGTGAGTATCGCCAGGGGCACTGCGGCGACGACGCGCGCGCCTTCCAGGATCCGGGCCTCCGGCTCAGGAATGACCCTGCCGATGAGGGCGCAGTGGAGCCCCCACTTGTCGAAGAGGGTCTTCACCCGGTCCTGGTAGCCCCGGCGGACCACTACCAGCATCCGCTCCTGCGACTCGGAGAGCATGACCTCGTAGGGGTCCATGCCGGTCTCCCGCCGGGGCACCTGGAGCACGTCGATCTCCACGCCGGCGCCACCCTTGGCTCCGCTCTCCACCGCGGCGCTGGTAAGGCCCGCCGCGCCCAGGTCCTGGAGGCCGACGATCCAGCCGGTCTGGACCAGCTCCAGGCAGGCCTCCAGCAGCAGCTTCTCCATGAAGGGGTTGCCCACCTGCACCGCGGAGCGCAGCTCCCGTTCCTCCTCAAAGGTGCGGGAGGCCAGGCCTGAGGCGCCGTGGATGCCGTCCCGCCCGGTGTCGGCCCCCACGATCATCAGGAGGTTGCCGGGGCCGCTGGCCACGGCCCGCACCATGCCGTCCGCCTCGACCAGGCCAACGCACATGGCGTTTACCAGGGGGTTGCCGGAGTAAGGTGGGCCAAAGACCACCTCTCCGCCCACGTTGGGGATACCCAGACAGTTGCCGTAGTCGGAGATGCCCCCCACCACGCCGCCGAAGAGATAGCGGTTGCGGGCCTCGCTCAGGGGGCCAAAGCGCAGGGAGTTGAGGAGGGCGATGGGCCGCGCCCCCATGGTAAAGATGTCCCGCACGATGCCGCCCACGCCCGTGGCCGCGCCCTGGTAGGGCTCGATGGCCGAGGGGTGGTTGTGGGACTCGATCTTCATGACGATGGCCAATCCGTGGCCGATGGCCACCGCGCCGGCGTTCTCCTTACCGGCGCCCACCAGCACGTGCTCACCCTCGGTGGGAAAGAGGCGCAGCAGGGGCTTGGAGTTCTTGTAACCGCAGTGCTCGCTCCAGAGCGCGCCGAAAAGGCCTAGCTCCAGGGGGTTCGGCTCCCGCCCCAGGCGCTGCGCAATGAGCCGGTACTCCTCCCAGGAGAGGGCGATTTCGTCAAGGGTGGACTGATCTATCATTGGCTTTCTCAGAACTGTAGAGTTTCAGCATGGCGATGATCAAGAGGAAAGATTGCTCTAAACGTTGATACTCACTTAGCACCACTGCCCAGAAGTCGTCTATAGACGGGTCGTGTCCTGGCCTACCAAAGGTTTCTGTGGCTTGATGAGATACGAAATGTAGATCGTCGTCTCTGAAACGAAGCAGAGGTGAAACAGCGACCGTAGAGGCGTTTAGGCAATAATTATCAAGAAGTGACCTCTGATATGAGGACAGTCCGGATTGAAGCATGCGCTGGACGGCTTTTATCTTCTTGGGGAATCTGTCAGGGAGGCCCCTAGACTCAAAGCTGCCCAATACTAAGTTCGTCATTAGCTTGTCCCAGCCCGCTCGAATCCTGGTCACCGCATTTTGTAAATGCATTTGAGTGATCAGGTCATTGTATTGGAGCACCTGGAACACAACTCCTCCAGGTTGCTCGCTAGGAGGACTTGGGGGCTGCCTCTGACTGTTTGCTTCCCAGGCCAAACGAACTTCCTCTAGCAAATAAAACTCGTTCAACAGAAAGTCTTCGATACTTCGTAGCAGTTTATCCCGGTTGATCCCGAAACCATCTGGGAGGGCAGATACTAGGGAGTGGTACCCGAGGACTAGAAGGTCTTCTTTTTGGGCTTCCTCCATCCCCGTTAGTCCAGCCTGCGCGGCGGCCTCGGCCATTCTTCGAGATTTGCTCCAGGCCGATTTCCCGAGCTCGGCCGATGGCCACTCCATCTGTTCATTTAAGGCGTCCTGTAAGAGGGCTCGGTGGTTAGGATCGTTCAAAAGAGGAATGATAGTTTCTGAGAGTTGGCGCCTGTTGCTCTCATAGACAAAGTCGAACTGGGTGTTGAGAATGACCTGAGGTAGCCCAGACCTGGGAAGATAGTCAACCCGCAATATCATCAGGGCTGGTAAGGCAATTCGTCTTTGCTGCCATGCATTCAACTAGAATAGCTCCTGCCAGTCCCGGTACGTCCGCTCCTGCCGGCGCTCAATCCTTCCTACCAGCACCTCTTGAGCCTCGTCGTCCACCTCATAGATGACCCGGTAGCGGCCAACTCTCAGCCGGTAAACGTTGGTGGTTAAGGCCCTTATGGAGGGTGGCCGCGGGTCCTGCTCCAGCCGGAAAAGCGCCATAACAATCCGTGCTCTGTCTTGCTGCGGGAGTTGCCGTAGTGCTCGCTCAACTCGGGTCGAGATGAAGCGAAGCGAATACATGCTTACTTGTTCGCGATGAGGGCCTCATTGGCAACCACATCGCGTAGCTTACGTCCCTTCTTCCCAGTGCGGCGGAGCTCGATCTCGGCCTCCACCATGGTCCGCAAGTCGTCCAGATCCTCTTCCATCTCCTGGAATCGCTCATAGGAGATGACCACGGCCACCGGTACGCCGTACCGCCCCACCACGACGGTCTCGCCTGCCGAGACTCGTTTCACTAGCTCAGGGAAGCGTGCCCGCGCCTCCGCCATGTTCACCCGCTTCATCGCCCGCCTCCGATGATCTTCAGGAAGATGTTAGCACATAGTTGTACAACATTGCCAGCGCGATCTGCGCCCCACCGCCGCTGGGCCAAAGGCACGCTACAGGAACCGGTCCAGCGCTGCCCGCCACCAGGGCTTGCTGACCTGCGAGACGTGGGAGATGGCCGCCTCGGTGGGGCGCAGGCCTTCCTGAATGGGCTCCTCGCCCGTGGGAGCCACGTAGTCCAGGGCCTCCAGATGGCGGATGCGGTCTATGACGAAGCGCAACTGGGGGCGGTACTTCTGGGGCTGCTCCAGCGCTTCGGGCGGCACCAAATTGGCGAAGACGGCCAGGTGGAGGAAGTCCAGCCCTTTGCCGCCGCCGATCCAGAGGTTCGCCTGCCTGGGGTCCTGAAAGGTCTGCACCAGCGCGCTGATCAGCCGCTGGCTCACTTCGTCGAGCTCGATCAGGGGAAGGCCCTCCTAAGACATGGCAAGTGGCCCTATTGTAGCAGAGGGGATCGGCAGGCTTCTAGAACTAGATGAGACCGCTGAATAACAGCTCACTCAAGAGAATGTACACCTCATGGTGAGCCGAGTTTACCCGCCGAAGGGAACCAGAGCGGCGCTCACCCTTCGACCCTTCGACAAAGCTCAGGGCAGGCACGCTCAGGGTGAGCGGACTAATGCACTGGTCTCTCTCTAGACTGCGCCCAACGCCTTAAGGCTGCTCTGCACCAGGGACTGAAAGACCAGTAGGCCATCGGCGCCGCCCACCAGCGGCTCGCAGCAGCGCTCCGGGTGGGGCATCATCCCCAGGACGTTGCCCTCCCGGTTGACGATGCCCGCGATATTGCGCAGCGCGCCGTTGGGGTTAGCCCCCTCGGTGATGCGGCCGTCCGCTGCGCAGTAGCGGAACACTACCTGCCCACGACGCTCCAGCTCCGCCAGGGTCTCCGCATCGGCGTAGTAGTTGCCTTCTCCGTGGGAGATGGGCATCCGCAGCACCTGGCCCGGCTGCATAGCGCCGCTGAAGGGCGTGGTGGCGCGTTCGGCGCGTAGGTGCACCCACTGGCAGCGGAACTGTAGGTGCCGGTTGCGCATCAGGACGCCGGGGAGCAGGCCTGACTCGCAGAGGATCTGAAAGCCGTTGCAGATGCCCAGCACCAGCCCGCCGCGCGCCGCAAAGTCGGCCACGGCGCCCATGATGGGGGCGAAGCGGGCCAGCGCCCCGGCACGCAGGTAGTCGCCGTAGGAGAAGCCACCGGGGAGGATGACGCAATCGGCGCCGCCCAGGTCCGTCTCCTGGTGCCAGAGGTAGCGCACCTCCTGGTGGAGCACGGTGTCCAGCACGTGGTAGCAGTCCATGTCGCTCCATGTCCCCGGAAAGACGACGACCCCAAACTTCATCGTGGCTCCACGGTCGAAGGCTTCAGCTCCCCGAGGACTGGCGTTGCCCTTCGTCAGCCTCGTGCGACAGGGGCCGGAGGCGCGGCGTGGGAGGCGAGGCCTCGACCGCCGCCCGTCCTTCGGCAGGCTCAGGACGCCGTTCTGTGGCAGGAGCAGGATACTGTACCCGGGGATGAAAGATACCCTGGAGCGAGCTCTTGAAGACGGCCTTGCACACCTCCAGGTCCCGCAGCGTCAGGTCGCACTGGCTGAGCTGGCCCTCCGCCACTCGCTCTGCCACGACCCGGTCCACCAGGGCCTCCAGCTCCGCCGGTTGCTCCAATCCCTCGCTGCGGGCCACGGCCTCCACCGAGTCGGCCAGCATCACCACGCCCGTCTCCCTGGAGCCGGGCTGCGGGCCGGGGTAGCGGAAGAGCTCCGGGTTCACTCGGGGTGTCAGGTGGGTCGCGGCGTTGTAGAAGGACGTGGCCAGCCTGGTGCCGTGGTGCTCCCGGACAAAGTCTCGTATCCGGGTGGGCAATCGATACTCCTCCGCTAGGCGCAGGCCATCGGCCACATGGGCCATAACGATGCTAGCACTGGTCAGCGGGTCCAGGCGGTCATGCACGTTCTCGCCTCGGCGCTGGTTCTCGATGAAGAAGCCGGGGTTCTGCACCTTACCGATGTCGTGGTAGCACGCGCCCACCCGGGCCAGCAGGGCGTCGGCGCCGATGGCCTCGCACACCTGCTCCGCCATGTTGCCCACCAGGATGGAGTGGTAATAGGTGCCCGGCGCCTCCTGGAGCAGCCGGCGCATGAGGGGGTGGTCTACCCGCGCCAGCTCCTGGAGCTGGATGTTGGTGGTGACGTCGAAGACCAGCCCCAGCAGCACGAAGAAGCCCACGGCCAAGCCCGCGGAGAGGAGCCCGTTGGCGGCTACAGCCACCAGTTGCCGTCCGAGGGTGGCCAGCTCCCGGTCGACGGTCAGCAGCCAGAAGATGAGCGCCACCGCCACCCCCAGGCCCGCGACCACGGCGCCGGCCACAAAATACTGGCTGGTACGGCGGGCCCGCCAGACCACCAGGGCCGCGCCGATGCCCGTCACCAGATAGAGCACCAGTCGCTCCAGGGTGTCCAGCGGGTTCTGCGGCGCATAGGCCAGGAGCTCCGGCGAGAAGTCGGTGACGTAGATCGCCAGGAGGCTCAGAAAAGTGGCCCCCATGAGACCCAGGGAGAGCTGGAGCAGGGTGGTGAGCAGCATCGCCGCCGCGGCCACCGGGAAGGCCATGGCCCACAGGGGCCGGCCGGGAAGGGCGAACTTGGCCGCCAGCACGCTGGCCACCAGCACCAGGGCCATCAGCACCAGCCGCCGGATGCTGCTCAGGGAGGGTGGTTGCGTCACGTAGACGTAGAGCGCGAGGGTGCTGCTGACCAGCAGGCCCAGGAGCAGGATCCCCGCCAGCTCCAGCCAGCTTACGGAGGGGTTCAGCAGTCCCGCGGCCCGCAGCTTCTCCAGGTGCAGGGGGCCGATGATCTCACCATCCCGCACGATGGTCTCACCCCGGCTCAGGGTCTGCAGCACCGGCTCCGCCTGGTCAGCGGCCACCTGCCGCAGCCGCTCCGTGGCGCTGCGGTCCACGGCCAGGTTAGCCCGCAGCAGGGCCTGGATCAGGTCCGCCACTATGGAGGTCTGGTCCGGGGTGAAGCGGGGAGCGATGCGCTGGGCGAGCTGCGCCTTGGCCGAAGGAAGCTGATCCGGCGCCATGCGGTCTCGCTGCGTCTGCCGCAGCAGGCTCAGGGTCTCTTCATGCGCCTCGTGCCAGTGGGCATCGCTCAGGGCCACCACCTTGGCCAAGGTCTGCGATGCCAGGGTCACCTCCGACGGGGGCGTCAATTCGGCTGCGGGTAGCTGCCCGCCGCGGGGTGCGTCCCGTACCTGCTGGAGCCAGCGCAGAGCCTCCTCCGCCTTGGCCATCTGCTTATCGAACACGGTGATGTCCAGGATCAGGACATCCGATACACTCGCCGCGGCGAGGGTCTGGCGTTCTCGGGTGAGGCTGGCGCTGATGAAGGGGGACGCCTGCACTGGCGACTTGATGGTTGCGGGCGCGACCGCGCCCTGCTGGAGCTGGTAGCGGGTGGGCACAAAAGGCACCGCCAGCACAGCCCCCAGGGCCAGGCCCAGCAGGCCAGCGAAGGCGGCGCAGCGCCAGGGCGAGAGAAAGCCGCCAAGTCTAGGGGTCAGCATGCGCGGGAGCGGTAGAGACAAAGCTGGGGAATCATGGAACTCGACCCCCACCTAACCTCTCCCTGTAAGGGAGAGGGATCCTCTGGTCCCCCTCCCGACAAGGGAGGGGCAGGCCGCCACAGGCGACTCGCCGTGGCGAGGGGAGAGTGAGATCACCCTTGTGATACAGAAGCCGCCGCCTTTTCTACCTGCGCACGGAGCTGGATGGACGGACTATGTGCCCGCGGCCAGCAGCTCGGTGACCACGGCGTTGATGGCCTGGCCCTCGGCCTTGCCCCGGAGCTGGGCCATGAGCGCGGGCATCACTTTGCCCTTGTCAGCCAGGCCCCTGGCCCCCACCTGGGCGATGACCTCCCGGGCGGCGGCGCTGATCTCCTCCCGGGAGAGTTGCTGGGGCAGGTAGCTCACGAGCACCGCCAGCTCCGCCTCTTCCTTGGCCACCAGGTCGTCCCGGTGGCCCTTCCTGAACTCCTCGATACTTTCCCTGCGCTGGCGCGCCTCCCGGGAGATCACAACCAGCACGCCGCCATCGTCCAGGGTCTTCCCCTGGGCCACCTCCGCGTTCTTCACCGCGGCCCGGACCAGGCGCAGCACCGAGACCCGGGTCTGGTCTCGGGCCCGCATCGCGTTCTTCAGCTCCTCGCCGATCTGCTCCTGGAGAGTGGGCATGGGTCGCTTGGCGCCTCCGTAGCTCGATTATAGGAAGGCCGTTCGAGGGGTGTCAACCGATACGGGGAGAGTGTTTATCAAGCCGCCACCTCAGGCTCAAGCCTGAGGCATTCTGAGCGGCTATGCTGCGGGCTTCAGCC
>JACPQN010000061.1 GCA_016190485.1 Chloroflexota bacterium
GGAGTGGACGGACCTCTACAGCATGCTATGACAAGCCCCACCCAGGTTGCTTCGTCGCCTGCGGCTCCTCGCAAAGACCAAAGAAGGGCGGGCCTCGGTGAGAAGAGGAAGAGCCAGCGGTCGTAGCCGCGTGGTCGCGGGGCGAGTGTGCAACTAATCGCATGAGGACTTCGTAACGGAGGCCAGAGCGCCATGACCCAATCCTTCAGAGACATCGTTGCGCGTCGCCAGGCCGGCCAGCCGGACGACGACACCGCACCCGCTGGCGCCACCCGGTCGCCCTCGGCGAGGCAACGGCGCGAGCCCTTCGTGCCCCGCAAAGTCACCTCCATGGGGGACACCGGCCTGACGCCGGGTTTCCTCAGCGACCTGGTAGTCAAAGCCCTCTACCTGCGGGGCCAGGCCACCCCCGCCGACCTGACGGAGACGCTGCGGATCCCCTACTACGGCGTTATGGAGGAGATCCTGCGGGACCTGACCAACCAGGAGCTGTGCTTCATCGCCCGGGGCCAGAGCATGAATCCGCTGACCTATGCCTATACCATCACCTCCGGAGGGCAGACCAGGGGCCAGGAGATCATGGCCCGCAACGCCTACGCGGGCCCGGCGCCGGTGAACCTGGAGGACTACTGGCAGGCGGTCGCCGCGCAGACGGTGGAGGGCGTCATGGTGAACCGCTCCTCCCTGGAGCAGGCCTTCAAGGACGTGGTCATAGACCCGGCGCTCTTCGACCAACTCGGGCCGGCCATCAACTCCTCCCGGGCCATGTTCCTCTTTGGCCCGCCGGGCAACGGCAAGACCATGATCGCCGAGACCCTGGTGCGGCTCCAGGGAGGCGAGGTCTACATCCCCTACGCCATCGAGGTCGGCGGAGAGATCGTGCGGGTCTACGACCCGGTGCACCACCCCCGTGCCGCGGGCGACGACCCCGCCGGCGAGAACGACCCCCGCTGGGTCCGGGCCAAGCGCCCCGTGGTGGCCGTGGGCGGCGAGTTGACCCTGCCCATGCTGGACCTCATCTACAACCAGACCAGCAAGTACTACGAAGCGCCCTTTCAGCTCAAGGCCAACAACGGCGCCTTCTTCATCGACGACTTTGGCCGGCAGCAGGTGGCGCCCCGGGACCTCTTGAACCGCTGGATCGTGCCCCTGGAGAAGCGGGTGGACTACCTGACCCTCCTCACGGGCCAGAAGATCGAGGTTCCCTTCGATACCCTGGTGATGTTCTCCACCAACCTGGACCCCAAGGAGCTGGTGGACGACGCCTTCCTCCGCCGCATCCGCTACAAGATCGAGATCAAGAGCCCCTCGGCGGCCCAGTACAAGGAGATCTTCCGGCGGGTGTGCGCATCGAAGGGCATCGCCTACGACGAGGCGGTGGTGGACTACCTTCTGAACGAGAAGTACCCCGCGCTGGAGGTAGCGCCAAGGGCGGTGCACCCGCGGGACCTGGTGGAGCAGATCATCGACTACGCCGACTACCGGCAGATGCCGCCGGCCATCACCCGGGAGACCGTGGACCTGGCCTGCCAGAACTACTTCGTGCGCCTGTAGGGGCTTGATGCCCAGGGTCTTTACGGGCCGACTCTCTCTCTTCTACCAGGAGTCCGGCAGCGGCGAGCCGGTGATCTTCCTTCCCGGCCTCGGCGCCGACCACACTGCCTGGGGCTACCAGGCGCGGGCGCTGTCGCCCCGCTTCCGCTGCATCGCCGTGGACAACCGGGACGTGGGCCAGTCTGATGGAGCGGGCGGCCCCTACACCATCCGGGACATGGCCGGGGACGTGGTGGGCCTCATGGACGCCCTGGAGATTCCCTCGGCCCACGTGGTGGGCTGGTCCATGGGCGGCGCCATCGCCCAGGAGGTGGCCATCGGGTGGCCCGGGCGGGTGCGCCGCCTCTGCCTGGTGGCCACCTACCACCACGGCGACCCCCGGGGCAGCGAGCGCCAGCGGGCCTTCGCCCAGGTGCGGCGCGCCCTGGGGCTGGAGGCCTATCTTCAGGTGGTCTACCCCTGGAGCTTCACTTACCGGGCCTACCAGCGGCCGGGGTTCATGGAGGGCATGCGGGAGCGGGCCCTTGCCAACCCCTACCCGCAGTCCACGGAGGCCTACGAGCGGCAGACCGAGGCCACCATCGCCCACGAGGCCCGGGGCCGCCTCGGCCAGATCGTCGCGCCCACGCTGCTGCTGGTGGGCGCCGAGGACATCCTGACCCCACCGGAGCGCTTCTCCCAGCCCATGGCTCAGGGGATTCCGCAAGCCCGGCTGCTGGTGCTGCCGGAGGTGGGCCACAGCCTGCTCTGGGAGCAGCCGGAGGCGGTGAACCGGGCGCTGCTTGAGTTTCTAATCGTCCAAGGGGGGTGAAACTATGCGGAAACTGCTTCCAGTGGTGTTCTTGCTCTCCCTGCTGGGACCCAGACCGGCCATACCCTGGCCGGCGAGCGCGGCCACCTGCGAGTTCGTCCTCGGCTTCAAGACACTCTACGACGCGATCCCGGCCATCGCCGGGGAGTGCCTCGAAAATCAGCGTTACGACCCCGTCAGTGGCGATGCCCTTCAACAGACTACCAGCGGCCTGTTCTACTGGCGTAAGGCTGACAACCACACCGCTTTTACGGACGGCTACCGCACGTGGCTGAGCGGCCCCTATGGTGTGGAGCAGCGCTTTAACACGGAGCGCCTGCTTTGGGAAGTCGTAGAGCAGGCCCGCAACGCCGAGTACCGCCTGCCGCTGGTTGACCCGCGCGACCGCCGCGAGAAGGAGACTGCCGTTCGTCTGGTCAACGGCGAATACACTTCTTCCTCCGAATCACCACCCGAACGAATTCGGGTCGGCCTCCTTGCCGGTCAGGTCGCCGTCGGCGATCTCGATGGCGATGGCGTGGCGGATGCCGCAGTGCCACTCTGGCTTAACACTGGCGGAAGCGGCACCTTCATCTATCTCATTGCCCTCCTCGACCGTAACCCCCTACTGGTACAGGCGGGCAGGGCGCTCCTCGGTGACCGCGTGAAAGTGAACGCCATCGGCATCGCAGACGATGGGACGACAACCGTAGACATGATTGCTCACGGCCAGGGCGATCCGATGTGCTGCCCCACGCGGCTCGTAGTGAGGACGTTCCAGGCGGCAGACCTGCTCACCATCGTCGGACCTGCAGAGATTGATACGAGCCGCATCTCCCTGGACACCCAGGGCCTGTCCGCCGCCTGGCAGGCTGATGTGGTAAGGGCAAGGCCCTACGATAGGAGCCAGCCGCCCGGCCCCAGAGGCCTGCCCAAGCACCTGCGGATCATACTTGGGAACTCGGAGGCCTACCGGGTCGGCGAACCGGTGATGTACATCGTCCCGTTGGCTGCCTACCAGCAACTGTGGGAGGACCAGGGGGACAGGGGCGTGACGAACATGCTGGGCAAAATCGGCCCGCTGGTGAGCCTCCTGCCATCTCCGCCCCCGGCTTCGGGCCTGCCCGCCCTGCCCTATGAGCAGATCGGCGGCGTTAACGACCTCTCGGTGCAGCTAGGCCGCGCCAGCGTGACGGAGAAGAGCGCCAGTCGAAACGGTTTCCGCTATGTAGGGCGCTTCGCCCAAGACGCCAACCCGGTCAGCAGGGAGAACCTGCGCTACATCTACCTGGGCTTTACCAACGACGGGCAGTACCTGGTGGCCTTCTTCTACCCGGTGACCACCGCGGCGCTGCCCGCCATACAGGAAGTACCTGCGGAGGAGTTCGACCGGGTAGTCCGAGATCATAGGGCCTACATGCAGGAAAAGGCTGACATGCTCAACAAGCTGCCCAGTTCTGCTTGGCAGCCCGACCTGGCGAAGCTGGACGCCCTGGTGGGCTCGCTCGAGATCAAGGGGCCTTCGACAAGCCTGCCCTGAGCTTGTCCTGCGCAACGTCGAAGGGCTTGCCGAAGACTCAGGAC
>JACPQN010000004.1 GCA_016190485.1 Chloroflexota bacterium
AGGAACGAGGGCCGTGGCAATCTGGGAGGGGATAACGATCCCCTGCGAGGAGGACGGCTTCCCTCCCCCGGATTGCCACGTCGGCTTCGCCTCCTCGCAATGACAAATTCGCGGCGTTCTTCAGAAACACCACGCTAGCGGTTGGGGTCGAAGTCCGGCTCTACCTGGATGTCCATGGCCACCATGAGCCGGCCCAGCATGTTGTAGTAGCCGATGGTCATCTCCAACTCCAGCAACTCCTCCTCGCCCAGGAAGGTGCGGGCCTGCTGCACCAGCGCATCGTCTACTTGAGGCGGCGCGGCGCTCATCGCGTCGGCCAGGGCCATGACCAGCCGCTCCTGGGGACCGTACTCCGGGGCCTCGATCCCTCTGGGCACGGCCGCGATCTCCGCGTTGGTGGCGCCAGCCCGACGCGCCGCCGGCATGTGGTGGTAGTACTCGTAGGTGGCCCCGGTCAGGTAGCCGGTGCGGAGGATGGCCAATTCCCGCAGGCGGGGGCTGAGCTTGGAGCGCTGGAGTAACGCCGTGCCCAGGATCATGGCGCCCCGCAGCACCTGGGCATTGTGTCCCAGCACCCGCCATAGAGTGCTGATGTGGCCGCTGGGATCCTTGAGCCGGTCGAAGAGCCACCGCATATCCTCGGGTAGCTGTTGCTGCTCGATCAGGCTGATGCGCGGCATAGCGCTCCTTTCTTCAGAGGTGGGCGGTCGCCTTGGACGTAGCGGTTGCACAGTACTGCGGCAGCGGCGCAGTGTCAACTAGGCCACCAGGTGACCGCCGAAAGAGTCCGCTCACCTGAGCCTGCCTGCCCTGAGCGTAGTCGAAGGGTCGAAGGGTGAGCGCCGCTCTGGTTCGACAAGCCTGTCCTGAGCCTGTCGAAGGGCTCGCCATGAGCGGCGTTGTAGCCCTTGGCGAGGGTCAGAGGGAGTGCTACAGTAGGCTCGCCGGCGCGGAAGCGACCTGCTCTTCACAAGAAAGGAGGCAGCAGATGGCCACCCAGCTCAAGCCAGCCCCTACCAACCTCCTGGAGCGCCTGAAGGACTCCAGCTCCGCCACTGTAGTGGGGGTGTTGAACCAGATGGGCTATCGCTTCGTCTTTATGCAGGGCGTACTACCCTTGCGGCCCGGCTCCAAACTCGTGGGGCAGGCGGTGACCCTGCGCTACCTGCCCCGCCGGGAGGACCACGTAGTGACCCAGGAGACCCGCCCTTCCTACGCCCAGCATGTGGCCATCGAGTCTGTGCAACGGGGCGACGTGCTGGTGGTGGACGCGCGCGGGGTGGTGGATGCCGCCATCTTTGGTGACCTGCTGGTGAGCCGCCTGCGCTACCGGGGCGGCGCGGGGCTGGTCACCGACGGCGCCCTGCGGGACTCGCCCTACTTGCGCACCCTGGACTTCCCCTGCTTTGTGCGCAGCGCCCATGGCTCCGCCCACAACGCCTGGCACTTCGCCATGGATGTCAACCTCCCCATCGCCTGCGGGGGCGTGCTGGTAGAGCCGGGGGACATCCTGGTGGGCGACGACGATGGTGTGGTGGTGATCCCTGGCGCCCTGGGTGAGGAAGTAGCCGATCGGGCCCTGGACCAGGAGAGCAAGGAGACCTTCACGCGCGAGCTTATCGACCGGGGCGCCTCCATAAACGATGTGCATCCCCTCACTCCCGAGATGCTGGCCCAGTACCAGGAGTGGCTCAAGAGCAGGCGCTAGTACGGAGCGCGGGGCACAAACTCGTTGGGCCAGGTTTGAAACCTGGCCCAACGGCTGCACAGCGCAGGTCAGTCTACCGGCCCAGATGCCTTGGGATCAGCTCCACCATCTGCCCGTGGTAGCTCTTGGGGTGGATCCAGCCGATGCCGCTGCCCGTGAGGAGGGCCGTGCCGCCCCGGGACTGGATGGTCTCCACCGCCTGCTTCGGGTCGTCCACCACAAAGGAGGCGAAGTAGGGCGCTTCGCCCCGGTTCTTCAGGAAGCGGCCCATGGGCTTGGACTCGTCGTAGGGGTGCTGGATCTCCATGAGCATCCGGTCCCCGATGCCGATCTGGGTGGCCTCGTAGCCGAACTCCTCGTCCTTCAGGCCGTCCCGGATCAGGTCCAGGTGCAGCATGTCCTGGTAGAGCTTGGTGGCGGCCTTCAGGTCCCGCACCACCACGGCCAGGTAGCTCAGCTCTTTCAGCAGGGGCGCCGAGCCGGCCGCGCCGGCAGCCGGAGCGCCGCGCTGGAGCAGGTGCTCCGTCAGCTCGACGTAGACGCCGGTGGTGGCCCGGGGATGGATCCACACAGCGCTGACCCGCTCCGGCCGGGCGCCTTCCGGCCCCGTGGCAAAGCGGACGCCCTTGGCGCGCAGCTCCCGGGCGCACTCCTCCAGGTTGTCCACCACAAAGGAGGTGACATAGATCCCCTCTCCCTTGTCTCGCACGAAGCGGGCCAGGGGCAGGGTCTCGTTGGTGGGCTGAAGGATCTCCTGGAAACACTCTGCGCCGTTACCCATGACGATGCGTAGCCAGCCATAGGGGCGGCTCACACTCACCGACGACACCTCCTCCAGCCCGTAGAGGCGCTTGAAGTCGGCCACGGCGGTTTCCAGGTTATTCACTGCTACGGAGACGTAGCTGATGTCGGTGATGCGCCAGGACATGGGGTTCCTCCTTCTTACGGCTGGGGGCGCGCGGCGTCTCTAGGCAGCAAGAGGCTAGCAACTGTAGCTGGCGCTGTCAAGCTCGAAGTTGACACCCTGTGTCCCACTGGGTAACCTGCATCCGCAAATCGCTGCAAACTCACCATCAAGAGGTGTTCCCATGGCGGAGGGCGCCCTCTCTTCGTTGCGTGTCTTGGACCTGAGCCTGGATATTCCCGGCCCCTACTGCGCGGGCGTCATGGCGTGCCTGGGTGCAGAGGTACTGAAGGTGGAACCGCCCGCGGGCGACCCATCACGTCGGGCCGGCCCCTTCTACCAGGATGACCCTCATCCCGAGAAGAGCGGCCTCTACCTCTACGTTAACCAGGGTAAGCAGGGCGTCACCCTCAACCTGGAGACCAGAGCTGGGCGGGATATCCTGCTGCGACTGGCCCAGGACGCCGACATCGTGGTAGAGAGCTTCCCTCCCGGCTATCTGGCCAGCCTTGGCCTAGCCTACACCGACCTTGAACGCGTCAACCCCCGGCTGGTGCTCACCTCGGTGACGCCCTTCGGGCAGGATGGCCCCTACCGGGACTGGAAGGGCACAGAGATCGTCAACTACGCCCTTGGTGGCCAGATGTCCCAGTTCGGCGACCCTGACAGGGAGCCCCTGAAGACCGGCGGCTCTATCGCCCAGTTCTTCGCCGGGATGATGGCCTTCAGCGCGACCATGACGGCGCTCTTCGCCCGCCGCATCACGGAGGTGGGCCAGCAGGTGGACGTCTCCATCACCGAGGCCATCGCCTCCATGGTGGAAGGGAGCACCTCCTCCTGGCAGTACGCGGGGCAGGTCAACAGCCGCACGCCCAACCAGGGGCGCTCCGCCGCGGAAGGGCAGTACCGCTGCGCCGACGGTTTCGTGCAGGTCTCCACGGTGGTGGGGAACAACGCCTCTTTCCAGCGCTTCCAGCAGCTCATGGGCGACCCCCGCCTGGGCGACCCCCGCTTTGCCACGCCAGAGGGACGCATGGAGCACCGCCAGGAGATCGACGCGCTGTTACAGCCCTGGCTCTCGGCCCGCACCAAGCTGGAGATCTACCAGCAGGCCCACGCGCTGCGCCTCCCCTTTGGCTACGTCTGCACCACCCAGGACCTGTTGGAGTCTCCCCAGTTCCAGGCCCGCGGGTTCTTCGTGGAGCTGGACCATCCCTTCACGGGGCCGGTGCACTACCCCGGCGCGCCCTACAAGATGAGCGAGACCCCCTGGCAGGCCCGCCGGGCGCCGCTCCTGGGTGAGCACAACCAGGAGGTCTACTGCGGGCGCCTGGGCTACAGCCGGGAGGACCTTGCCCGGCTGCGCGCCACCGGGGTTATCTAAGAATACCCCAGCGCATGGCTACTCTACGGGAATCAGGAGCCCCACCAGCGGAGTCTGTTCAGCGTCGCAAGTTCCTGACCCCCTTCACGGCCCTGGCGGAGCCCAACTACCGCTGGCTCTGGTCGGGCCAGCTTGCGGCCAGCGTCGGCCGCTCTATGCGTAGCTACCTCCGCCTCTACCTGGTCTACGAGCTCACCGGCTCGGCGGTGTGGCTGGGCATCGTCCAGGGATCGCTGGCGCTACCCTTCCTCTTCCTCACCTTCTGGGGCGGCGTGCTGGCCGACCGCATGGACCGGCGCCGCCTGCTGGTGGTCACCGAGATAATGCTAGTCGTCCTCTGGGCCTTGGTTTCCACCCTCATCGTGGCCGGGCTCATCAACGAGTGGTGGTTGGCCGGCGCGGCCGTGATCAGCGGCACCGTGCAGTCCTTCAGCCGCCCGGCCCGGCAGGCCCTGGTGCCCAACGTGGTCTCCCGGCCCAACCTGGCCAACGCGGTGGCGCTGGAGTCCACCGCCCAGAGCGGGGGTACCCTCGCGGGGCCGGCCATCGGGGGTGTGCTGGCCTCCATCGCGTTCATCGACATCGGCGGGGCCTTCTGGGTGACCACCGCGCTTCAGGGCTACACCGTGGTGAGCATCCTGATGATGCAGTGGCAGTTCCAGGGAGAGATGCCGGCCCGGCGCCAGTCTGCGGGGCGCAGCTTTTTGGAGGGGCTGGGCCACATGCGGAGCGATGTCCTGATCCTGGGGCTGGTCATGATGGGCGCAGCGGGCAGCCTCTTCGCGGGGTCGTACCACTCGCTGCTGCCCGTCTTCGCCAAGGACGTGCTCCACGTGGGCAGGCAGGAGCTGGGGCTGATGGTCAGCACCGCGGGTGTCGGCGCCATCACGGGCGGACTCTTCACTGCCAGCCTCAGCCACGTGAAGCGCCGGGGTCTCCTGCTTGCCGTGGGCGGCCTGGGCTACGCCGCGACCCTGTTCTTTTTTGCCCTCTCCACTCACTATGCGCTCACCATCGTCCTGCTCCTGGTGGTGGGCACGCTGAGCATGACCTATAACACCATCAACAACACCATCCTCCAGCTCATCGCGCCCGAGGCCATGCGGGGGCGCATCATGGGCGCCCGCACCTTCGTCTTTGGCCTGGCGCCCTTCGGGCTGATTCCCCTCACCGCCCTGGCCCAGGCTACCAGCGCCCCCTTTGCCGTTGGCCTGGGCGCAACCCTCTTCGCGGTGGCTCTGGGGGTGCTGCTGCTGCGCATCCCCAAGCTCCGCACCTTTACCGCCTCATAGCCGGTCGAAAGCGGGCGCCTCATGGAACACCTGAAAGAGAAGCTGGACCGCATGTTCCACCCCAAAGTAGTTGCAGTGGTGGGGGCCAAGAAGGACTCCGAGTACCGCTGGCTGGTGTCCCAGGCCCTGGAGGAGGGCAAGGTCTACGCGGTGAACATCGACGAGAGCGAGTGGCCCGGCGCCGAGGCCCTGGGGTTCACCAACGTCCGGAGCCTGCTGGACATTCCGGAGGCCGTGGACTATGTCATCGTCTCGGTGCCCAACACCGTGACGCCGGTAATTATGAAGGACGCCATCACCAAGGGCGTGGGAGGTCTCCATATCTACGCCGCCGGCTTCTCCGAGACGGGCGCCCCTGAGGGTGCGGCGCTGGAGGACCGGCTGCACCGCATGGCCACCGAGGCGGGCATCCCCATCCTGGGGCCTAACTGCCTGGGGATCTACCATCCCAAGGTGGGGCTGCGCCAGAGTCCGGACCAGCCCCTGGGTGAAGGTGGCGCCATCGGCTACCTCTCTCAGAGCGGGACCCTGGGCACGGCCTTCTCCATGTACGCCACTGCGTCCGGCCTCAAGATCAGCAAATCCGTCAGCTTCGGCAACGGGCGCGTGGTAGACTGCCCCGATCTGCTGGAGTACCTGGCCCAGGACGAGGAGACCAGGCTCATCGGGCTTTACGTCGAGGGGCTGCGGGATGGCCGGCGCTTCTTCCAGGCGTTGCGGGCCACGGCCCGGGAAAAGCCGGTGCTGGTGTGGAAGGTGGGACAGACCCAGGAGTCCGCCCGGGCTGCCCAGTCCCACACCGGGCACCGGTCGCCGCCGGAGGTCATCTGGGCAGCCATGCTGCGCCAGTGCGGTGCGACGCCGGCCGACGGTCTGGGGGAGATGGTGGACACCATGAAGGCCCTGGCCTATCTCCCTCCCCTGGGGAGCGACCGGGTGGCGCTCCTGGCCGTCTCCGGTGGCCACGCCTCGGAGATGGCGGAGGCCTTCGCCCGGGCCGGTTTCCGGGTGCCCGCCGTCAGCGACGCCTCCTTCACGGAGATCAGCTCCTACGCGTCCCTGGCGGGGGGCAGCTTTCACAACCCCTTCGAGGGGCCCAGCCTCCGGGAAGAAGCAAACCTGCTGCGAACCCTGGACGTCATCGAGCGAGACCCCAACCTGGACTTCGTGGTCATGGAGATAGGGTTGGGCACCACTCCGCGGTCGCAGGCGATGCTGGAGGCGCGGATGGTCAGCGTCAAGAAGGCCCGGGAGCGGTTCCACAAGCCCCTCTGCCTGATGTTCAGCGTCGCTAACCCCATGGCGCTGGTGGACGTGAACCAGCACGCCCGAGAAGCCCTGGCAGAGGGGATGGTGGCCTTCTGGGGGCCCACCAGGGCGGCCCGGGCGCTCTACAACGCCCATCTGTACTACCAACAGCGGCGCGCGCTCTACGGGGAGGTGGCGTGAGCCACTGAGTGGCATAGAAGAGTGTGTTTAACAAGGGAGAGTGCAGAGAGGCGCAGCCTCTTTGCCAGGGGGTTCGGGGGATGTGCCCCCGAACAATAACCCCAAAGGGGTTCCGTGAACCCCCTTAATGGGGGTTGGGGGGTGTTACTAAACAGTCTCGCATAGAATCTCCTTGAACCTTTCATAGGACGGGCTTATACTGTCGGCAGTTCTAAGGGTAGAGGGCCAGGGAGAAGGAGGTCTGCCATGAGCGGCGCGTTGCGGGTAGTCCACTTCGTCAACCAGTTCTTCGGCGGCGTCGGTGGGGAGGAGGCCGCCAACATCCCCCTGGAGGTCAGGGAAGGCCCTGTGGGTCCGGGGCGGCTGCTCCAGCAGGCCCTGGGCGAGGGCGGCAGCGTGGTCACCACCCTGGTGGGCGGCGACAACTATTTCAGCGAACGCAAGGAAGAGGCCCTGGCCTCTGTAACCGCGGCGTTGCGCTCGGCCAAGCCCGACGTGGTGGTGGCTGGCCCGGCCTTCGATGCGGGGCGCTACGGCCTGGCCTGCGGGGAGGTGTGTAAGGCGGCCCAGGCGCTGGGCATCCCCGCCGTCACGGGCATGCACCCGGAAAACCCCGGCATCCTCTCCCACGGGCAGCAGATCATCGCTGTGGGCACCGGCTCTACGCCGGTGGAGATGCCGGCCGCGCTCCAGGCCATGGCCCGCCTGGCCCTGAAGCTGGGCGGCAGCCAGGAGCTGGGCCCCGCCGCCGAGGAAGGTTACCTGCCCCGGGGCATCCGGCGCCTGGGAGCGCGGGAGGCCCCGGCGGCGACGCGGGCTGTAGACATGGCGCTGGCCAAGATCAGCGGCAAACCCTGGATGAGCGAGGTGCCGGTCCATCTCCCCGACCGGGTGGCGCCGGCGGCGCCCGTGGCCAACCTGAAGGACGCCACCATCGCGCTGGTCACTACCGGTGGCCTGGTGCGCAGGGGCAACCCCGACCGCCAGAGCTCCGGCAACCCCACCCGCTACTACCGCCACTCCGTGGTGGAGCTGGAGTCCCTGAGCGGCAAGGACTGGGAGGCCTACCACGGTGGCTACTTCAACGCCATCGTCAACTCTAACCCCAACTATATCCTGCCCCTCAGCTTCATGCGGGTGCTGGAGCGGGAGGGGGTGGTGGGCCGCACCCACCAGTGGATCCACGCCATGCCCGGCGTGGGCACGCCCGTGGCCAAGTCCCGCCGCTTCGGCGAAGACATAGCCCGGGACCTGAAGGAGGACGGCGTCGACGGCGCGCTGCTGGTGGCCACCTGAGGCACCTGCAACCGTTGCGGCGCAACGATCGCCAAAGAGATCGAGCGGGTGGGCATCCCGGTGGCGATGATCTCCGCGATCTACGAGCTGCCCCTGACCACGGGCGCGCCCAGGGTCGTCAAGGGCGCACGCATCGAGCACGTGTGCGGCGACCCCTCCCTGGGGCCGGAGAAGGACTTCGAGTACGGGCTGCGCATCACCCGCACGGCCCTCAAGGCCCTCCAGACCCGCGTCGAGGGGCCGACGCTCTTCGACCCCGCGGACATGCCGCCGGTAAGGGAGGCCGTCCATGCGTCTTGAGCTGGGTTCCTTCCCCGTCACCGACATCGTCTTCGGCGCCCGCACCCGCTGGCAGGACAGCGTCCTGGAGATCGACGCTCGCGCCCTGCTGGAGGAGATGCGCAGCGACCCGCGCATCACCAGGGCCGAGCTGGAGCTGGCCCGCCCCGGGGAGTCAGTCCGCATCTGGCCCGTGCGGGACGCAGTGGAGCCTCGGATCAAGGTGGAAGGCCCCGGCGTGGCCTATCCGGGCATCTGCGGCCGCGCTATCGACACGGTGGGCCAGGGTCGCACCCACCGCCTGGCGGGCATGAGCGTGGTGGAGGTATCGGAGGTGCTGCCCCACGACGCGGGCGGCGACTACAATAGCATCTTCTACGACATGTCCGGCCCCTGGGCCGAGATGATCCCCATGAGCAAGCTGCTCAACCTCTGCCTGCTGGTGGAGGCCGACCCGGCCCTGACCATCATCGACCAGAACGACGCTGTCCACCGGGCCACCCTCAAGCTGGCTGATAGGCTGGCGGCCACCACCGTGGGCCTGGAACCGCCCCAGCGGGAGGTCTTCGAGCTGGGGCCGGTGGATCCCGCTTTGCCCAAGGTGGTCTACATCCCGTGTCTCCACTCCGCGCAGGCCATGTCGGGCAATGGCAGCAACGGCTTCTTCTGCACCACCGCCACCTACGGCCTCAGCATGCTCACCCCGCCCTGGCCCATGCACCCCAACGAGATCCTGGACGGGGCCATCACCGGGCCCTACCGCATCGCCACCTCCTGGCACCTGGCCAACAACCGTATTCTGCTGGAGCTGTACCGCCGCCACGGCGTCGACCTGAACTTTGCGGGAGTCATCGCAGTGCGCACGGAGTGGACCACCATGGAGGAGAAGGAGCTGATGTGCCTCCAGACCGCCAAGGTGGCCCAGATGCTGGGGGCCCAGGGGGCCATCGTGGCCTGGGACGCCGGGGGCAACGAGTTTCTGGAGGTGGTCCACACCGTGCGGGCCTGCCAGCGGGCCGGGATCAAGACCGTGCTCCTCACCTCGGAGGACGACCCCACCGGCGGCGCCCCCACCCTGCTGGAGCCCCTGCCTGAGGCCGACGCGGTGGTCAGCACTTTTATCGGCGGGTCGGGCTATCCAGGCGGCTCGGGGCCGGCCAGCAGCCAGATGCTCCCCGCGATGGCCAGGGTAATCGGCAGCCCCACCAGACTGGTGGGAGCGGTGCGGGACGAGGTGATCGACGTGGCTGGCCCCATGCCGCCGCCCCGCTACAACGACACCTATGGCTTCGGGCGCTACAGCGGCGTGGAGTATTAGCGTCCTGTCTCCGAAGTTTGGTGCAGACGTCATTGCGAGGCCCGAGGAACGAGGGCCGTGGCAACCTGGGAGGGGTAACAATCCCCTCCCAGCAGGACGGCTTCCCTCCCCCGGATTGCCACGTCGGCTTCGCCTCCTCGCAATGACAAATTCGCGGCGTTCTTCTGGGACACCACACTAGCGTCTCGCCCTTCGTCAGGCCTAACCCTGGCGGCCACCAGGACCAGATAAGGAGAGGGACCAAATGGCAAAAGCGCTGCGGGTAGTCCACTATGTGAACCACTTCTTCGGCCAGAAGGGCGGAGAGGCGGCGGCCGGCCTCCCCCCTGAAGTGCGGGAAGGCCCCGTGGGGCCCGGCCTCGCGCTGGAGAAGGCGCTGGAAGGCCGGGGCCGTGTGGTGGCCACGGTCGTCTGCGGCGACGACCATTTCTCCGAGAACCTGGACCAGGTGGGCCAGCAGATCATGGCCTTGATAAAGCCCTACGCCCCAGACCTGGTGGTGGCGGGCCCCGCCTACGGGTCGGGACGCTACGGCATGGCCTGCGGCAAGGTCTGCGAGCTGGCCCAGCGGGAGCTGCGGGTGCCGGCCATCACCGGCATGAACGAGGAGAACCCCGGCGCCGACCTCTTCCGGCGGGAGGCCCTCATCGTCAGCACCGGCGAGACGGCCCGCACCATGGCCCAGGACCTGGGCCGCATGGTGCGCTTGGCCGAGAAGCTGGTGGAGGGCCAGGAGCTGGGCGAGCCGGCCCAGGAGGGGTACATCCCCCATGGCCTCCGGAAGAACCGCCTGGCGGAGTGGTCCGCCAGCCGCCGGGCAGTGGACATGCTGCTGGCCAAGATCGGGGGGCGCTCCTTCCAGACGGAGTTGCCCCTGCCCAAGTTCGAGCCTGTCGCCGCGCCCGCTGCTATCGGCGACGTCTCCAGGGCGAGGATAGCCCTCATCACCGACGGAGGGCTGGTGCCCAAGGGCAACCCCGACAGGCTGGAGTCCCGCGGCGCCACCAAGTGGCTGGGCTACTCCATCTCTGGGCGGGACCGGCTTACGCCCCAGGAGTACGAGTCGGTCCACACGGGCTTCGACACCACCCTGGTGAACCAGGACCCCAACCGCCTGGTACCCCTGGATGCCGCCAGGGAGCTGGAGCAAGAGGGGGAGATCGGCAAGCTCCACGAGGAGATCCTCACCACCACGGGTGTATGGACCAGTCTGGCCAACGCCCGCAAGTTCGGCAGGGAGATGGCCGAGAAGCTCAAGCTGGAGCACATCGAAGGGGTCATCCTCACCTCCACCTGAGGCACCAGCACTCGCAGCGGCGCTGTGATCGCTCGAGAGCTGGAGAAGGCGGGGGTGCCGGTGGTGCAGCTCACGGCCCTCACTCCCATTCCCAACACCCTTGGGGTCAATCGCGTGCTGGCCAGCGCGGCCATCACCTATCCCACGGGCGATCCTTCTCTCCCACCGGCGGAGGAGAAACAGGTCCGTAAGCAGTACCTGCGCAAGGCGCTGAAGGCGCTCCAGCAGCAGGTGGAGAAACCCGAGGTGTTCTACTAAGAAACTATCTAAATGTATAAGACGTGGTAATTTGCACGGCCTCCCCCTCTCCTCAAATCCTCTCCCACCAGGGGAGAGGAAGCTGCTTCGTTCCCTCTCCCTTGAGGGGAGAGGGCTAGGGTGAGGGTGGCAAATGGCCATCGGTGGGCTAGGGCCGAAGGCCATGAGCAACAGCTAGGGATTTGAGGGCACCGCCATGCGACTTGAGCTACAGGTACACCACATCCGGGGGGTCGCCTTCGGGCGTCGCACCGAAGCGCGGGATGGAACCCTCTATGTCAACGCCCAGGAGCTGGAGCAGGCCCTCCTGGAGGACCAGCGCCTGGCCCGGGTCGGGGTGGAGCTGGCGTCCCCTGGCGACGACTGCCGCATCGTGAAGGTGGCCGACGTGGTCGAGCCCCGCTGCAAACTCGACCCGCCGGGCGCGGACTTTCCGGGGGCGCTGAGCCCCATCGCCGCGGTGGGCCACGGGATCACCCGGGTCCTCCGGGGCGCTGCGGTGGTCACCACCACCCAGATGCCCAGCTCCCGGGAGAACTTCCCCCTTCCTCTGGGCGGCGTGCGGGTGCTGGACATGACCGGCGCCGCGAGCCAGCTTACCGACTACGCGAATACCTTTAACGTCGTGCTCAGTCCCGTTCCCGCGTCCGGTGTCAGCCTGGCCGAGTACGAGATGGCCCTCAAGTACGCGGGCTGGCGGGCCAGCGTCTATCTGGCGCAGCGCTGCGGAGGCGTCGCTCCCGACCAGGTGGAGGTCTTCGACCTGCCGCCCCTGCCCGACATCCACAAGGGCATGGAGGGCCTGCCCCGGATCGCCTATATCTACCAGATCTGGTCCCACCAGTCGCCCTCCAAGCCGGGTGACGCGATCCTCTACGGCGACAACGTCCGGTGGCTGTTGCCCACCGTGGTCCACCCCAACGAGGTGATTGACGGCGCCGTGCTCAACGGCTCCCACGCCCGCATGGCAGGGGAGACCTACTCCATCCAGAACCACCCCGTGGTCTTCGACCTGCTGCGGCGGCATGGGGTGGATGTCTGCTTTGTGGGGGTGGTGCTCACCGTCTCTCCTGATGGTCCGGTGGAGCGCGCCCGCAACGCCACCATGGCGGCCACCATGGCCCGGTGGGTCCTGGGCGCCGACGGCGCGGTGCTCACCAAGCTGGGCGGCGGCGCGCCCCAGGCCGACCTGGCGCTGCTGGCGGAGAAGTGCGAGCAGTTGGGCATGAAGAGTGTGCTCATCATCAGCGAGACCTCGGTGGACGGCAGCGCGGACGCGGCCATCACCATCGCCACGCCCGCCGCCGACGCGATCGTCAGCGCCGGCAGCGGCGACGAGTACGTCCTGCTGCCCAGGGTCGCTCGGGTCATCGGCGGCCAGGTGCCGACGCCGGTGGGAGGGCCACCCGGGGGCGAGAACCGGGTCAAGATCAACACCATCGTGGGGGCCACCAGCCAGATCGGGGCCAATCGCCTGGTGGGAGTGGAGTACTAGCCATGACCGCCCCGGTGGTGAAGGGCTTTGCCGCCCTCCTGGTACACGCGCCGAACCTGGTGCGGTACGGCGCCGAGCCCTTCTACCGCCTGCGCGCCAGAGGCGAGGACGCAGGGGCGACGCTGCGGCCGGGCCTCCGCTCCTACGAGGATGCCCTGCGCTATCCCCCCAACCAGGCCTTCATCGGCAACCTGCGTCCGGAGGCCCTGGGTGATCTGCCCGTCCCCTGGTACGCCCACCCCCTGGAGGGGGCTTCGCCCCAGGGCCGCCACGGCGATCTGATGTCCGAGGAGATCTTCTACGGCTTCCTCAAGGTGGCCGACGACTTCAGCCAGGTCAGCCTGGAGGCAGACTTCCTTGAGGAGATCCAAGAATCGCTCCGCCAGCACCCACTCTTCCAGGAAACCGACGCGAAGCGCCTCGGAAGGGGAGCAACGGCCCCGGATCTGGCGCAGAAGGTATCCTCCGAGGAGGCGCTGCCTCTCTTCCTGGGAGAGCGGATGGTGGGCATCGTCCAGCGCGCCCACCCGCTGGACCCCTCCCTCAGCGCCCATGCGCTGCTGGAGAACCTGGCCTGCAAGGCCTCGGCGCTGCTGGCCCTGCGGCAGCTCCTGGGGCAGCACCCCGGCGGACCGGAGTCCATCGACTACCTGCTGAGCTGCTCTGAGGAGGCGGTCGGCGACCGCTTCAACCGGGGTGGCGGCAACCTGGCCAAGGCCGTGGGCGAGCTGGCCGGCTGCCTGAACGCCACCGGCGCCGACGTGAAGAGCTTTTGCTCTGCGCCCCTCCACGCCATGGTCATGGCCGGCGGGCTGGCGCAGTCGGGCGTCTATGGCGACATCGCCATCGTGGGCGGGGGCTCCCTGCCCAAGCTGGGCATGAACTACGACCGCCACCTGGAGGCTGGCATCCCGGTTCTCGAGGACATGCTGGGCGCGGTGGCCTTCATCGTCGGGCCGGACGATGGCCACAACCCCCAGATACGGCTGGACGCCGTGGGCCGCCACGACATCCGGGCGGGGTTCTCCCAGCAGGCCATCATGGAGGCGCTGGTGGTGCGGCCCCTGGAGCGCCTGGGCCTCTCCATCAGCAGCGTGGACAGGTACGCCAGCGAGCTCCAGAACCCCGACATCACCCGCCGCTTCGAGCGGGGCGACACGGCCAAGACCAACTACAAGATGATCGCAGCGCTGGCGGCCAAGCGGGGCGAGATCCCCGCCGACGGCTTGGACACCTTCGTGGCGACGTGCGGCATGCCCGGTTTTGCCCCCAGCCAGGGGCACATCCCGGTGGGCATCGCCTATCTGGGACACGGGATGGACCTGCTCAGCAGCGGGCAGGCCCGCCGCATCATGTTCCTGGCCAAAGGTAGCCTTTTCCTGGGCCGGATGACCCATCTGGCGGATGGGATGTCCGTCCTGGTAGAGCAACATCCATAAACTCCAAGGAGGTCAGCGTGTTCCAAGGCAAGAAAGTCATTGCCCTGGGTGACCGGGACGGCATCCAGGGCCCGGCCATCGCCCGGCTGGTGGAGACTGCGGGCGCAGAGGTGGTCTTCTCCTCCACCGAGTGCATCGTCTGATCGGCCGCGGGGGCCATGGACCTGGATAACCAGGCGCAGATCAAAGAGCTGGCAGAGCGCCTGGGGGTGGAGAACCTGGTGGTGGTCATCGGCGCGCTGGACTCCGGAGGCGCGGAGATCGCAGCCATGACCGTTACCAGCGGAGACCCCACCTACGCCGGTCCCCTGGCCGGAGTCTCGTTGAGACTCCCCGTGTATCACGTCCTGGAGCCGGAGGTGCGCTCCAGCGTGGATCAGGCCGCCTACCAGGAAGAGGTGGAGCTGATGGAGATGGCCCTGGAGGAGAGCGTGGAGGACATCGTCGCCACCACGCGCAAGGCCCGGGAGGGGCTGGACTGACTGCTTTACGTTGCACCGTACCCGCTTGCTGCAACGCCTCTCTACTAAAGGCGACTTCCTGAACGACCTGGCCCTTCAGGTCGCGGGGAGTTGCGGTTTCCCCTTTACTCCCGTGGTTCATCTCCGCCGGGGCCAGGGCGGTGACTGGCTTCTGAAAGAGCAGGTCATTCGCATCGGACGCCTGGAGCTGGCTGCGCCCGATCGTCTGTGGGGCGTGCTGGCCCACGAGCTGGCCCACGCCCAGGCGCCGGAGCGCGAAGGGCACAAGCTGATCTTCTGGCGGCGGCTGGCCTGCGGACTGGAGCGCGCGGGGAAGCTGGAACTGCTGCGGATGGAGGTGGGCTACCGGGAGGGCGCGCTGAAGGTGGCCCGAGAGTACGGCCTGAGCGACCTGCCGCCCCTGCTCCCCTTCGCATTTGCTGTGGGCGACCGCATGGCCCTGCCGGACGGGAGCCGCTGGCGGGTGCTGCAGCGCTTCCGGCGTGGGGGGCAGCCCGTGTACCGGCTCCACGCGCCGGGCTGGGTGTGGACGACCTCTGAGGAGGTGTTGCGCACGCAGCTTCGACAGGGACAGGCGGGCTAGTGTGGTGTCCCTGAAGTACGCGGATATGTCATTGCGAGGCCCGAGGTACGAGGGCCGTGGCAATCTGGGCGGGGAAAACAAGCCTCCTTCTCGCTGGACGGCTTCCCTCCCCCGGATTGCCACGCTTGTCCTGAGCCTACCCTGAGCACCGTCGAAGGGCCTGCCGAAGGGTCGGCTGCGCCTCCTCGCAATGACTGCCCTGATGCGTTCTTGGGGCAGGACACTGGCTTTCAGGCGCAATTTCCTTGCCACAGAGTAGGGAGGAGACCATGGCGGAGTACGACATCGCGCTGCGGGGCGGCAGAGTGGTGGACGGCGCGGGCAATCCCTGGGTCCACGCCGACGTGGGGGTCCGCCAGGGGCGGATCGCCGCGGTGGGGCGGATCGCGCCGGGCCAGGCCCTGCGCGAGATCGACGCCGCCGGACTGGTGGTCGCGCCGGGCTTCATCGATCTCCACACCCACAGCGACACCACCCTCCTGGCCGATGGCCTGGCCCAGAGCAAGGTGCGCCAGGGCGTGACCCTGGATATCATCGGCGAGAGCAGCAGCGTCGCCCCGCTGCGGGGCGCCGTGCTGGACGAGTACCGCCAGGCCCAGTGGCGGCGGGACAACGTGGAGGTGGACTGGGCCACCTTCCAGGGCTACTTCGCCCGGGTGCAGCGTCAGGGCATCGCCATGAACGTGGCGAGCTGCGTCGCGCCCCAGCAGGTGAAGCTGGCCGTGGTGGGCTACGAAGACCGTCCCGCCACAGAGGCGGAGCTGGGCGAGATGAACGCGCTCATCGCGCAGGCCATGTCGGAAGGAGCCGTGGGCCTATCCACGGCCTGGCACGGCGGCGGCTACCAGTACCCCCAGGAGATCGTCTCCATGGCCCGGGTGGCCGCGCGCTACGGCGGGTTCTACGGGACCCATGTGGGCAGCGAGGGCTTTCAGCTCATGGAGGAGCTGGAGAAGGCTATCCACGTGGGCCAGGAGGCAGGCCTGCCGGTGCACGTCTATCATCTGAAGATACGGGGCAAGTCCAACTGGGGCCGGGTCAAGGAGGCAATCGCCATGATCCAGGCGGCCCGAGACCGGGGCCTGGACGTAACGGCTAACCAGTATCCCTACACCGCGATGCAGCATCCCTGGCACCGTCTGTTCCCCCGCTGGGTGCAGGACATGGCGCCCAGCCAGGCCGTGGCCCGCTTCCGTGACCCGGCGTTTCGCGCCAGGGTGTTGCAGGACCCGGAGTTCCAGCAGTACGTGGAGGAGCACGGCGGCTGGGAGGGCATCGTGGGCGCTCGCTTCACCAACGCTGCGCTGCAGGAGCTGGAGGGGAAGACGGTGGCCGAGGTGGCCGCTGAGCAGGGGGGAGACCCGGCTGAGGTGTGCCTGGACCTGGTCGCAGAGGAGGGCGCGTTCCCCTTCGGGGTGTATCACAACATGGCGGAGGCGGACGTGCGGGAGGTGATGCGGCAGCCCTGGGTGAGCATTGCCTCGGACGCGGGGGCGCTGAACGAGGCGGCGCCGGGCAAGCCCCATCCCCGGGCCTTCGGCACCAACCCCCGGGTGCTGGGCAGGTACGTGCGGGAGGAGGGGGTGCTAGCGCTGGAGGATGCCGTCCGCAAGATGACCTCGCTCCCCGCCCAGGTGCTGGGGCTGAAAGATCGGGGGCTTCTGCGGGAGGGCTGCTGGGCCGACATCGTGGCCTTCGATCCCACCACCGTGGGTGATACCGCCACCTATCAGCGCCCGCAGCAGTATCCCACGGGCATTCCCTACGTGCTGGTGAACGGCAGCCTGGTGATCGACCGGGGCCAGCACACCGGGCAGCGGCCGGGGCAGGTAGTCTACGGCCCCGGCAAGGGGACGTAGCAGGCCGCCCACTGACGGGCGCTAGCCACGCTGCTGAGCGGCAGCCTGCAAACTGCTGTCCAGAGTTACCAGGGGCGCTCCCAGCAGCCGGGCTATGTAGAGGTAACTTGCATCATAGGTGGTGAGACCCGTTTCCAGGGCCAGCCTGAGCACCGCCTGGTGCGCTACCTCGACGAGCGTAATGTCCAGGGCAAGGCCCTGCTCACACGCCCTCTGAACAAGGTCCCTCTGGTCTGGGTAGCGCAGGGCCTTCTTGCGAGCGATGCTGGTCAACTCATAGGGTAGAAGAGAAGGCGCGAACAGCTCCCCGCCAGAGAGCAGCGCGTAGGCCTCCTCGGCGTCGGGCTCCTGAAACAACATTGCTCCCAAGACTGAGGCGTCCACTACCTTAGCGGGCATCCCGATCCTCACGAACCATGGTCACTGCCTCGGAGCCGGTCTTGAACCCCAGCGCTTTCACCTGGGAGTACACCTCCTCCAGGGTGAGCCGCTGAAGGCCAACACTCTCCTCTAGGATGGCCAGCAGCTCTCCTTGTACCGAGCGGTGATGCCGCTTGGCGCGTTCCCGCAGCCGTTGTACCAAGGGGTCAGGGACGTTTTTTATGGATAGATTAACCGGCACGGCGCACTCCAATGGTTCCAGAATGGAACCATTATACATCCCCCAGCGCCTCCGCCACCAGCTCCGCCAGGTCCCGCGCCTTCAGGGTCTCCTCGGCGTTGCGGCCGCGGATGCCGTCCTCGAACATGATGACACAGAAGGGGCAGGCGGTGGCCACGGTACCTGCGCCGGTCTGCAGGGCCATGTCGGTGCGGGTCCAGTTGATGCGCTTGGCCGTCTTCTCGTCCATCCACATGTGGCCGCCGCCCGCACCGCAGCAGAAGCTGCTGTTACGGCTCTGGCTCATCTCCACCACCTGCACACCCGGCAGCGCGCGGGCGATCTGCCGGGGCGCTTCGTACACGCCGTTGTGCCGTCCCAGGTAGCAGGAGTCGTGATAGGTCACGGTCTCCTTGAGCTCTTTGCTCAGATTCAGCTTGCCCTCTCTAATGAGCTGGGAGATGAGCTCGGAGTGATGCAGCACCTCGTAGTTCCCGTCGAACTGGGGGTACTCGTTTTTGAAGGTGTTGAAGCAGTGAGGGCACTGGGTGATGATCTTGCGGACCTTGCGTTCCTTGAACAGCTCGATATTCTGCTGGGCCAGTATCTGGAACAGGTACTCGTTGCCCATGCGGCGGGCCGGATCGCCGGTGCAGCTCTCCAGTGGCCCCAGCACGCCGAAGTTGACCTTGGCCGCCTTGAGAATCTTGATCACGGCCTGGACGATGCGGCGGTTGCGGTCTTCCAGCGCGCCGGAGCAGCCCACCCAGTAGAGGTACTCCACGTCGTCGCCGGAGGTGAACTCCCGCAGGTCAAGCCCGGCCATCCAGTCGGTGCGGTTGTACTGGGTGCCGCGCCAGGGGTGCCCACGCCGCTCCAGGCTCACCAGGGCGGCCTCTGCCGCCTCGGGGATCTGGCTCAGCTCCATCACCAGGTGGCGACGCATGTCCACGATGGTGGGCACGTGCTCGATGAACACCGGGCAGGCCTCCATGCAGGCCCCGCAGGTCACGCAGGACCAGAGCGTCTCCTCGTGCACGATGCCGCCCACCAGGGGCGTGTCGGCGCCTAGCTCAGCGAACTCCGCCCGCCCGTGGAGTGCCTCCCGCTGGTGCAGCGGCGTCTCCCGGTGGGCGTAGGCCTTCAGGTCCAGGATCAGGTCTCGGGGCGAGAGGGGCTTGTCGGTGGCGAAGGCGGGGCAGTTCTCCGTGCACCGGCCGCACTCGGTGCAGGTGTCCATGTCCAGGATCTGCTTCCAGGTGAAGTCGGCCAGGGTAGAGGCGCCGAAGTGCTCCTGCTGCTCGATGTCCTTGATGGGCGGCAGCGCGCCCCCGACCTCCAGGTTCTGAAACAGCACGTTGAAGGGCGCCGCCACCAGGTGCAGGTGCTTGGAGTAGGGGATGTACATGAGGAAGCCCAGGAAGATGGCCACATGGAAGATCCAGAGGATACTGAAGATCATGACGCCTGCATCGTGGGAGAGGCCGCCCGTGATCAGGCTGCTGAGGGCCACGGAGATGGGCGCATACCAGGCGGCGGCAGCGCCCGCCTCCGCGGCGAGCTTGAAGGCCTCGGAGAGGAAGTAAGTGAGCATGAGGCCAGCGATGAGCCCCAGGATGATGTAAGCGTCGGCCGCGGTGTGCATGAAGGGAGGCCGGATGACGATGCGGCGGTAGACCGCCATGGCCACGCCGATGAGGATGCCCACGCTGGCGACCTCAACGACGAAGATGTAGGCCTGCCAGATAGGCCCCAGCAGGGTGCCCAGGGCGATCTGCTGGCTGAGGCCTTCCAGCACCAGGTTGAGGGTGAAGGGCTGCCAGATAATGAAGCCCCAGAAGATGAGGGCGTGGAGCACGCCGGAGTAGCTGTTATCGAAGACCTTCTTCTGGGCAATGACGTAGACCAGAAAGCGGCCAACGCGCTCCGGCCACCGGTCGAAGCGATAGTAAGCCCTGCCGTGAACCACGGGCGAGATCACCTTCTGCCACATGGCCCGGACGAAGACGCCCACGGAGATAAGGACCGCCGCCGCCAGAAACAGCACGCCAGGGATGCCTAGAAGATTGCTGTAGGTTGGGAGCACGCCACGTCCCTCCTGCGGTAGTTTACGGCCCGCCTGGTCAGCGGCGCCGAACACGCTCACCAGAGTATACTCAGGTAGGCTGCTTTGTACCAGTGGCTGGCCACTCGCAACTGCTGGCAGGCAGACCATACATTGCGCTACTGGGTCGGTTTTGCTAGCATGAGCCTATGGAACTAGGCAATTTTACGATCCAAGAGCCAGAGTCGCCCCTGCGGGCGCCCCACGCGCTGGCCATCCTCCGTCCCTGGACCGACGTGGGTAGCGCCGGGACCCTGGCGCTGAACGAGCTGAAGCGGGTGCTGGACGGCCAGCCCCTGGGCCAGCTCACGCGCCCGGGTACCTTCTTCGACTTTACGCGCTACCGGCCCACCGTCTACTACAAGGACGGGCGGCGAGAGGTGGACCTGCCCAACTCCCACGTGAGCTACGCCAGGCGGCCGGCCAGCAACGATTTCCTTTTCCTCCACCTGCTGGAGCCCCACGCCCGGGGCGAGGACTATGTGGAGGGCATCCTGGAGCTGCTGCAGCATTTTGGCGTCAAGCGGTACGCGCTGGTAGGCTCTATGTACGACATGGTGCCCCACACCCGGCCGCTCCTGGTCAGCGGCTCGGCCTCCGATGAAGCGACCCAGGCGACCATGGCCCGCTACGGCATACGAGCCAGCACCTACGAAGGGCCTACCACTATCATGACCCTCCTCACCCGGCTAGCGGGACCGCAGGGAATGGAGACCGTGAACCTCATTGCCCGGTTGCCCCAGTACGCGCCCCTGGACGAGGACTACAACGGCACCCTGCGCCTGCTGGAGCTGCTCTCAAAGGTCTACGACCTGCCCCTGGACCTCTACGATCTTCGGAGCAAGGCGGAGGAGCAGCTCCGCCAGGTGGGCGCGGCAGTGGAGGCCAACCCCCAGCTCCGGCGCGCCCTGGCCCAGATAGAGGAGCGGTACGACAAGCAGCGGACGGAGCAGGCGGCCTCTGAGGAGGAGACGCCGCTGCCACCCTCTATCGAGAAGTTCTTGCGAGAGCTGGAAACGTAGGAGCCAGCCGGTCACCTACCGTAGAGCGCCCGACGTCGTGGGCGCTCTCGCTGGTTCTCGGGCCCTGAGCTGGCCGCATCCTGCCTGAATCTCCACCCCCCTGGTGTCCCGCACTGTCACCGGGATGTGACGACGCCGCAGCGCCCGGGCAAACGCCTCGACTCGCTCTGGCGCCGGGCGCCGGAACTGGCTGGCTGCGGTGGGGTTCACCGGAATGAGGTTCACGTGGCAAAGCAGCCCGGAGAGCAACTCGGCCAGCTCCCGGGCCTGCTCCTCCCCGTCGTTCACCTCCGCCAGCAGGACGTACTCGAAGGAGACCCGGCGACTGGTGTGGGCAACGTAGTCCCGACAAGCGGCGATGAGCGCGGCCAGGGGGTATTTGCGGTTGACGGGCATGAGGGCGCGACGGAGCCGATCGTTGGGCGCATGGAGGGAGATAGCCAGGCCCACCTGCCACGGCTCCTGGGCAAAGCGCTTGATCTGAGGCACCAGGCCCACCGTGGAGACGGTGATATGGCGGGCTGCCAGTCCCAGTCCCCAAGAGGCATTGAAGGCCAGGATGGCCCTGCGTACCTGCTCGTAGTTGGCGAAGGGCTCTCCCATGCCCATGAAGACGACGTTGCTGGGCTTGCGGGCTAAGCCGGCTTCGGGCCCCGGCCCCGAGGTTTCCGCAGCCTCCGGCTCTCTCAGGAAGTAGAGGACCTGCTCTACCATCTCCCCGGCCGTCAGGCTCCGCCCGTACCCCTGCTGGCCCGTGGCGCAGAACTGGCAGCCGTAGGCGCAGCCGGCCTGGCTGGAGACGCAGATGGTGGCGCGCTGGCCGCCGCCCCGCTGGGAGTAGCGCATCAGCACCGCCTCCACCAGCCTGCCGTCCCCCAACCGGAACAGCACCTTGCGGGTGAGACCGTCTGCTGAGGAGAGCTGGCGCACCGGCGCCAGCGACGAGTAAGCTAGGTGCGCCTCCAGCCGGGCGCGCAGTCCCGCAGGCAGGTCGGTCATCTCTGCAAAGGAGGTGACTCCGGCATAGGCCCAGCGGAGCACCTGCCGGGCGCGATAGGCTGGCTGCCCCAACTCCTGGAGTTGCGCAGCCAGCTCTGAGGGCGAGAGGTCTAGTAGAGTGCGGATAGAGCAATAACCGCTCGTCCTGAGCCTGTCGAAGGACGAGCCGCCCATGGTTCGACAAGCTCACCATGAGCGGTTCTTGAGCGGTCTCCAAAGAGATGGGGGTGCATCACTGGTTCCGGCGGAGTCAGGAAAACCCTCCCTGCTTATCGCAGGCGGAATTGATCGCCAGAGCTACTCGTCCCGCCTGGAGAGCCCCAGGGCCGCGAGCACGTAGTAGAGGAGCTGGGCCGTGGCCTGAAGCAGCGCCGCCAGATAGGTGAGGGCTGCTGCCTTCAGCACCGCGTCCGCGGCCTCGAACTCCGTCACGGTCACCAGGCCGTTGGCCTGGAGCAGCGCCCGCGCCCGGTTGCTGGCATCCAGCTCCACAGGCAGGGTCACCAGATGGAACAGCACCGCCCCCGCGAAGAAGATGACGGCCACCCAGATCAGCCCCACAAACTGGAAGAACATGCCCGCCAAGAACAGCCAGGGCGCCAGGGACGACCCGAAGCTCACCGCGGGCACCAGGCTGGCCCGGAGCTGCATGGGCGCGTAGGCCTGGGCGTCCTGGAGCGCATGCCCCACCTCGTGGGCCACGATACCCAGCGCCGCCACCGAAGAGGCGCTGTACACATCGGGAGAGAGGCGCAGCGTCTTGCTGGTGGGATCGTAGTGGTCCGAGAGGTGGCCTTCGCTCATCTCCAGCTCCACCTGGCTCAGGCCCTGGGCCCGCAACAGCCGCGCCGCAATCTCGGCCCCGGACATGCCGACGGCATTGGCCACCTCAGCATAGCGCTGGTAGGTGGACTGCACCCGGTGCTGTGCGTAGAACATGACCAGCAGGGGCGGTATCGCAAAGAGGAACCACAGGGGGTCCAGAAAAAACATGGCCTGCCTCACCTCCGTACGGTGCAGGGGAACGACTGGTTGACACTCCTATTATAGCCAGCGGCCTGGGCCAGCTACAAGAAGGCGACGCAGCGTTGGACGCTGGCCAGGAAAAACCAGAAGGATCAGACGCTCGTGGTGGCCCTTCGGCAAGCCCGCCTGCGGTAAGCAGGCTCAGGATGGGCTTGTCGGACCATGACGGGAACCACGGCCGTCCTCGCCACAGTCGCCAGGGCGCGCGCAGCTTGACAGGGCGTGCCGGAGAGTGCTACCTTGGCCTTGTTAGCACTCTTGGCAGGAGAGTGCTAACAAGCCTAGCGGGATCGGTATGCCTATGAAGGCGCGTGACACGCTGACGGCCCGGCGGGGCCATCTCCTGCGTATCATCGTAGGAGATTACATCGAGACGGCGAGCCCAGTAGGGTCGGAGCACATCGCGCGCGGCCACAGCCTGGGCGTCAGCCCCGCGACCATCCGCAACGACATGGCGCTGCTGGAGGAGGAGGGCTACATCACGCACCCCCATACCTCCGCTGGCCGTATCCCTTCGGACAAGGGGTACCGCTACTTTGTGCGGACGCTGATGGAGGAGCAGGAGTTGCCCCCTGAAGAGGCCGCCTACGTCCGCCAACGCCTCTGGCAGCAGGAGAGCGAAGCGGAGGAGTGGTCCCGTCTGGCCGCGGAGCTCCTGGCGCGGCTGTCCCAGGCCGTTGCTCTTACCACCGTCCCCCGGGCATCGCTGGCACGCATCAAACACCTTGAGCTGGTGCTGCTCCAGGAGTTCCTGGTGCTCCTGGTGCTGGTGCTCCAGGAGGCCAGAGTGAAACAGCAGCTCGTGCGGTGGGAGGAGTCCGTCACCCAGGAGGACCTCTCCAGCTTGGCCCGCCGCCTCAGCAGGCTGCTGGAAGGTCAGACCGCCCGGCAGATCGCCAGCTTGCCCCAGGCCGACACGGTTATGGAAGAGCAGGTGACGCGGATCACGCAGCGTCTCATGGAGGGTGAAGACCTGCAGGGGGCAGAGCAACTGCATCTGGAAGGCCTACGCCATCTGCTCGTGCAACCGGAGTTCGCGTCCCCGGAGCGACTGCTCCCCCTCATGGAGCTGATCGAAGAGCGACGGGTGCTGGGCCAATGGCTGCCCAGGCTGGCGCAGGAGCCGGGGGTGAACGTGGTCATCGGCAGCGAGAACCCGGCGGCAGAGCTGCAGGACCTTACCATGGTGGTCGCCAGCTACGGCGTGCCCGACGGCCTCACGGGCACCGTGGGGCTGCTGGGGCCGACGCGCATGCGCTACGCCCGGTCCATCTCCACGGTGCGTTATCTTTCCATGATGATGACCCAGCTCGTGGCCGAGCGCTATAGCTAAAACTACGAAGGCTCTCATGAATCCGGAAGAGCAGGGCCCACCCCCAACAGAGGATCAGCCCAGCCAAGGGACAGCACACGAGGAGCAGGACGTCGCGACGCTGTCGCAGCGGCTAGAACAAGAGCGCGCCCGCGCTGAGAGCCACTACGCGAGCTGGCAGCGTACCGCCGCGGACTTCGCCAACTTCAAGCGGCGCACCGAGCAGGAGCGGAGCGATGCCATCAAGTTCGCCAACGCCATGCTCATGCTCAATATCCTCCCAATCCTGGACGACCTGGAGCGGGCGTTGAGCAGTGTCTCTGCCGACCTGGCCGGCCTCACCTGGATCGATGGCATACACCTCATCTATCGCAAGCTCCAGGCCATGCTGGAGTCTCAGGGTCTGAAGGTCATCGAGGCCGTCGGCCAACCCTTCGATCCCAACCGGCACGAGGCGGTGCTGCGGGGGCCCGGCCAGGAAGGGATAGTGCTGGCGGAGCTCCAGCGGGGCTACGCGCTCAACGACCGGGTCATCCGCCCCACGCTGGTGAAAGTCGGCACAGGTGAGCAACCGGAGGGCGAGCCGGCCTCGGTGATGGAGGAGGGAGCGGGCGCGTCCCAGCCACCCGGGTAGCGACAGAGGCAGGGACGCGGCTCATGGCGGCGGGTTGCAGGCCCGGTGCGGAGGGACACACGAGATGCCAGGATACAAGGTGGCGCTCCGCCGCCGCTGGTTCGGTGAGGAGCTGGAGGAGACCCTGGCGGAGCTGGACCATCCACCCGCAGGGGGAGAACTGCTGGCCCTTGCCAGCGAGCGTCGGCTGGGAGAGGGCGCCACACTGTACGTGACCCCACCCAAGGGAAGGGGGCAGCGCCGGGAGTACCGGATGCGCGACCTGCTGGCTGAGGTGGGACGCTCACCGTGAGCTGACCGATAAGAAGCGGCATAAAGAGCGCGGGGGCTGCTCATCGCAGTCCCCGCTTCTGTTAGCGAGGCCGGCGCCGCCGAGAGCAATGTTACTTGTCGATCCACACGTGGCGGGCGATGCCCGTGGTGTAGCAACTGGTGGTGCCAACGATCGCATGGCCACGCAGGTTCTTGATGTGCTTGGGGTATCCGTACATGCCGCGGCTGGTGGGCCACCAGATCTGGTACACCTGATCCAGGTTCCGCTGCCAGATCTGCTCCAGGAGCTTCTTACGCTTGGCGGGGTCCAGCTCCGCCCGCTGGGCCTCCAGCAGCCGGTCCAGCTCCGGATCGCTCAGGTTGTCGAAGTTCTTGCTGCCCTTGGAGTGCCACCAGGGGTAGATGGACGCGTCCACGGTGTAGCTGGGGATACCCCAGATGACGCCGGTCATCTCGTCCCACTTCTTCTCGTTGAGCATCACGACGTGGGTGGGGTTGTCCACCTCCCGCCGCTTGACGTTGATACCCGACTCCTTCCACTGGGCGACGAGGACATCGGCGGGGGTGCGGAGGTACCAGTCCACCAGGTTGATGGAGATGCCGTTGGGGAAGCCGGCTTCGGCCAGCAGCTTCTTGGCCTCGGTGGGGTTGTGCTGGTACCACGGGCCGTAGTCCTTTAAGTTAGGGAACTGGTCCGTCCAGAACACCCAGTACATGCCCATGGACATGGTGCCGCGGCCCTCGTAGAGGGTGTCGTTGAGACCCTGGCGGTCCAGGGCCATGGAGAGGGCCCGCCGCACCCGGAGGTCGTTGAAGGGCGGCTTGTCCAGGCGCACATGGACGCCGTTGATGTTCCCCCGGGTAAGGCCCGAGCCCGCCGACTCGAAGATGGTGTCGGGGTTGCTCTTGAGGGTCTCCTCGGCATCCTGAATCAGGGTGGCGCCCACCACGTCCACCTGGCCCGCACGATAGGCGGCCCGGGATACGGCAGCGTCGGGGATGACAAACATCTGCGCTCGGTCCAAATAGGGCATCCGGTTGCCCGCCGTATCCCGCTCAAAGTAGTCGGGGTTCTTCCGGTACTTCACACCCTGCTTGGGCGACCACTCCTCCAGGATGAAGGGCCCGCTGCCGATCGCCTGCTTGCGGAAGTTCCCGTCGGCCTCTCTGATCTCCTTGGGCCGGATGTAGGACATCTCCGCCAGACCCGGCAGAAAGTCCGGGAAGGGTTGCTTCAGCGTGATCCGGAAGGTGTGCTTGTCCACCGCCTCCATCTTGTCTACCAACTCGAAGTAGGAGCGCTGCACCCCCGCCTTGGCGTACTCCTGGTAGTTCCACAGCACATCCTCGGCCGTGACCTCCCGCCCGTTCACCGGCGGCAGGTTCTGGAACTTGGCCCCTTCGTGGAGCTTGAAGGTGTAGGTCTTGCCGTCCGCGGAGATATCCCAGGACTTGGCCAGGTCCGGCTCCAGCTCGATCAAGAAGGGGTTGGCGGTGGGCCCCAGCTTGGCGCGCACCAGCTTGCTGTACACCATGTCGTTGACGTTATACACGGTGCAGGAGGAGGCCAGGCTGATGTCCAGGTGGGGCGGGTCCAGGCTCAGGTAGCGGAAGTCGCCGCCCGTCCTATACTTGGAGGGGTCTTTCTCCTTCTCATCCGGGGGGCGGATCACCGGGAAGGGATGGTCGGGAATGCCCACAGGTATCTTGATACCGGCCACCTCGGCGCCGCCCACCTGGCCGGTGCCGGCCCGCTCCTGGGTGGGCGCAGGGGCCACACCGGCGCAGGCGACGCTCAGCAGCATGAATCCGGCCAGGATTCCCACATAGCAGAACGCTCTTCTCATTCGACAAGCTCCCAGGTGTGTTATTGGAGTCGCGCGCAGCGCTGGCGATGGACGGATTCGCTGGTACTCTGCTTAGGGCACCTCCTTATTCGCCTGCGGTGGCAGTTGGAAGGGATGGTCTGATGCGCTAGCGTCCCCGGAGCCGGGGGTCCAGCACATCTCGCAGCCCGTCGCCCAGCATGTTGAAGGAGAAGACCACCAGGCTGATGGCCATGCCGGGGAAGAAGGCCAGCCAGGGCTGCTGCTCTAGCCGCGCCCGCCCGGTGCCGCTGAGCATGGAGCCCCAGGAGGGGTCGGGCGCCTGGGTGCCTAGACCCAGGAAGGAGAGGGAGGACTCCGTCAGAATAGCGCCGCCCACCGCAACAGAGGCGATGACGATGATGGGCGCCATGACGTTGGGCAGGACGTGGCCCCGCAGGATCCGCATCTGGGTGGCGCCCATGGCCCGGGCGGCATCCACATACATGTTGTTCTTGATGGAGAGGGTGGCGCCCCGCACGATGCGGGAGGCGCTGGGGATCAGAATGATCCCGATGGCGATGAAGGTGTTGGTGGTGCTGGGCCCCAGCACCGAGACGATAGCCATGGCAAAGATGAGTCCAGGCATAGCCTGGAGCGCATCCACGAAGCGCTGGATGATCAGGTCGGACTTACCACCCAGGTAGCCGCTGACCAGGCCGATGAGGGTGCCCCCCAGGGTGCCGATGCCCACGGAGAGAATGCCTACCCAGAGGGAGACGCGACTACCATGGATGATCCTGCTCAGTACGTCCCGCGCCTTGTCGTCAGTGCCCAGGATGAAGGGGGGAGGCTGTGGCTGGTTGGCCGTGGGCCTGGCAGCGGTCATGGGCGCTTTGAGGGACTGGCCGGTGTTCACTTTGATGGGGTCGTAGGGTGAGATGACATCGGCAAACGCGGCGGTGAGGATCAGGATGGCCACAACCACGGCCCCTATGGCGCTGAGGGGCTTGCGCCGGGCGAGGGTCAGCATGCGGAGCGGGAGTGGTCTTGTCGTGCGAAAGCGAGGGGCGGCGGCGGCGACGGCGACGGACTCTGGCTGCGCACTCACGGTTATTCCTCCCTATTGATCGCTTTGCAGGTTCCTGCTGGGGTGCTCTCGTGCTAGTGTCCTGTCTTTGAAGTTCCTTGACAAACTCCGACGGGACTGTCATTGCGAGCCCGACGAAGGAGGGCGTGGCAATCTGGGGGTTGGAAGTCGACCATGCCCCACCCGGATTGCGGAGCTCGTCCTGAGCCTGCCGAAGGGTCGCCTCCGGCTCCTCGCAACGACATCTGAGG
>JACPQN010000067.1 GCA_016190485.1 Chloroflexota bacterium
AGGTGGAGCAGGCCTGGGAAGACCTGCGCCTCACCCTCCAGGACGTCGGGGACCGGCTGGAGCGGCTCGTCACCGGCATGGAGGCCCTGAGCGGCGGCCAGTTGGAGCACTACGACGACCTCTTGGCCGAGGCCGCCGGGTTGCTCTTCACCTGCCAGGAGCTGCTGCAGCAGGGCAACGCCGTCATCGCCAGGGCCGATCCCGCCTGGGTCTGCTGGCTGGCCGCCACGGGGCAGAGCGAAGGCGTCGGGCTCTACGCCGCCCCGCTGGAGGTGGGCACCGTGCTCCAGCGGGACCTCTTCGCCAAGAAGGCGTCGGTTGTGCTCACCAGCGCCACGCTCCAGACCTCCGGCAGCTTCGACTACCTGCGCCGCAGGCTGGGGTTAGAGGGCCCGCGGGAGCTGGCGGTGGGGTCTCCCTTCCCCTACCGCAGCGCCGCGCTGGTGCTGGTGCCCCAGGACATCCCCGATCCCCAGCGCCCCGGCCACGCCCGGGCTCTGGAGCAGGCCCTGGCCGACCTGTGCGAGGCCAGCCAGGGGCGGGCGCTGGTGCTGTTCACCAGCTATGCCGGGCTGCACGCCGCCCACCGGGCGCTGACCCAACTCCTGGAGCCCAAGGGGATCCGGGTCCTGGCCCAGGGGGTCAGCGGCAGCGCCCACCAGCTCCTGGAGCGGCTGCGCCAGGACGCCGGCACCGTCCTCCTGGGTACCAGCACCTTCTGGGAGGGCGTCGATGTGGTGGGGGAGGCCCTGAGCCTGTTGGTCATCACCCGGCTGCCCTTCTCCGTGCCCACGGAACCGGTCTTCGCGGCCCGCTCTGAGGGGTTCGAGGACCCCTTCCGGGAGTACGCCGTGCCCCAGGCGGTGCTGCGTTTCCGCCAGGGCTTCGGGCGGCTCATCCGTAGCAAGACCGACCGGGGCGTGGCGGTGGTGCTGGACCCTCGGGTGGCCAACAAGAGCTACGGCGCCGCCTTCCTGGACTCCCTGCCGCCCGTGACCCTCAAGCGCTGCACCCTGCGGGAGGCGTCGCGCCTCCTGGCGAGCTGGCTGCAACCGCCAACGGGGTAACCGCACCGGCAGCCGGCCCTTCCGTGGGTGCTATAATGCAGGGGCCACGTGCGGAGAGGTGTCCGAGTGGTTGATGGTGCCGCTCTCGAAAAGCGGTGTGGCGCAAGTCACCGTGGGTTCGAATCCCACCCTCTCCGCCAGCACTCCTCAACCCTTACTTTTGCTTTGAATCCGAACTGACCACATGATTGGCCGGGCACGTCCAATAGACGTGCCCTTGATGGGGTCTAGCCTGTATACTCGTCATCAGACCGAGGAGGCTGCGCTCAATAGGGACCTTAGGAGGTGCTTCATGGCGACGGAACTCTTTGAACTGTGCTGTAAAGATATTCACGGCTGCGATTTTACGGGCCAGGCGCAGACCCAGGATGCGCTCCTGCAGGCGGCTGCTCAACACGCAAGGGAGGATCACGGGATGCGCTCTTTCCCGCCACAGTGGTGGGTGCAGATGCGGCACCATGTCCGGACTCTGTCGGACGGACGGCTGGAGCTGTGCTGCCGAGACGTGCAGGTAGCGTGCGGATTCACCGCCCGCGCGGAGACCAGAGAAAAGCTTGCAGAAATGTACGCGGAGCATGCGAAGGACCGTCACGGGTTATGGTCAATCACACCAGAGCTGTGGGCCCTTGTGGAGCTGCACGTTCGGATCGTCCCAGCGTAGCCTCCGTCGCACCCGTCGCAGTACACGTGCAGGATGCTGCACAAACTGGGTTTATCCCAGGGCCTTCTGAGCAACACGGTCGCCTTCCAAGGAATACTGCTCCTTCGGAGGTCCTACCTGTGAGTACTGTCGACGCGGGACTTGCGAGTATCCTGGTCCTTGCAGCCCTTTGCATTGTTGCGTACCTCCTGGTGCACGGTGGTAGGGGACGGCGACGGCGATGTGGGCGGGGGGTGACGTAGATTAGTACCCATACCCACCGTCGCCGCTGGATGCCAGCCCGATCCCACCAGCGAGATGGTCAGCGCCCCTTCACGCTGTGTCCGCCGCTCGCCCGGGCCGTAGTTGGCCACTTTTCCTCCTTTTGCTATGCTAGGCACAGGGGCGTCTTCACTTAGCAGAGGTGGCCACATGCGGGGTCGGGTCAAGGTCAGCAGCAAGCATCAGATCGCCCTCCCTGCAGAAGCCCGTCGCAGGCTGAGCATCAACAGTGGCGACACCCTCATCGTGGAGGTGGTGGGCGACCATTTGCTCATCATGCGTGAGCCTGAGGACTGGGCCAAGTATCTTGAGGGCCTGGGAAAAGAGATCTGGGAGGGCGTAGACCCGCAGAAATACATTGACGAGCTGCGCGGACCATGGCCACCGTAGCCGAGTTCGCCGGCGCTCACCGCTGCGTCGGCGTGGACACGTCAGTGTTCATCTACTACTACGAGCGTGTTGAGGCCTATTGTCCCGCCGCCAGAGCGTTGTTCAGCAGGATAGCTGTCGGTGCGCCAAGGACGGTTACCTCCGTGATTAGCTTAACTGAGCTGAATGCGAAGCCCCTTGCGCTGGGACGCCGGGACCTGGCGAACCGGTACACCGCGGTACTGCTGCGGTTTCCCAATCTTTCCCTTGTGGGCCTGGATATCGAGGCGGCGCAGGCCGCGGCTGAACTTCGCGGGCGGCACAACCTGCGGACGGCCGATGCCCTACAGATGGCAGCCTGTCTCCAGGCTGGCGCCACCGGCTTCATCACCAACGATCACCGGCTCCGGCGGGCGGCTGAACTCGACGTGCTCATCCTTGAAGACACCGACGATGTCCGAGGGCGAAGCTAGCCATGCTAGCCAAAGTCCTCACCAGCGCGGTGGTGGGCCTGGAGGGCGCCCTGGTGGAGGTGGAGGTGGACATGGCCTCCGGTCTGCCCAACTTCTTCATCGTCGGCCTTCCGGATACGGCGGTGCAGGAAGCGAAGGAGCGGGTGCGCTTCGCCATCCGCAACTCCGGCTGCGCCTTCCCCGGCCGGCGCATCACCGTGAACCTGGCCCCGGCCGACCTGAAGAAGGAGGGGCCGGCCTACGACCTCCCCATCGCTCTGGGCATCCTCATCAGCTCCGAGCAGGTCCCGCCGGAGCAGGAACCCGCCCTCTACCTGGGAGAGCTCTCCATGGACGGCTCGCTGCGGCACACCCACGGCATCCTGCCCATGGTGGCCCTGGCCCAAGAGCGGGGCATCCGCCGGGTCTACGTCCCCCAGGTGGACGCTCGGGAGGCGGCGCTGCTGGAGGGGGTGGAGGCCTACCCCGTGGAAAACCTGGCCCAGCTCGCGGCCCACCTGCGGGGCGAGGCGGCCATCCCGCCCTGCCCGCCGGAGCGGGACCTGCTGCTCCAGGGGGAAGAGCGCGCGCCGGGCATGGACTTCCAGTACGTCAAGGGGCAGGAGCACGCCAAGCGGGCCCTGGAGGTGGCCGCCGCCGGCGGGCACAACCTCATAATGAGCGGGCCGCCGGGCAGCGGCAAGACCCTGCTGGCCCGCTGCCTGCCCTCCATCCTCCCCTCCCTCAGCCCCGAGGAGGCCCTGGACATCACCAAGATCTACAGCGTGGCCGGGCTGCTGCCGCAGGAGACCCCCCTGGTGCGCCAGCGGCCCTTTCGCGCGCCCCACTACACCATCTCCCAGGCGGGTCTGGTGGGCGGCGGGCGCTGGCCACGTCCCGGAGAAATCAGCATGAGCCACCTGGGCGTGCTCTTCCTGGACGAGCTGCCGGAGTTCGGCCAGGCGGACCTGGAGGTGCTGCGTCAGCCCCTGGAGGACCGCACCGTGACCATCAGCCGGGCCAACGGCAGCGTCAGCTTCCCCGCCAACTTCATGATGGTAGCGGCCATGAACCCCTGCCCCTGCGGCTACTACGGCGACCCCGCTAAGGAGTGCTCCTGCGCCCCCTCCCAGGTAGCCCGGTACCAGCGGCGCATCAGCGGCCCCCTGCTGGACCGCATCGACATCTTTGTGGAGGTGCCCCGGGTGGAGTACGAGAAGCTGGCCGACACTGCGGCCGGGGAGCCTTCCGCCACCATCAAGGCGCGCGTCGAGGAAGCCCGGAGCCTCCAGCGCCGGCGCTTCGCCGCCACCAGGCTCTCCAGCAACGCCGACATGACGCCCGTGGAGCTGCGGGACTTTTGTCCCCTGGAGTCCGAAGCCCAGGCCCTGCTACGAGCCGCCATGCAGCAACTCCAGCTCTCGGCCAGGGCCTTTCACCGGATCCTCAAAGTGGCCCGCACCACCGCCGACCTCGCGGGCGCCGCGACCATCGGGGCGGTCCACTTGGCGGAGGCCATCCAGTACCGGCCCCGGGGCTGGAGCTAGGACGCCAGGCCTGCCCCCGCCTGTCGGCGGGCAGGTGCGCATCCTCCTGCCCCTCACTATAATGGGGATGCCCGGCCTGGAGAGGCCCGGCAGCGCACTTAACCTGATAACTCCTCAACCCTGGGAAGGGGGATTGCGTGACACAGGACGCCGCAGCGCCGGCTGAAGGGCCGGCGTCCGTTTCGGAGATCGAGCAGCTCTGGGTGGGGCTGGAGCCGGGCCAGAAGGCCCGGGCCATGCGCCAGGTCTACGAGGAGCAGCAGAAGCTGGTGGTGGAGATCCAGCGCCTGATGATGGAGAAGGAGACGGAGATCGCGGTGGCCGTGGCCAGGGCGCGGGCAGCCGAGGATCTCCAGCAGGAGGAGCAGACCAAGGAGATCATCGAGGCGGAGGTCAAACCCAGGCAGCAGGAGCTGGAGGATATGGAGCGGCAGCGGGCGGAGGCGCAGGCCCTCCTGGATGCCTTCGTCCGCATCGGCCGGGGCATCATCTAGCTGATGGTGGCAAGGGACATCGCCGGCGTGCGCCTCCGCCGTTCTGATTAGCCCCCCTGGGTTAGGGAAAGCGCGATGGCAGAGCAAGCGCAGCTCGTAGTACGCCCCCAGGGCTCCAGGAGTACCAGCACGCCGGCCGGCACTACGTCGGCCCAGCGCCGGTGGGAGCAGCTCAGCGCCCGGGAGCGCCTGCGCCGGGTGATACGGCGGGAGTGGCGCCGCCTGGGGGTGCGGGCCGCCATCTCCGCCACCATCATCGTCGGCGGCTCCGCGTTCCTGATGTACCTCCTGGAGCACGACCGCAACGAGCTGTACACCACCCCCTGGGACGGGCTCTGGTGGGCCCTGGTGACCATGACCACCACCGGTTACGGCGATATCGTGCCCAAGAGCTTTGAGGGCCGCCTTCTCGGCGGCTTCACCGTGGTGGCGGGCATGGGGCTCTTCTCCGTGCTCACTGCGTTGATCGCATCGGTGTTTGTGACCGAAAGTCTGAAGGAGGCGCGCGGCTTGGAGACTGTCAAGGCTCGCGGGCATGTGATCATCGCCGGCTGGAACTGGGCCGCGGAGCAGGTAGTGGAGAGCGTGGCCGACCTGTATGGCCCGGACAAGGTGCGGGTCGTGCTGGTGAACCAGCTCCCGGAAGAGTCCGTCAACGAGATCCTCTTCAAGTACCGGGACCTGGACATCCGCTTCGTGCGGGGTGACTTCACACAGGAGACGGTGCTGGAGCGGGCCAACATCGCCGGCGCCAGCGCGGCCATCGTGCTGGCCGACACCACCAGCAGCACCAGCGCCCGGGCCGACGAGCGGACCGTGCTGGCCTGCCTGGCCATGAAGCACCTGAATCCGGAGGTGCGGGTTACGGGCGAGCTACTGGATGCCCAGAACGCCTCGCACCTGAAGCAGGCCAGCGCCGACGAGATCGTGGTCGCGGGGGAGTTCAACAGCTTTCTCCTGGCCACCTCCGCCGCGACGCCCGGGGTGCCCCAGGCCGTGCGGGCCCTCATGGCGCCGGACTCGCCCACCCTGCTCCGCAAGATGCCCCTGCCCTCCCGCTTTGTAAACCATACCTTCGATGAGCTGGCAGCCTGGCTCCGGCAGGACCAGGGCCTCCTTGCCATCGGCGTCGTCACCGAGACCCGGGGCCTGACCCTGGCGGACGTGCTCAGTGCGGACTATACTTCGGTGGACGACTTTATCCAGCGTAAGTTCTCGGAGGCCGGTTTGGAGATCGGCGCCCTCGCCCAGACCGCAGTCCAGGTGAACCCCCCCAGCAGCTATGTGCTGCGAGCGGAAGACAGCGTGCTGGTGCTTGGGTTCCGGGACTAGGACGGCGCGCCGTCAGAGGACCGAGCTATGCCTGCCATCAAGAGCGTCCTGGCCCAGATTCCCCTCTTCCAGGGGCTGTCGCCCCAGCAGTTGGAGGCCATCGAGGCCGTGGCCAAGGCGGAACACTGGCACAAAGGGGAGACCATTATCCAGGAGGGTGACCACGGCGACGCGATGTACATCCTCATCGAGGGAAAGGTCCAGGTTTCTCGGACGGTGACCCTCAGCCTCTCTCGTGGCGGCGTGGGTGAGGGGGAGAAGTCCTTCGCGCACCTCAGCGCCGATGAGCACCCCGCCTTTGGGGAGATGGCCCTGCTGGAGAACAGCCTCCGGGGCGCCACGGTGACCGCCGAGAGCGACTGCACCCTCCTGGCCCTGGCCAACGCCGACTTCGAGCGCCTGTGCCAGGAAGACCCTCACCTCGGTTACCTGGTGATCCGCAACATGGCCACCCAGCTCAGCGGGCGACTGCGCCGCACCAACCAGGACGTGCTCAAGCTGAGCACTGCCCTGAGCCTGGCCCTGAGCCGGCGGTAGCCGGGGCGCGCGCCCGCGCTCGTGTCGCTGCCTCTTCTCCTGATCGACGCCCTGCTGCGCGGGGCGCGCATCCTCCTGATCCTGCTCCTGGCCTGGGCGGCCTACGCCCTGCTCCAGCGCCTGATCCCCCACGCCATCCGCACTACCCTGCGGCGCCAGCACGAGCAGGAGACCTCGGAGGAGGTGCGCAAGCGCGAAGACACCCTGAACCACGTGGCGCTCTGGTCGGCCAACGCCGGGCTGCTGCTGGTGGTGGCGCTGACGGTGCTGGGCGAGCTGGACGTGAGTCTGGCCCCGGCCCTGGCCAGCCTGGGCATCGCGGGGGTGGCCCTGGGTTTCGGCGCCCAGAGCCTGGTGAAAGACGTGGTGGCCGGCATGTTCATCCTGCTGGAAGACCAGTACCGCAAGGGCGATGTGGTGCGGGTGGCAGGCGTCTCCGGCCTGGTGGAGGAGGTGAACCTCCGTCGCACCGTGCTGCGGGACCTGGACGGCATCGTCCACAGCATCCCCAACGGGGAGATCCGGGTGGCCAGCAACTTCACCCGGGAGTGGTCTCGGGTCAACCTAGACATCCCTGTGGTCTACGGCACCGACCTGGCCATAGCCCAGTCAGCCATCGACCAGGTGGGCCAGGAGCTGGCCCAGGACCCCCTCTTCGGCCCCATGATCACCGAGGCGCCCCGGTTCGTGCGAGTGGACGACCTGGGAGACACCGGGATCGTCCTGAAGGTGCTGGGAGTCACCAAGCCCATGCGCCAGTGGGAGGTGGCAGGAGAGTTCCGCCGCCGCCTGCTCCTGGCCTTCGCCCAGGCCGGCGTAGAGATTCCTTTCCCCCAGCGTGCTATCATAGCCAGAGCGCCGGCGCCAACGGCCCCGGACGCACCACCACCGCAGGTGCAACCATGACCTACATCCCGCCCGTGCCCGATTTCGACTTCATCACCGACCGCCTGGCCGTGGGGGCCAGGGTGGGACCGCAGGGCCTGCCGGTGCTGCGGGAGGCCGGCATCACCCACATGGTGGCGGTGGACACCCATCCGCCCCTGGACCTGGCCGCCCAGTTCGACATCACCATCTTCCCCCACCCCTTTCCCGACGACCTGCTGGTCAAGCCGCCCACGCTGCTGTTGCCCATTGCCCACAACGCCCTGAGGACGTTGCAGACGCCCGCTGCCTCCCTGCTGGTCACCTGTGGCGCCGGTATGTACCGCGCCCCCATGGTGGCGCTCCTCATCCTGCGGCTCCTGGGCCACGGGCTGGAGGAGGCCCAGGGCCTTATCTCCACCCGGCGCTGGGGCGTGGGCTTCCCCCGGGCCTACGTGGAGTCGGTGGAGGCGACGGTGCTGGCATGGCATCAGGCCTCCGAGGGCGCGGCGGCGGGATAACACCAACGAAAGGGGGACGACCATGGCGCGCGTGACAATGCTCCAGCAGAAGGATGACCTGGCTCCTCAGCACCACTTGATCTTCGACGCCATCGCCGAGAGCCGCGGCAGAGTGGGAGGGCCCTTTGCCCTGCTGCTCCACAGCCCCGAGGTCGCCGGCCGCACGGCCCACCTGGGCAGCTACCTCCGCTTCGAGTCGACCCTCCCTGCGGCCGTCACCGAGCTGGTGGTCATCACCACGTCCAGGGAGTGCGACTGCGCGCTGGAGTGGGGCGGCCACGTGGTCCTGGCTCGTCGCGCGGGGGTGCGAGAGGAGGCCATCAGCGCCATCCGGGAGCGGCGCGCGCCCGAAGGATTGACGCCCGAGGAAGCGCAGATCGTCAGCTACGTGCAGCAGCTCCTGCGGGCCCACCGGGTCAGCGAAGCCACCTACCACGCGCTGCTGGAACGCTTCGGCGTCCAGGGGCTGGTGGAGCTGACCGCCTCCTTCGGCTACTACAGCTTGCTGGCCTGCTCCCTCAACGCCTTCGCCGTGGAGCCGGCCGAGGGGGCCGAGCGGTTGCCTGTTTGACTTCTCCCCCCCCCAGGCTCTACAATCCCGCTACTTGCGACGCTCCCAGGAGCGGACAGGACTGAAGGGAGGACGCCATGAAGGTCTTGGTAATGGGTGGCACCCGCTTCAACGGGCTGCATCTGGTGCAGGAGCTGGTGCGCCAGGGCCACGACGTGACCATCTTCAACCGGGGCGTGACCCAGGCCAAGATCCCCCGGGCCGTCCGGCGCCTCTACGGCGACCGCAAGGACCACCAGCAGATGCGGGAGGTCCTGGGCAAGGAAGCGTTCGACTGCGTGCAGGACATCAGCGCCTACACCCGGGACGACGTCCAGAGCATGGTGGAGCTGTTCCAGGGCCGCACCGGGCACTACATCTGCGCCAGCTCCACCGTGGTCTACGCCGCCACCTCCGTTCTCCCCATGGACGAGTCCTTTCCGGTGAACCGCACGGAGCGGCAGTCGGAGTACGGCCGCAACAAGATCGCCTGCGAGGAGTACCTCACCGACATCTACCGGCGCACCGGCTTCCCCGTCAGCGTGACCCGCTTCTCCATGGTCTTCGGCCCCCACAACATCATCGCCGACCGGGAGCAGCGCATGTTCATCCGCCTGCTCCAGGGCCGTAAGGTGCTCATCCCCGGCGACGGCACCACCCTGAGCCAGATCGGCCATGTGGAGGACGAGGCGCGGGCCCTGGCCATGATGATGCACATCCCCCGCAGCTACGGCCAGATCTACAACGTCACCGGCAAGCAGTACTGGAGCGACGAGGGGTACGTGGACACCTTTGCCAAGGTGCTGGGCGTAGAGGCCAAGAAGGTCTTCGTGCCGGCCCCGGTCATGGACGAGCTGTGGTCCCCCCAGCCGCAGGGGCGCACTCTCATCCAGCGGCTGGCCCCCTACCTCCACCACTGGAACGAGAGCACGGTATTCAGCATAGATAAGCTGCGGGCGCACCTGGGCTTCGAGCCGGCCTACACCTTTGAGGCCGCGGTGGAGCAGACCTACGACTGGTTCCTCCAGGAGGGACTGGACAAGACCTCCTCCTTCGACTTCAGCGACGAGGACGCGCTGCTCCAGCGGCTGGGGCAGGCGTAACCAGGAGCAGCGTTCCCATGGCGGAGACACCTCCGGTAGACAAGGAGTGGCTGCGGCAGCACTACGCCCGCCTGGGCCTGCATCCCTCGGAGGTGGAGCTGGAGGCCCTGGCGCCCCAGGTGCAGGCCCTCTATGACGCCGGCCGCCAGGTGGCCGAGCTGCTCATGTTGGAGCAGGAGCCCGGCACCGTGTTCCGGGCCCCTTTCCCCGGCGGCCACGGCTAGCAGCACCCCTCACCCATAGCTGAAAGGACTCTCCGTTAACGCCATGAGCGCTGACGAGTTGTTCTACCTCTCTATTGCCGAGGCCGCGGCCCGCATCAAGGCCGGCGCGCTGTCGCCCGTGGAGCTGACCCAGGCCTACCTGGCCCGCATCGAGCGGCTGGATAGCCAGCTCAACGCCTACATCACCCTCTTCTGGGACGAAGCCCTGGCCGCGGCCCGCCAGGCCGAGGAAGAGGTAGTGGCGGGGCACTACCGCGGGCCGCTCCACGGCATCCCGCTGGCCCTGAAGGACCTGGTGTACACCCGGCACGTGCGGACCACCGGTGGCTCCAGGGTCCTCTCCAGCTTCCTGCCGGAGGAGGACGCGACCATCGTGGGCAAGCTGCGGGAGGCCGGCGCAGTGCTCCTGGGCAAGACGGGCATGCACGAGTTTGCCTACGGCCCCACCGGGCTGAACCCCCACTTCGGCAACGTGCGCAACCCCTGGGACGCCGCGCGCATGACGGGCGGCTCCAGCAGCGGCTCTGGCGCCGCCGTGGCCGCCGGCCTCTGCGCCGGGGCCATCGGGAGCGACACCGGTGGCTCCATACGCATCCCCGCCAGCCTCTGCGGCATCGTGGGCCTCAAGCCCACCTACGGGCGGGTCAGCCGCTATGGCGTGCTGCCCTTGAGCTGGTCTCTGGACCACGTGGGTCCCATGACCCGGACGGTGGAGGATGCGGCGCTCTTTCTGAATGCCCTGGCGGGCCACGACCCGAAAGACCCCGCTTCGGCCAGGGAACCTGCGCCCAACGCCACCGCGGCCCTGGGCACGGGTGTCCAGGGCCTCCGGCTGGGGCTGGCGCGGGACTACTTCTTCAGCAGAGTTAACCCGGAGGTGCTGGCGGCCGTGGAGCGGGCCGTGGCGCTGCTGGAGGAGCAGGGCGCCTCGGTGCACGACGTAGCCCTGCCGCTGGTGCACCAGGCCAGCTTCATCAACAGCCCCATCATCCAGGGCGAGGCCGCCACCTACCACCTGCCGCTGCTGCGGAGCCGCTGGCAGGACTATTCCCCGGAGGTGCGCCTCCGCCTGCTTCCGGGTCTGGCGGTCACGGGCAGCATGTACCTCAACGGCCAGCGGGCCCGGGCCCTCATGACGCAACAGGCGCTGGCCCTCTTCGACCAGGTGGACCTGCTCATCAGTCCTGCGACCTCCATTCCCGCCCCGCTGATTGAGGAGGAGTCCATCACCCTGGATGGCCGCACGGAGACCGTAAGCAACGCCCTCACTCGCCTGGCGCGCCCCTTCAACATGACGGGGTTTCCCGCCATCTCCCTGCCCTGCGGCTTCACCACCGGGGGCTTGCCCGTGGGGCTCCAGATAGCTGGCCGGCCCTGGGACGAGGCGACGGTGCTGCGGGCCGCCTACGCCTACGAGCAGGCCAGCCCCTGGAGGCAACGGCGCCCGCCCCTCTAGCTGCCGCTCCTGCTCCCATCCTTGCTCCCTGTTGCCAGGCCATGCCATGGCAGAATGTGCTATTGTTCAGGAGGCAGATTTTCCGTGGCATTCGTCCTGCGGGCCGCTAGGCAGCGGCGCCTCCCCGGCTCCTGGGTACGAGAGTGATCGGTCATCCTGGACTGGCAGGTTGCGCGCCGCATGAACCGTAGCGCTGTCGTCTGGACCACCATCATCGGGCTCCTGCTGCTGGGCATCGGGCGGGGGCTACGCGCTTCCTCGGAGACGGCGCTCCAGTACTGGTACCTCCTGGCCACGCCCCTGATCCTGGCCGCCCTGCGTTTCGGCTTACGGGGAGCGTGGTGGCAGACCCTACCTACCGGGCCCTGCTCCTGGGCAGCCCTGAGGAGGCCGTGGCAACCTACCAGCTCCCCGAGCAGGAGCGGCAGCTTGCCCAGTACGTGGCGGCCCTCACCGGCTACCCCATGTTCCGAGACCTCCTGGCCGAAGAGATCGCCGCCATGATGAGCGCCGCCTCCGTGGAGCAGTATGGCCCGGGCACCCTTGTGGTGCGGCCAGGGAGCCTCGGAGGACAAAGTTCTACGTGATCCTCCAGGGCGATGTGGTGGTGACCGCGATGGACGACGCCAACCGGGAGCGCCACATCGCCTCCCTGGCCCGGGGAGAGTTCTTCGGCGAGATGGCCCTGCTCTTCGATACCCCCCGCACCGCCAACGTGCGCACCGCGGCGCCCAGCACCTTTCTGGTCCTCAGCCGGGACAACTTCTATCGCCTCCTCAACCAGGCCCCCAGCCTCAAGCAGAAGATCGAGTCCGGCGCCCGGTCCCGGATGAGCCAGCCCTTCCCCGTCCAGTCGCCCGCCGCCGCCCTCTCCGCGGGCAGCAGCTCCTAGTGTCCTGTCTCTTTGAAGTTCCTTGACAAACTTCGACGGGACGGTCATTGCGAGCCCGACGAAGGAGGGCGTGGCAATCTGGGGGTGGGAAGTCGACCATGCCCCACCCGGATTGCTTCGCTTGTCCTGAGCCAGCCGAAGGGTCGCCTCCGGCTCTTCGCAACGACATCTGAGGCGTTTAGGACACCACACTAGCGCAGCCCCGTGGCACCCCTTGACAAACGGCGAACAGCCATATAAGTTAGTTTAATGTTGCTCGCCCCTCATATAGGGGCGATGTAGGCTATTGAGTGTCCCCAGGAGTCATCGAGCGCTCTATGGCCCAGCGGCCAAGGGCAGCGTGGAGTGTGCCTCGCGACGCGGCTGTCTTGTTGGAAGCAATCCGGCTATCGAGGAGCGGGCGATGCAGCAGTATATAGCCAGGCGGCTGCTCTACTCCATCCCGGTGTTGCTGGTGGTGTCGGTGCTGGTCTCAGGGCTGATCCGCCTGCAACCCGGCGACGCGGTCATGGCCATGATGGCCGAGGCGGGCAACATCGACCCCGGCACCCTGAACCGGATCCGGGCGGAGCTGGGGCTGGACAAGCCCTTCCACGAGCAGTACGTCCTGTGGATGTGGAACCTCGTGCGAGGGGATCCGGGCTTCTCCTATTGGTCGGGCAAGCCCATCATGGAGCTCTGGTCGATGGCCATCCCCATCACCCTGGAGCTTGCCTTTTTGGCCATCGTTGTTTCCGTCATTTTCGCCATTCCCATCGGGGTTCTCACCGCGATCCGCCAGGACACGTGGCTGGATCATCTGGGACGCGTCTTCGCGATCTCGGGCCTCTCCCTGCCCGACTTCTGGCTGGGTACCCTGGTCATCATCTTTTCTGGCCTCTACTTCAAGTGGGTGCCGAAGATCGAGTACGTCAGCCCTTTCACTGACCTGTGGGGCAACCTGGCGCAGTTTGCGCTGCCGGCCGGCATCCTGGGGTTCCGTCTCTCCGCCACCGGCATGCGGATGACCCGCTCCACCATGTTGGAGGTGCTGCGGGAGGACTACATTCGCACGGCGTGGGCCAAGGGTTTGAAGGAGCGCGCGGTGGTCTTCCGCCACGCCCTGAAGAACGCGCTGATTCCCGTGATCACCATCCTGGGCACCCAGTTGCGCCTGTTGCTGGGCGGATCGGTGATCATGGAGGTCGTCTTCAGCCTTCCGGGGATGGGCCGCCTCACCTACGACGCCATCTCGGGGCGGGACTACGGCCTGGTCCAGGGCAATGTCATGTTCCTGGCGCTCCTGGCGATCCTCCTGAACCTCATCGTGGACCTCAGCTACGGCTGGTTCGACCCCCGTATCCGCTACAACTAGAGCTGGGAGGACATCGCAGTGGAACAGTCGGAAGCAGCGCTTCTTACTCGGCCCGTAGCGGGCTTGCGGGTTAGGCAGTCTCGGCTTCGGGGCCTGTTGCAGATAGGACGGCGGAAACCCCTGGGGACCGTAGCCCTGTTCTTCGTTGTCGTACTGGTCATCGTGGCCCTTGGGGCGCCCCTCCTTGCTCCGTATGACCCGTTGTACGTGCACCGCATGGTGGGTGGGAGCGCCCTGAAGGGCCCGGGGGTCGCCACCGCGGCCTTACCTCCAACCATCGAGCGGTCGCCAATCTTCGTCAATGAGAAGGGCCAAGGGCCGCCCTTCCTCTTAGGATCAGACGATAAGGGGCGAGACATCCTGAGCCGCATTATCTACGGGGCGCGGGTCTCCCTGATGGTGGCGGTCATCGCCGTGGGCATGGGCACCTTTTCCGGGGCGCTGGTGGGCCTCATTTCCGGCTTTTTTGAGGGAAAGACCGACCTGATTCTCCAACGCATCGTGGATGGTCTCATGGCCTTTCCGGGGATCATCCTGGCGATGTCCATCGTGGCGGTGCTGGGAGCCAGTACGGTGAATACCTTCCTGGCCCTCTCGGTCATCATTGCGCCCAACGCCAGCCGCGTGGTCCGGGGCGCGGTGCTCACCATCAAGCAGAACATGTACGTGGACGCGGCGCGGGCCATCGGTGCCACGCCCCTGCGGATCATGTTCCAGCACGTGCTGCCCAATGTCACGGCCCCCATCATCATCCTGGCCTCGGTGACCATGGGCAACGCCATCCTGCTGGAGTCCTCCCTCAGCTTCCTGGGGCTGGGCACCCCCCTCCCCGATCCCTCCTGGGGCAACATGCTGGGCGGCGTTTCTGCCCGGGTGCGGATAGAAGATGCCCCGCAGATCGCTCTGGCGCCCGGCATCGCCATCAGCCTCGCGGTTTATGCCTTCAACCTCTTTGGTGATGCCATGCGGGATATCTGGGACCCCCGCCTGCGGGGCCGCTAGCGTTCGTGAGTCGTGAGCTCCCCTGTCGGGGAATGGAAGGAAGGAGAGGAGCCGAGGGAAGAGCCGAGAAGAGAGGCCGCGCTAGTCACGACCGGGGAGAGACTGTCACTTGAACCTGCCAGCTGGCAGGCGAGGTTGCTGCTAAGGAGGGTTATCTAATGCAAGGACACGGATTGCGAGGTATCGCCATCCTGGCCCTCTGGGGATTGCTGGTGGCCGCTTGTGCGCCCGCTGCTCAGCAGGATCAGGTACAGCGGCAGGAGGCCTTCGAGAAGAAGGTGGAGCAAGTCGCGGGTTACAAGGTCCCCGGCGGCATCCAGGACCTGGAAGGGTTCCCCCTCTTTGTGACGCCTGACGAGAAGGAGAAGGACCCCACAAAGGTGAAGCGGGGGAGCAGCCACCGCTACCTGAGCCTGGACCCGCCTCACCTGGATATCGGCATCACCTCCTCCTGCACCGTCTACAACGTCAACGACATGGTGTATAGCAAGCTGGTGCGGGCCAAGGTCGGCCCCCAGGCGGACCCCTTCCGGATCGAGCTGGATGGCGACCTGGCCAAGTCCTGGGAGGTCTCCTCCGACGGCCTGACCTACACCTTCAAGCTGCGGGAAGGAGTCAAGTGGCAGAACGTGCCACCCCTGAACGGTCGGGAGCTGCTGGCGGAGGACGTGAAATTCGCCTTCGAGGACTACCAGAACAGCATCCAGCGGGCCACCTTCGAGAACGTGGCCCGGATCGAAGCGCCGGACAAGTACACCGTGAAGATCACGTTGAAAGATCCCAACGTGGACTTCGTGGCCTCCATCGCCGCCATGGCCTTCATCCACCCCAAGGAGATCAAGGACCAGGACGGGAGCTGGCGCCAGAAGGCCATCGGCACCGGGCCTTTCATCCTGGAGACCTGGACGCCCAAACAGGGGGTTAAGTACCGGGCCAATCCCGACTTCTGGGAGAAGGACTCCGCCGGAGGCAAGCTGCCCTACCTGGACCGGGCCGAGATGTTCGTGATCCCAGATAGCGCGGCGGCCGCGGCGGCCTATCGCTCCGGGCAGTTGGACGTGACCCCCGGCTTCGGCAAAATCCTGGACGGCCAGCAGTTGAAGAAGAGCGACCCGGACACCATCTTCATGTCCAATGGCTCGGGCCTGGTGCGGGGCAACGTCAACGGCTTCATCATGCGGCTGGACCGCCCCCCCTTCAACGACCTGCGAGTGCGCAAGGCCCTCTCCATGGGCATTGACCGCATGACCATGGTAGACACCCTGTACCAGGGCGGCTACGCCATGTCCATGGGCACGTCCTGGATCTACATGTTCGACAACATGCCCACGCTCAAGGACTGGGGCCCCAACTACCAGTACAACCCCACCGAGGCCAAGAAGCTGCTGGCCGAAGCCGGCTATCCCAGCGGCCTGAAGGTGGACCTGATCGACTGGTACTACCGGGACCCCGCGGAGACGGTCATCGGCCTGCTGAAGGAGGTGGGGATCACGGTCAACCGGCGGGAGGTGGACAACCCCACCCAGGTCACCATCATCACCAAGGGTGAGTACGGCGACATGACCGCGGTGGCCTGGTACATCCCCGGCTACGAGGCGGACAGCGAAAACTATCCCTTCCTGCACTCCAAGGGCGCCAAGAACTACGGCCACTACAGCAACCCGGAGATGGACAAGCTGCTGGATGCCCAGCGCAAGGAGCGGGACCCCGCCAAACGGCGGGAGATATTGAGGAAGATCTGGGACCTCCAGCTCACAGACTTGCCCTACATCTGGACTCCCACGGGGCGGGGCATCAACGGCTGGCGGCCCTACGTGAAGAACTTCCGCCCGCACACCTACATGGGCACCCTGAGCTGCTACACTACGGGCAACAACAACCGGATCATCTGGCACGACAAATAGGTCGCGGCCAGCGGAAAGGGAATTACCAAGGCGGAGGGGGACTCACACGAGTCCCCCTCCGCTTCGATCTACAGGCCTCGTTGTAGCGTGGGCGCCCGCCCTACGAGCCAGACGGCGGGGGACAGGCCCTTCGACCCTTCGACAAGCTCAGGACACCGCAGGCTCAGGACAAGCCCCCGCCCGACGAGCCCTGCGTGGCCACGCTGGCAGGCTGGGCCGTGGGTTGGTCTCCCTCAGGCCCGCTGGCTCCGGGAGGGCAGCGACACCACCGCCTGGCCCGGCGCCGTGGCCTCTCCCTTCTGGTTCTCCGCCGCCACCTCCAGCTCCACCAGGTGCTCGCCGTCCTGCACGAACTTGTTGACCACGCGACCCTTGGTGACGACCAGGTCGTTCTTCAGGTTCATACCCCGATACTGGAGCGCCACCTTCTTGATCCAGCCGCCCTCCCCCATCCAGTCGGACAGCATGTTCTGTACGTACACCAGCCGCAGGTTCCCCATGCCGATGCCGCCGGGCAGCCCCACCTTGCGGGCTTCTTCGTCGTCTTCGTGGATCACGACGTGCTCCTCGTTGGCGCCGGCAAAGCGTCCCCACTCGATGTAGCCGGTCTTGCGGGTGAACTCCGGCAGCACGTCACCTACCTGGACGTCCTCGTAGTAGAGCGCGGCCTTATGGTGCATGGCGGTTCTCCTCCCGCGGTCTCGCTAGTGTCCTGTCTTCGAAGTTCGTTGATAAAGCCTGGCCGGACTGTCGTTGCGAGCCCGACGAAGGAGGGCGTGGCAATCTGGGGGTGGGAAGTCGGCCATGCCCCCGCCCGGATTGCTTCGCTTGTCCTGAGCCTGTCTTGAGCAACAACGTCGAAGGGCTAGCCGAAGGGTCGCCTCTGGCTTCTCGCAATGACATTCGGATCGTTCTTCGGGGACACCACACTAGTACTTGGTTGCGTAAGTTCGTGTGCACTGGGTCCGTTCCAACCCCGCTCACCCTGAGAGGCTGTGAGTTTTTGTCCTCCCTCCCCTGGTGGGAGGGAGCTAGAG
>JACPQN010000069.1 GCA_016190485.1 Chloroflexota bacterium
ATCTGGGGGTGGGAAGCCGGCCATGCCCACGCCCGGATTGCTTCGTCGCCTCTGGCTTCTCGCAATGACATTCGGGTCGTTCTTCGGGGACACCACACTAGCGAACCCTTTGCCAACTGCTCATTGTACCAGAGGAGCAGCAGCCCTCGAAAGGAAGAGGTCGCGGAGGTTTGGTAAGCCCGTTCTTCGAGCTTAGCGGTTCTCGTCGTCCCCCCGTTGCCTCGGCAGGGCAGCAGGAGTGACGGGCGCTCTGCCAGCATACCGACGGAGGAGGCGCGCCAGGTTGGTGGCCACGAGGGAATTGGCCACCACCGTGACGGCGCCTGCCTCCAGCGCCTGTCGCCGTCCGGCGAGGTCTGTGTGGTCTCCAAAGGCCACCACAGGCACGCCGGCGGCATGGGCCTGGCGGATCAGGGACTCCCAGTCGGTCCGGGGTGCGCCCATGTCCACCAGCACCAGCGCCAGCGCCAGCCCCTGTCCCTGCGCCAGCTCGCGGCCGAAGGCGTCGGCATCGCGCGCCAACTCCACCCGGTAGCCCAGCGCGGACGCGGTGTCTTGCACCTGGACGGCAAAGAAGAGGTCGGGGATGAAGGCCAGGAGGGTTTTGGGCGGCATCACTCCGGAGGCTAGTACTTGGTTGCGTAAGTTCGTGTGCACTGGGTCCGTCCCAACCCCGCTCACCATGAGCGGCTTCTTTTAGCGCGTTTTTTCGCAAGTAAGTACTAGTCGCCCGCAGCGGCGGTGGCCAGGGGCGCCCACTCCCGCCCCAGGAGATCGTCGAAGACCCGCTGGCAGAAGTCGGGCGGCAGGACGTCCCTCCGCATGGGCGCGAGCCAGTTGTTCAGGAGGGCGACGGAGATGTACTTGCGCCGCAGCGCCCAGAGGTCGGCCCCTTTGCCGATCCTGGCACGGGGCCGCTTGCGCACCAGGAAGTAGTGGAGCTGGTTGCGGCCGTCGTCCTCGGCCTTCACCTCGTCGGCGAAGGTGCGCCGAGAGGGCCGGGTGAGATAGACCCCCTTGATCTCGGACAGCTCGCAGTGAGGCACGTTCACGTTGTAGATGAGGTCTGCGGGAATCGCCTTGTGCTGTAGGAGATGCGCCAGCACTACCGCCATACGGGCGCCGATGGCATGCTGGGTGCTATCCAGTTGGAGCACCGAGACCGCGATGGCCGGCAGGCCCCGCATCCGGGCGTGCCAGGCCGCGCCCACGGTACCGGAGAGGAAGACGTCGGCGCCGGTGTTGTGGCCCTGGTTGACACCGGAGACCACCAGGTCCACTTGCTGGTCCTTGAGGACGTGGCCCAGGCCCATGATCACGGCATCGCCCGGCGTGCCCTCCACGGTATAGGCCTCGATGCCCTCCATGGTGTAGGGCAGCTTATGGAGCCGCAGGGGCTTGGCCAGGGAGAGGGACGCGCCCACGCCGCTCTGCTCCCGGTCCGGCGCCACCACGGTGACCTGGCCCAGCTCTCGCAGGGCCTCGGCCAGGATCCAGAGGCCCTGGGCATTGATGCCATCGTCGTTGGTGACCAGGATGTTCATAACACCACGTTGTCAATCAGCCGTGTCCTGCCGATATGCACCGCGAGGGAGACCAGCGCGCCGCCCTCGATGCGGTCCAGCTCCTGAAGCGTCTCCGGGTGCGCCACGCTCACGTAGTCGATCCGGGCCAGTGGCTCCCCCTGAATGAGGGCAGTCATGGCCCTGCGGATGGCCTCCCCGTCCTTGTTGCCGCGCGCCCACTGCTCCTGGGCCAGGCAAAGGGCCCGGTACAGCGCCAGGGCCGCGTGCCGCTGCCGGGGACTCAGGTTGACGTTACGGCTGCTCATGGCCAGGCCGTCCGGCTCCCGCACCGTGGGACACACCACGACCTCGACGGGGATATTCAGGTCTGCCACCATCTTCTTGATTACCAGTACCTGCTGGGCGTCCTTCTGGCCGAAGTAGGCGCAGGTAGGCTGCATGATGTTGAAGAACTTGGTAACTACGGTGGCCACCCCCAGGAAGTGCTCCGGCCGAAACTCGCCCTCCAGCCGCTCGGTAACCCCCTCCACGGTGACATAGGTACCGAACCCCGGAGGATATATCTCCTGCGGTGGCGGCATAAAGAGGAGGTCCACTCTTTCCTGCTCCAGCATGCGGCAATCGCGGGCCTCGTCCCGGGGGTAGTGGGCGAAGTCCGCCGCCTCGTTGAACTGGGTGGCGTTCACAAAGATCCAGACCGCGCTTACGGCATTCTCGGCCCGGGCGCGCCGGACCAGCGACAGGTGCCCTTCGTGCAGGTAGCCCATGGTGGGCACGAGGCCCAGGCTGCCGGGGGTTGCAGCCCGCTCTCTTCGGAACTCCTCGATGCTGCAGATGACCTTCATGTCTGCTGGTCTTCTCCTGCCTACTGAGCGCAAGGGCAGGCACGATTAAGAGTGAGCACTTGGGTTTGATGTGGGTATTGTAGCACGCTCCCAGGCAGCGGAAACAGAAAGAGCACGGCATGGCCGTGCTCTCCGGAGCGACCCTGACGATCTGCTGGGGCGCTGAAAGATCGCTCATGGTGAGCCTAGTTTACCCTGAGCCCGCCGAAGGGAACCATGAGCCGCTCACCCTTCGACCCTTCGACTATGCTCAGGGCAGGCAGGCTCAGGACGAACGGTGGTTAGTCCGTCAGCAGATTGCTAATCGGAGCCGACGGCTACTCGCCGCTTGGGGAGGGGGTCTGCTCCCGGGGCCTCCAGCTCCGCCAGGATGGTCTCATCCATGGCGTAGCTCTCCTTGGCGGTGGGGAAGCGCCCCTCCTGGACCTCCTCCATGTAGGACTGGACGGCCTCCTTGATCACCTGGCCGATGCGAGCGTACAGCTTGGCGTGCTTGGGGGTGAAGTCGGGGTAGAGACCCAGGATATCGTGGATCACCTGCACCTGTCCGTCGCAGTGAAGCCCCGCGCCGATGCCGATGGTGGGGACCGAGGCCCGCTGGGTGACGAGCCGTGCCAGAGGCGCCGGCACCCCCTCCAGCACGATGCTGAAGACTCCCGCCTGCTCCAGGGCCAGGGCATCCCGCAGCAGCTTGGCCGCGGCCGCGGGGCTACGCCCCTGCACCTTGTGGCCCCCAAGCTGGTGGATGGACTGGGGCGTCAGGCCGATATGCCCCTGCACGGGGATCCCCACCTCCACCAGCCGTTTCACTGTGGGGGCCATGTGCTCTCCCCCCTCCAGCTTGACGGCCTGCGCGCCGGCCTCCTGGAGGAAGCGGGCCGCGTTGCGCATGGCCTCCTCCGGGCTAGCCTGATAGCTCATAAAGGGCATATCGGCAATAACCAGGGCCCGCTTGGCCCCCCGTACCACCGCCTTGGTGTGGTGCACCATGACATCCATGGTCACCGGAAGGGTGGTGTCGTAGCCCAGCACCACCATCCCCAGGCTGTCGCCCACCAGGATGACGGGGATGCCCACCTCGTCCAGGAACATGGCGGTGGAATAGTCGTACGCGGTGAGCATGGCGATGCGCTCGCCCCGCTGTTTCATCTCTCTCAAGTGGCTGATGGTCACCCGCATGCCTTGACCTCCTTACCTACCCTCTGGCGGTCCGCTACGTGGTCGGCCGGTACGGCGCCGTCGTCATACCCCGTAGGGCGCTTCAGCCTCCCACAAGACCGACAGGTCGTCCAGAACAGAGGCCAGGGCGGGGTCCAGCTGCGGCTGCGGCTGCTTGATGCGGTTCCGCCGGTCCACGTAGACCTTGCGGGGATGGTAGTCCCGGAGCTGGCTATCGTCCAGATCGGTATAGGTGAGGATAATCACCGTGTCGCCCGCGCTCACCAAGCGGGCTGCGGCGCCATTGATGCAGATGATCCCGCTGCCGCGCGGCCCTTCGATGGCATAGGTGCTCAGGCGGCTGCCGTTGTCCACGTCCAGCACCTGCACCTGCTCGTAGGGCAGGATGTCCGCGGCGTCCATCAGGTCGGCGTCAATGGTGATGCTGCCCTCGTAGTGCAGGTTCGCGTCGGTCACCGTAGCCCGGTGAATCTTGCTCTTGAGCATCGTCCGGATCATGGTACGATCTTCCTCCGACATGAGTGTTATCCGCTCCCGACTCGCTGGCCCTGGAACGCGCTCGTGGCCTCGGCCAATGAGCTTTCGCAGCTCCCCGGCCTTCTCGGGACTGAGCCTGCCCTTTGCCTCCGCCAAGGGGATGGTGTGGGTCGCCAACTCCTGATAGACCGCCAGCAACTCCGGCGTCTGCAGGGCCAGCGCGCCAAGGTGCTTCCGAACCGTATCGACATCGCCCCGGGCGATGGGCCCCGTGAGGGCGCCGGGCACCCCCAGGCGCTCCAGGTTATCCAGGGCGCCCCGCATCAGGGGCAGCAGGGCACCGATGGCCCTCTTCTCCTCCACCCCGAACTCCCGCCACAGGCGGGCGCTGAGGCTGGCCAGGGCCACCAGGTAGTTGGAGGCGATGACCGCAGCGGCATGATAAAGCACCTTCTGCCCTGGTTTCAAGGGGATACCGCGGCCACCCAGGGCCGAGGCCATTGATTCCAGGACCTCGATGAGGGGGCTTTCTCCTTCCAGGGCGAAGGTGGCGCCGCGCAGGTGTTGGAGGGCCTCGTCGGCGCTGGCAAAGCTCTGGAGGGGATGAAAGACGCCCACATGCCCGCCCACCAGGCGGGCCGGCTCCAGGATGTCCGTGGAGTCAACGCCACTGCAGTGGACCACCATCTGGCCAGGCCGCCAACGGAGCGCTCCCGCCACCGCGGGGATCGCCTCATCGGGCGTGGTGATGAACACCAGCGCGGCGGCATTGGCCAGGTCCTGGGCAGCAGGAAAGACCTGTGCGCCGGGCACGCGTGCTGCAAAACGGCGGCAGGACGCGGGAGTCCGGCTGCTGACCCCGATGACTTCATAGCCGACCGCCCTCAGTCCCTGGGCCAGGGCGGTGCCCACGGTGCCCGCGCCGATGAAGCCCAGGGGGGGCCTGCCGTCCGTCGCTCCGGTGGGCATCAGGCGGCTCCTGCCAGCTCCCGCGCGGAGGGGACGCCGGCCAGACTTTCGGCGTGAAGCACCGCGCGCAGGATGGCCCGGGCCACGACTTCCGCCGCCACTGCGCCCAGGGCGGTCAGGGGGGGCGTGCTGGCCGTGCTTCCCGTGGCCAGGGCGAAGAGCACGTCGCCATCGCCCATGGTGTGGGAGGGGCGGATGGCCAGCGCCAGGCCGTAGTCGGCCATCTCCGCGAGGCGGTTGGCCTGCTCTTTGGTCAGGGAGGCGTTGGTGGCCACCACGCCGATGGTGGTGTTCGTAGCCGGCTCCTCGACGGGCTGCACTCTGGACCGCAGGACCTCCAGGGTCCTCACAAAGCCCTTGCCGTCGGCTGCCCGGGCCCCGGCCAGGATGCGGCCAGACTCCGGATCTACCACCTCGCCCACGGCGTTGACGGCCACCAGGGCGGCCACCACCGTCCCGTCGGCCAGCGTCGCGCTAGCAGTGCCGATGCCGCCTTTGGTCGCCCGTTCCATGCCCAGGCACTTACCTACGGTGGCGCCGGTGCCGGCGCCCACGCTCCCCTGGGCCACGGGGCCGCCCTCTGCGGCCAGGCAGGCCAGATAGCCCGCTTGGGCATCAGGGCGCACTGCGGGGTCACCGATGCCCAGATCAAAGAGGATGGCCGCGGGCACGATGGGCACGCGTGCTACCCGGGTCTGGAATCCAACGCCCCGTGCTTCCAGGTAGCGCATGACGCCGCTGGCCGCGTCCAGGCCAAAGGCGCTGCCGCCGCTCAGGAGCACGGCGTGGGCATGTTCCACCAGGTTGCCGGGCCGCAGCAAGTCCGTTTCCCGAGTCCCCGGCGCGGCGCCCCGGACCACCACACCACCCACGGCGCCACTTTCGCACAGCACCACGGTACAGCCGGTGGCCGCCGCCCGGTCGGTATGGTGCCCTACCCGCAGGCCGGGCACGTCGGTGATTGCGTCATATGCCATAAAAAAAGACCCCTTCTCTGCAACCGAAGAGGCCAACGTCCCACGCAGTAGCCTCAAAAGCCGTCTCGGTCACAGAGGATCCAAGCGAGCTATGGGTTGGGCCTTCCTGCCAAGGTCGCTTACCGGTCTGTGGTAAGCATCACCATCATAGGTACGCCAGGGGGGCCTGTCAAGCCCACCGACCATGCTATGATAGCGGCATGAGGCACCGTGGCGGCGCTCCGGCTGCCTGGCATTTCCTGCTCGGGGGAGTCCTGCCCGCCTTGGTGCTCGCACTCTCCGGCTGCGGCTCCCCGGACGGGCTGTCCCTGACAAGCCTGGTCCTGGGCGCTACACCCGCGGCCACGGCCACGGCCACGCCGACACCCCTGCCCACGCCCACCAGCACCTCCACTCCTACCCCTACACCGGAGCCACTGCGGGTGACCCTTGAGCTGGACCCGGAACAGGCACTCCAGGGTGGCGTAGCCGTCATCCGCCTACGCGCCAGCAGGGCGCTGCGAGATGCCCGGGGCGCCCTGGCCGGCCGCGCCCTGACCTTCTTCCGAGAAGGGGCCATGGCCTGGAGCCTGGTCGGCTTCCGCTCCGACGCGCCCCTGGGTCCCCAGACGATCTCGGTGACGGTCATCGCTGAAGGGGGAGCGACTGCCCAGGCCACCGGTGTCCTGGAGCTCGTGGCGGGCAGCTTCCGCATCGAGCGGATTAGGGTGCCGCCCGGCCAGGAGGGCCTGCTGGACCCCGGTCTTCTCCAGCAGGAGTGGAGCCAGCTTCTGGCGTTGACCAGGCAGGTCAGCCCGGAAAAGCGCTGGCAGGGGGCCTTCCTCCTGCCGGCCCAGGGCGAGGTCACGTCTCTCTACGGGACTCGGCGAGCGTATAACGATGGCCCGCCCGGCGGCCCCCACGAAGGGCTGGACCTGGGCGCCGAGGTGGGCGCGCCGGTGGTGGCGGCCAACGCCGGCGTAGTGGTGGTGGCCCGGACCTGGTCGGTGCGGGGCAACGCGGTGGTGCTCGACCACGGCCTGGGTGTCTTCAGCGGCTACTACCATCTCTCGGAGCTGCTGGTGGCCGAGGGCCAGCGGGTGGCCAAGGGGGAGGCCATCGGGCGGGTGGGAGAGACGGGCCTGGCCACGGGCCCCCACCTGCACTGGGATATGGTGGTGCAGGGCATGCACACCGCGCCCCTGGAGTGGACGCTCCGGGCCTACCCCTGATTCCCGGGCCGGTGTGAAGTTTTTTGTGAAAAAAGACACAGCCTAAGGCGCGCCAGCGTTACAATGACAGTATGGGAGCGGCACAGGCGGTCCTGGAGGTCCAGGATGTGTGGAAGGCCTTTGGGCAGTTGCAGGTGCTCAAGGGCGTGACCCTGAGCGTGCGCCCGGGCGAGGCGGTGGCGGTGGTGGGCGAGAACGGGAGCGGGAAGTCCACCCTGCTGAAGGTCCTGACCGGACTGGAGCGGCCCGACCGGGCGCAGATCCGCCTCTCGGGGCGCGTGGGCTACTGCCCTCAGCGCCTGGAGATCTACGAGGGGCTGACGGTGGCGGAGAACATGATCTACTTTGGCGCGGCCTACGGCCTGCCCGAAGAGACGCTGCGGGAGCGTGGACGCTTTTACCTGGAGCGCTTTCGCTTCGCACAGTTCACCGACACCCTGGGCAAGAACCTGAGCGAGGGCACCAAGCAGAAGCTGAACCTGACCCTTGCCCTGCTGCACTCCCCCGACCTGCTGCTCCTGGACGAGCCCTACCAGGGCTTCGACTACGAGACCTTCCTCAACTTTGCCGGGATGCTCCAGGAGTGGCGCGCCCAGGGGAAGGCCGTGCTCACCATCTCGCACCTGGTGACGCCCGACCTGGGCCTGGACCGGGTCCTGGAGCTGGCAGACGGAGTTGTCCATGAGCAGCCGCCGCCTCGCCACGGCTCTTAGCTTGACGGCGCGGGAGTTCCTGCGCCGCAAGGGCATGCTGGCCTTTATGGTGGGCATACCCATCTTTGGGTTCCTGGTGATCTACTGGGGCCTGCCCCGCACCCCCGCGGCGCTGGAGGCCTTCGAGAACGGCGTCGAGGTGCTGATAGACATGGACCAGGTGCAGCTCTTCGGCGGCGTCATGAGCCTGATCTACGTGGGATTGCTGGCCGCCATCACCGGCTTCTACCTGTTACAAGGCGCGCTCAAGGCCGACCGCCGCCTCCTGGTGGCGGGCTACTCGGCGGCGGAGCTGGTCATCGCCCGGGTCGGGCTGCTCCTCCTGTTCAACGTGGTCCTCACCATTTTCCTCGTCTCCCTCACCCTCTTCTTCATGGTCCCCCGACAGTTCCTGCCCTACGTGCTGGCAGTCTACTGGTGCGCCATGATCTACAGCTTCTATGGTGGTCTGGCAGCCACCCTGGTCCGCAGCGAGCTGGGAGGCATTATCGCCATCATGTTCCTGATCAACATCGACGTGGGCTACCTGGAGATCCCGGGCTACTCCACGGTGCTGGACGAGTGGTGGGCCCGCCTGCTGCCCGCCTATTTCCCGGTGCAGCTTGCCATCGACGCCGCCTTCACTGCGCGGGCGGAGCTGCTATTGCCCTCCTTCTGGTCGGTGCCCCACGGGCTGGTGGTGGCGGGCCTGATGCTGGCCGCCTACGACCGCGCCACTCACATTCATCCCTTTCTGCCGGAGCGGCCGCGACACCGCATGCTCTGGGGCGCGGTCGCTGCCGGCGCGCTCCTCCTTGCCACCGCCGGCGGCGCGCTGGCCTACCGCTACTACTCCGGCCAGCCGGCGACCGTGGAGGCCGACGGCCGGGTCAGCGCACCCCAGGCGCGGGTGGTCTCCCCCCTCAGCGGGCGGATCCGGGAGCTGGCCATTGTGGAGGGCCAGGAGGTGGAGGCGGACCAGACCGTGGCCTGGGTGGAGGACACCGCGAGCAATCTGGCCATGGCCATCCGGGCGCCGGTCTCCGGCCAGGTGACCAGCCTGCCGGTGCGCCGGGGTGAGAACGTGGTGGCGGGCAGCGTGCTGGCCACCATCCACCAGCTGGACCGCCTGGAGGTGGTGCTGGAGGTAGAGGAGACGGCCATCGGGCAGGTGCTGCTGGGCCAGGCCGTGGAGCTGCGCTTCGCGTCCCTGGGGGAGACGGCCATGAGCGCCGTAGTGGAGATCGCCACCGAGCCGCTGCCGCCGGAGCCCGGGACCACGGAGAAGAGCCGCCGGGTGCGCAAGTACGCCGTGAAGGCGCCCCTCCCCTTCTCCGACTCCCGCCTGCGCCTGGACCTGGCGGTGCACGGGCGGATCTTCAAGTAGCTGGTCTATGATCGCCCGGCCTCGTGCGGAACTGGTGCGTTGTCACCTTGACAAACTCTTGGGGGGGGGGGCGTATAATACGAATAACCTATGTATTGGCGGGCATGGCGATGGTGGACACGGTAAGGCAGGGCGACCCGCAGGCCGAGGCGCTGGCAGCGGCGCAGGGGCCA
>JACPQN010000066.1 GCA_016190485.1 Chloroflexota bacterium
CGCCCTTCGGGCTCCCTCGCAAAGACATTTGCGCCGAACTTCGGAAACGGGACACTAGCCCTTGGGTGTAGAGAAGAGGGTGATGGGGATGGCCTGATCCCGGCCCATGTTGTGGACGCTCACCTTTCCCGCCAGAGTTCGGGCCACCGCCAGGAAGCTCTGGGTCGCCGGGGAGTCTGGCGTGCCGATGAGGACGGGAACCCCGTCGTCACCCCCAATGCGCACCGTGGGATCCAGGGGCAGCTCGCCCAGGAAGTCCAGGCCGTATCGCTGGGCCACTTTTTGGCCACCGCCCCGCCCGAAGATATCCACCGGCTGCTGGCAGTGGGGGCACAGGAAGTAGCTCATGTTCTCGACGATGCCCAGGATGGGCACGTTGAGCTTGCTGAGCATGGCAATGGCCTTGGCGCCGTCCTCCAGGGCTACCTGGGAAGGCGTCACCACGACGACGGCGCCCGTGAGGGGCACGAGCTGCGCCAGGCTCAGGGAGGCGTCGCCGGTGCCTGGAGGCAGGTCGACGATGAGGTAGTCCAGGTCGCCCCACTCCACGTCCCGCAGCATCTGCTGGATGGCTCCGTGGATCATGGGCCCGCGCCATACCACGGCCTGACCCTCGGCCAGAAAGAATCCCATGGACATGACCTTGATCCCGTAGCTCTCGGCCACGGGGATGCCCTGGCCGGAGGGCTGGACGGGGTGATCCAGGCCCATCATGGTAGGCACGTTGGGGCCGTAGATATCGGCGTCCAGCAGGCCGACGCTGGCGCCTGTCTTGTGCAGGGCCAGGGCCAGGTTCACGGCCACAGTGGACTTGCCCACGCCACCCTTGCCGCTCCCCACGGCGATGATGTTGCGCACGCCGGGCACCAGGGCGCCGGGGCCCGGCCCTCCACCCGACGCGCCGCGCACCTGCGCCGCTAATGCGACGGTGACGCCCGTCACTCCCGGTAGGGACGCGACGGCGTCGTGGACGGCCTCTTTGAACTGATCGGTGACAGGACACGCGGGGGTGGTCAGCTCCAGGGTGAAGTCCACCTGGCCGCCTTGCAGCTTCAGGTCCTTGATCATACCCAGGCTCACCACATCCCGCCCCAGCTCAGGGTCCTTCACCCGGCTCAGGGCCTGCATCACCTCGGCTTCAGTCACAGGCATGCTGATCTCTCCCTTGTAGTATCGTGGCGCGCTGAAAAGGCGGGCGTGACCCGCCGCAATCGACGCTAACCTGCGGTGGGACGCTGGCGCGTGGCCTCAGACACGGCCCCCAGAGTCTCCGGACCGCCGCCGTAGGAGTTGGGGGACGGCTGGATGCGGTAGAGGCAGCAGCTATCGCCGCTGGCGATGCACCGCTCCATACGGATGTCGGCCTGGATCAGCCGGGAAAGCAGATGGAGGTGCCAGTCGCAGAGGGCGGGCTCCTCGGCGGCGATCTTCTGGAAGGGGCAGTTGGTATCCTGGATATGAAAGCCCTGCTCGTCCTCCGCCCATTCCGAGAGGGTGCCCTCGCGGTCCCGAAGGAGACCTGCCACCTCCTGGGTGCGCTCGGCCAGGGTCACGCCATGGATCTCCGGCGCATACTCTTGCGCGACGCGCTCTGCCATGCGCTCCATGATCAGGTTCACGCGCTCCTGCTCGGAACAGGCGATGAGCTCCGCGCCGGGGATGTCAGCGACTTCCCGTAACAGGCGGACCGCCAGCTTGTCGTAGTGCCGGGGGAAGAGGTCTTCAGCCTGGGGCCCCAAAGAGTAGAGATGGGAGGGACGCCCGGGCCCCTTGCGGATCTCCCGGGATGCCACATGGCCGTCCCGCTCCAGGATAGCCAGGTGCTGCCGCACCGTCATGGCGGCCAGGGAGAGCGCGTGGGCCAATTCCTCCACCGTATTGCCACCGCTGCGCTTCAGGAGCTGGAGAATCTCCCAGCGAGTATGCTGCATTCCTATCACGTAGCTCCTCCCACCCCCCGGTTCCTCGTCATAAAACTCTCCCTGGACCCCAGGGATCAGTCTCTTGCTCTTATTGTACCCGGTGGCGGGTTTCCACGCAACCTACCTTTACAGCCGTTCCTACGGTAATAACCGTAAATACCTTGACAGAGGGGAAATCCGGTGATACGCTTGGCTTAGAACGGAATGAAGAACCGGCGCCGAGGGCCGGTAGCGTTCTGGACTGGAGGTCTCCTTTGGAAGCGCAGGTGCTCGATAGGTCCCAGAGTATATTCCGGGAAGGGCAGTGCCAGCACTACTGGGTGTTGGAGAGCCCCTCGGGAGAGTTCAGCCGGGGCGTTTGCAAGTATTGTGGCAAGGCGCGCGGCTTCAAGAACGCCACCCAGGACTTTGTCTGGGAGGAAGAGCGAGCCGCGGACATGGCTTTCTGGAGCACGGGAGACGTCCCCAAGCTGCTGGAGTCCAGCGATCTTAACATGTGAGCCGCCTGGTACGCATGGGTGAAGAAAGCCGGCGAGAGGCCGGCTTTCTCGTTGCCGCGCAAAACCTCTTTAGGATTCCAGCCAAGTGACGTCGCCGCAGAGGCTCGGGTCGTGGGCCTTGGCGGCGAAGACCGCGTACTCCTGTTTTGCGGTACCCAGCTCCGTCCCAGCCCCGTGGCCGGGGTAGATCTGGACGTCATCGGATAGAGGAAAGAGCCGGGTGGTGATGGACTGGATGGTCTGGAGCAGGTCCTGAGGCGTACGGGTGTGGCCCGGCCCGCCGGGAAACAGGGTGTCCCCGGTAAAGAGGTGCCTCCCCGTGAGGAGGCAGAGGCTGCCGGGGGTATGGCCTGGGGTGTGGATGACCTGCACCGTGATGGTACCGATGCGCAGCAGGTCGCCATCCTGGAGGGAGAGGTCCAGGGGCACGGGCAAGGCCGCAGCGTCCTCCGGGTGGGCCGCCACCTGGGCGCCGGCGCGCTGCTTCAGCTCGGCCAGCGCGCCCCAGTGGTCCCGATGGTTGTGGGTGATGACGATCTGCCGGATTCGGGTCCCCTGCGCCAGCTCCAGGATCCGTTCCGGCTCCGAGGGCGCGTCGATGACCAGGCTTTCCTGGGTCTCCGGGCAGACCAGCAGGTAGCAGTTGTTGTCATAGGGCGGCAGAAGGAGACGCCGGACTTCTGCTATTGCCATGATTTCCTCCTGGATGGACAGCTACAAGGGGGTACTCCATTTGAGGCCGACACTGGCGCGATAGCTGAAAAGCGGGAGTGTTGCTAGGGGGAGACCTCCGGGTAGATCCGGTACCCTGCCATCTGCCGATGTGGGAAAGTTCGGTAGAATCCCTCCGCCTCCTCTACCGACAGAAGGTCCATTCGCTCTCCTCCACAGCGGCGGAAAACCTCCTGGACAAGCCGTCGGCCGATACCTTGCCCACGGTACTTGCCGTCCACAAGAACATGGGAGAGATACGCAGTGATCTCGCCATCACCCATTGCTTGGGCAAAGCCAACCACCTTTCCGTCGGCAATGGAGACGACGGCGGCAACGCCAGGAGCAGTCAATGCGCGGAGCGTTCGGACTTGGTCAGTGGACAGGCTGGGCCAGCCCGCGGAGGCGCAGAGCCGCATGACTTCGGCGACGTGATGCTCCTGAAAGTCTCGGTACTCCATGGACGACCCTCCTGGGCCATAGAAGACGACCGCCCGATCGTGTGATGGTTACCGCAGGCCCCACTCCTGGGTGCAGTAGCCCATGAGTTTGTAGGCCAGCTTGGCCGCGGTGAAGGCGCTGGCCGTCGTCCCCTCCGGCGGGCAATACTCCACCAGGTCGAAGCCCACCACGCGCCGCTGCTGGGTCACGCGGCGCAGGATGCGGAGGGTCTCCCACCAGCCCAGGCCACCCGGCTCAGGATTACCCACGCCGGGCATAATCGCGGGGTCCAGGGCGTCCAGGTCGAAGGTGACATAGACCTCCGGCCCCAGGGCGGCCACCAAACGGTCGAGCTGCGCCCCGGAGAGAGGCGCCTCCTGGGCGAAGAAGGTGGTGACGGGCGGGGCGCTGCCCAGGAAGGCCCACTCCTCGGCGCTGAGGCTCCGGACGCCCACCTGTACCAGGGGGCATAGCTCCACCATGCGGCGGGCGGTGCAGGCGTGGGTGTAGCGGCTCTCCAGGTACTCGTCCCGCAGGTCGCCGTGGGCGTCGAACTGGAGCACAGTGAGATGGGGGTAGCGCTCAACGAAGGCTCGCACCATGGCCGCTGCAAGGAGGTGTTCACCGCCTAGCATCACCAGCAGCCTGTCCTGCCGCAGGAGGTCTTGGGCGATCTGGTAGAGGCGCTCCACCATGGCCTGGGGGCCGGAGAGGACGGGGGCGACCTCCGGAAGGGTGTGGATGCCCACGGCGGCGGGCGCCCGCCCTAGCTCCTGGTCGAAGAGCTCCAGGTTGACTGAGGCGTCGAGAATAGCCTGAGGCCCCTCCCGGGCGCCGGTCTTGTAGCTGGTGGTACTGTCGTAGGGGACGGGGAGCACCAGGATACGCGCCGTCTCGACAGCGGCCTCAGGGCCATCCAGCCCGGCGAAGTTGCGGGGGGGATAGAACCAGTGGTGTTCCACTGCGGTCCTCTGCGGAGTCGTAGCTCGCCTGGGGCGGGCTGGCGCAACATCGGGAGACGCGCTGTGCCTCCGGACAGCGCCCGTAATCCGCCAGGTCAGGTGCTTGGGTGGCCGGCTGGGTAGGCCAGGGCCACCTCCAGCCGCTCTGCTCGGACCAATTGGGTCGCCGAGGGGATCTCGTGGGGGTACTCCAGGCCACGCTCCAATACCCGGGTGTTCACGTGGGACAGCCCGAACTGCTCCTTCATGAAGTCCACTGCGGCGTCGGCGTCGAAGGTCTTGCAGGAGAAGACGTCGATGTTGATGTAGCCCCGCTCGGGGAAGGTGTGGATGCTGATGTGGCTCTCGGCAATGAGGACAAAGCCGGAGAGGCCCCAGTCCTCGGGTTTCACGCCGTGGTACTTGAAGACGTAGGGAGGCATGATCTTGGTCATGCCTATCTGTGACGGGTACAGGTCCAGCAGGGTGAAGAGGAAGTCCAGGTCCTGTAGCCGCTCCTTGTTGGCCCCGAACCCGTCCAGTGTGAGGTGCATCGATACCCCCTTTCCTGACCTGGTTGGTCAGCCCACCTCCCTGGCCTCGCCGGAACCGGCGTGGCGGGGAGGCCTGCAGTGCATAGTAACCCCCTCTGGAGGCCTCGCCTGGGAATGTAATGTATGGTGCAGCGTAGACGAGCTTAGCGCCCGCGCTGTAGCGCAACAGCAAGTATCATACCACAGCGTGGCTGCAGATGCAAGGATCACGCGGCTCGATGCGAATGCTTCCTAGCGCTCGCCCACCGCGGCAGTGGCCTTCGCCCGGAGGCGGCGGAGCTGTTCCAGGTGCTCCAGCTCGTGGTTCACCACCCGCTCCGCCATCTCCCGCAGGGTCATCTGCCCGGCCTCCTCGTGGACGCCGGCGCGGCTCCAGCCCTCTTGAGGCAGGGCGCGCAGCAGGTCACAGGTGGCCTGGCGGTGCTGAGCGTAGGTCATGAGCGCCGCGGGGGCGATCTCCGCCTGGTAGTCGCGGTCCCGGGCATAGGCATCTTGGTCAAAGGCGGGAAGGAAGGGGTTCTCTTCCATGGCGATCCGCCGCAGCCGCAGGCCGTAGACCTCCGCCGCGTCCCGCAGGTGGCAGAGAACCTCCTTGATGGACCACTCGTTCTCGGCGGGCCGCCAGGCGAGCTGCGCCTCCGTGAGCTGGGCCACCAGCCCATAGACCTTCGATGGCATACCCCCAAGGATGGGGATCATTCGTTGCGTGTCCACGTGCGGTACCTCCTGGGAAACTCGAGATCGATCGTTTCTGAAGCGATAGAGCCTGGCGTTCCTTGGCAAAGGGCGCACTCACACCTATAATGAGGGCGTCCGGGCCGCTGGGGCGGGCCGGGCCTTGTTTCTCCCGGTACGCTACGGAAAGTATAGCTGAGACGCTTATGTCCTGGAACCAGGTCAAGCTGCTGCGCGACCGCCTCGCCCGAGAGGAGGGCGCTGTCCTGAAGGATTGGGGCGGCAAGGCCGCCATTGCCCTGGCGTACCCCAACTCCTACTACCTGGGTATGTCGAACCTGGGGCTCCAGACCATCTACGACAAGTGGAACTCCCTGGACCACATGGTGTGCGAGCGCATCTTCTGGGAGCCTCCACCGGAAGGGCCAGCGGGCTACCTGCCTCTGAGCGTTGAGTCCCAGCGCCCACCTACGGACTTCGGCATGCTGGCCTTTTCCATCTCCTACGAGCTGGACTTCTTTAATGTCCCCCGATTCCTGCGCGCCGCGGGCATTCCCGAGCGGGCCGTAGACCGGGAGGAGGGCCATCCCCTAGTCATCTGCGGCGGGCCCTGCGCCACCGCCAACCCCGAACCACTGTCTCTCTTCTTCGACGCTTTTGTGGTGGGCGAAGGAGAGCCGGTGCTCTGCGCCCTGGCGGAGGTGGCCGAGATGGCTGGAGACAGGGACGCGCAGCTCAGCGCGCTCTCGCAGATGCCAGGGGTCTACGTGCCGCTGGTCCACCGCCCCCTGAAGCTGGCGGGTGAGGAGTTTCCGGGCGTGGTACGGCAGCTCGAGTGGGACATGGAGCAGTACCCCACCATGAGCCGGATATACACCCGAGACACCGAGCTGGGTGACCTGGGCCTCATGGAGATCGCCCGAGGCTGCGGCCGGGGCTGCCGCTTCTGCCTGGTGGGCTACCTCTCCAGGCCCCCCCGCTTTCGGTCCATGGAGCGACTGCTGGAGGACGCCCGGGAGGCCCTGTGCCACCGGGAGCGCATCGGCCTGGTAGGCCCCATCGTCTCCGACCACCCGCAACTGGAGGAGCTGGTGCTGGCCCTGCGGGCCATGGGGGCCAAGCTCTCCTTCAGCTCACTGCGCACTGATAACCTCTCACCAGTAGTGGTGCGCGCCCTGGCGGAGAGCGGCACCAGGACGGTGACTATCGCGCCCGAGGCGGGCAGCGAGCGCCTGCGACGCTTCATCAACAAGGGTGTCACCGCGGAGGACTGCTACCGTGCGGCGGACCTTATCGGCCAGCATGGTGTGAAGCAGGCGAAGATGTACTTCATGGTGGGCCTGCCCACGGAGACCGATGAGGACATCGTCGCCATGGCGGACCTGGCCCTGGCCTGCAAGGCCCGCCTGGACCGGCGGCACCCTGGCAGCCAGGTGACCCTGAACGTCAGCCCGTTCGTGCCCAAGCCCTTCACCCCCCTCCAGTGGGCGGCTATGACGTCGCCGGCGGTCATCACCCGCCGCCTGAATCTGCTGCGGGCGCGCCTGAAGCCCCGGGGCGTCCAGGTGCGTGCCGATAGCCCCCAGTGGTACTGGGTGGAGGGCATCCTCTCCCGTGGCGACCACCGACTGGGCGAAGTGCTGGCCCACACCGAGGAGACCAGTCTGGGCGCGTGGCAGCGGGCGGCCCAGGAGTGCGCCGTGGACGTCGACTCCTATATCGATCACGCTCTCCCCATGGACGCACCCCTCCCCTGGTCCGTAGTGGACGCAGGGATGCCCACCAAGTTCTTCCGCATGGAGCTGGGGCGGGCCCAGCGCCTCCACTACTCCCATCCTTGCCCGCCCACGGGTTGCAAGCTATGCGGGGTGTGCTAGCATGACCCAGGCCCAGGCATCGGCGATCAAACCCGGGGACATCCAGGCTAACCTGCGGGACATGCTGGATCGCATAGGGCGGGCCGCGGTCGCGGCAGGCCGAGACCCTGCCGGAGTGACCCTGGTGGCAGTCTGCAAGACCTTCCCGCCGGCGCTCATCGCCCAGGCCCATGCCGCCGGTGTACGGCACTTTGGTGAGAACCGAGTGCAGGAGGCCGCGGAGAAGCTGCCGGCCCTGACCCACCTGGATCCCCGGCCCACCTGGCACATGGTGGGGCACCTTCAGACCAACAAGGTCAAGGCGGCGCTCCAGCTCTTTGACGTGATCCAGAGCGTGGACTCGGTGCGTCTAGGAGAGGCCGTGGCCCGCCACGCCCTCGGCCGCAGGGTGCCCGTGCTGCTGGAGGTCAACGTGGCGGGCGAGGCTAGCAAGTTTGGCTTTGAGCCGCAGGAGGTGCCGGCCGCGGTGGGCGTGCTGCGGCGCCTGCCGGAGCTTGAGGTGCGGGGCCTGATGACCGTCGCCCCTCTCTCACCCGACCCCGAAGTCGCTCGCCCGGTGTTCCGGCGGCTGCGAGCGCTGGGGGAGGATCTGGGGCTGCCGGAGCTCTCTATGGGCATGACCGACGACTTCGAGGTGGCCGTCCAGGAGGGCGCGACCATCGTGCGCGTCGGGCGCGCCATCTTCGGAGCCAGAGGATAGGGAAGGGGGGTCGGTGGAGGGCATCAGCATCATCGGGGGTGGTGTGATGGGTGAGGCCATCCTCAAGAGCCTGCTGGCCAGGGGCCTGGCGTCCCCGGGCCAGGTGATGGTGGCGGAGGTCAGCCCACCGCGGCGAGACTACCTGGCCCGGAGCTACGGCGTCGCCTGCGCCGAGCAGGGCCACGACGCCCTGGGCGCCGCGGACACGGTGCTCCTGGCGATCAAGCCCCAGAACCTGCCTGAGGTGCTGGCGGACCTGCGCCCTGCCCTGCGGCCCGGGCAACTGGTCCTGTCCATCGTCGCGGGGGCCAGCCTGGCGACCCTGGTCCAAGGGCTGAAGCACTCCTCGGTGGTGCGGGTCATGCCCAACACCCCCGCGCAGATCGGGGAGGGCATCAGCGTGTGGACGGCCACGCCGGAGGTCACGGAGGAGCAGAAGACCGCGGCCCGGACTATTCTGTCCGCCATGGGAGCAGAGATCTACGTCACCGAGGAAAAGTACCTGGACATGGCCACGGCCCTGAGCGGCAGTGGCCCCGGCTACGTCTTTCTCTTCGTTGAGGCCCTCATCGACGCCGGCGTGCACATCGGTCTGTCCCGGGAGATGGCGGAGCTCCTGGTGCTCCAGACCGTCGCCGGCTCCGCGCAGTACGCCATCCAGAGCCGGCGTCACCCGGCCGAGCTGCGCAACATGGTCACCTCCCCCGGCGGCACCACCACTGAGGGCCTGCTGCTCCTGGAGGAAGGGAGCCTGCGGGCGACCGTCATCCGGGCGGTGGAAGCGGCCCACGAGAAGGCCAAGGCCCTGGGGCGGCCGGTGAGTCACGAATGATCTTTTTTCTGCGCTTCGTGGACATCTTCACCCAGGTGCTGACCATAGCCATCGTCGCCCGGGCACTGCTCTCCTGGTTCCCGGTGTCCCGGCACAACCCCTTGGTCGAGGCGCTCTTTCAGATTACGGAGCCGATGCTGGCGCCCCTGCGGCGCATCGTGCCCACCATAGGGATGATCGATATCACCCCTCTGGTGGCCATGCTCCTGCTGCAAATGGTGAACTCGCTGGTCGCGCAGCTCGCCTATCCCTACTAGTTGCTGGCGCCGCTTGCGGCCAGACGCTCCCGCGCCTGCTCTCCGTCCAATCCTTGGACTTCCACCACTTTGAGCCTGCTGTTTGCCCCGCGCAGGATGGTCAGCCGGCCTCGGGCCACCCCCAGCGCCACGGCCAGGAGCTGAAGCGCCGCTTCATTGGCGCGACCCTCCACCGCCGGGGCGCGCACCCGCACCACCAGGGTCTCGCCGCGCCAGCCGACCAGCTCGCTGCGGCGGGCGCCGGGTTGCACCCGCACCGAGATCAGGGCATCAGCCATTTCTGTACCGGCGGCGCGTTGTCCCGACCCCCGCCGATCTGTATAATGCGGGTGTGGGCCTGCGCACCGCTACTCTACTCCAGGGGATGCTAGCAGGGCCTTCCTTCCCCGTCGCCTTCCTGCCGCCAGCGTGGGCGCCCGTTGCCCGCCGCGGCGCTCCGTGACGCGAGGCGCGCCAGTGCCGACACCTTCGTTCCTGCAGTTCAGCCGCCTGCAGGGCGCTGTCCAAGAGGACGGCCCCTACACCATGGCGCAGCGTCTGGACCAGGAGGGCGATGCCGGCTATCTCTTTCTCCTTATTGAGGCCCTGGGCTCCGTACCAGAGGAGACGGGGCGGGCCGCGGCCGAGACCTTTTGGGAGGCCTTCCAGGCCAGCCGCCTCTCCCTCACGGGGCGGCTCCAAGAGGCGCTGCGCGCGGTGCATCAGCGGCTGCTTCTGGAGGATCGGGACGCGCCGCCAGAGCATCGTAGCACGGTTGGGGCGGCCTGCGCCTGTCTGCGCCAGGGAGACCTCTATCTGGCCCACGCGGGGCCGACCCTGGCCTATCTGGTGGGACCCGAGAGCACCCGCCGCCTCGCGCCGGCACCAGGCTCGCCTGCTTCTGGGCTGGGCGGCCTCGCGGAGCCACGGGTCTGGGTGCGCCACCACCACCTGGCCCAAGGCGAGGTGCTGCTCGTGGCTTCCTCCACGCTTGCCGAGGTTGGAGGTGAGCGGGAGCTCTTCGCGGCCTTCCGCCACGGCTGGGAAGAGGGAATGGTGGAGGTGTACCGCCGGTCTTCCGCCTACGCTACCTTCGCCGCGCTGGCCGTCAACCCCTGGGTGGCCCCCGAGCCCGCGCGGCCGGAGCGTTCGCCCCAGGAGGCCGCGGCGGAGACCGTCTCTTCAGGGGAGCCCTATGCCCATGGCCGGCGGGAGCCGTGGCGGACGGCGACCGGGCCGGTGCCCCTGCCGGAGCCCTACCTGATGCAGGACACCTCGCTGCCTCTTGGCTTGAACGTGGCGGGCCCCCGACGCTGGGTCAGCCGCTATGCCCGAGGGCTTCTGCCACCCCAGGTGTTGGCCGGCCTCCTGGGGGTGTTCATCCTGGGCGGTCTCCTGGTGGGCGTCACCAGCCTTCTACAGCGAGCGGAGCAGGCCGCCCGATCCGAGGCCGCGGCCCTGGTCCAGGCCGCCACGGACCTCCAGGGCCAGGCCCAGGGCGCCGCCACCAGAGACCTGAGCCGTCAGCTCCTCAACCAGGCGCTGTCCAAGCTCCAGACTGCCCTGCGCCAGGACTCGGCCAGCCGGGAGACCGCGGCGCTGGTGGCCCAGGTGCGAGAGGCACTGGCCCGCCTGGATGCGGTGCAGGAGCTGCGAGACTTCAGGACACCCCTGGACCTGACTGGTGCCGCCGCTGGCGCCCCGCTGCTCCGGGATATCGTGGCTCCGGGTGGGGCTATCTACCTCCTGGATAAGGTCGGTGACCAGGTGATCCAGGTGACGCCGGCCCTTCAAGGCGGTGGCGCGGGCGCCTCCCCGGTCTATCTGGTTCAGCCCTCCGGCAGCGCGCGCAGGAACCTGGCGGGACTGTTGTGGCTGCCCCGAGGCGGCGCCTGGCCGAGGGACAGTCTCCTGGCGGTGGATGATGGCCGAGGCTTGCTGGAGTTTGACCCCAGCCAGGGGGTGCGCACCCTCCCCTTGCGGGGCACCGGGGAATGGGCGAGCTTTCAGGCCGCCGCGGGCTTCGCCGGCAGCCTCTATATCCTCGACCCGAAGGCCAGCCAGGTGTGGCGGTACCTCGCCACCGAGCGGGGCTTCGACAGCGAGCGCCGAGCCACCCTCCCTAGCATGGACCTGCGGGACGCGGTGGACCTGGGGGTGGACGGCGACACCTATCTGCTGCTGCGCACCGGCAAGGTGCTTAAGTTCTCCAACGGCCGGGCCCAGCCCTTCTCCCCGGACGGTCTGGACCGCCCGCTGCTAAACCCGGTGGCCCTCCACGCCAGCGCCGAGTCCATCTACGTCTCCGATGCGGGCAACAGACGTATCGTCGTCTTCGATAAGGCGGACGGCCGGTTCCTGCGCCAGTTCCCGGTGCCCCAGTTGCCCCAGATCCACCACCTCTGGGCCGATGAGGCGCGGAGCCTCCTCTATCTGGTGACCGACACCCGCCTCTACTCCGCAGTCATGCCCCGCAGCTAGCCATGCTGGTCCTGGGCATCGAGACCTCCTGCGACGAGACCGCGGCCGCGGTGGTGGAGGATGGACACCGCCTCCTGGCCAACGTGGTGGCCTCCCAGGAGGAGATCCACGCCCGCTACGGCGGCATCGTGCCGGAGGTCGCCTCCCGCCAGCACCTGCTGTCCATCGCCACTGTGGTGGAGACGGCCCTGGCCCGAGCCCCCGCTCGCTGGGAGGAGATCGCCGCGATCGCGGTGACTCACGGCCCAGGCCTCGCGGGTTCGCTGCTGGTGGGACTCAACTTCGCCAAGGCCGTGGCCCTGGCCAGGGGCATCCCGCTGGTGGCGGTCAACCACCTGGAAGGGCACATCTATAGCGCCTGGCTGGACGCGCCGGCGCCCCGGTTCCCCCTCCTGTGCCTGCTGGTCTCCGGCGGGCATACGGGGCTCTTTCTCATGGAGGATCATGGCCACTACCGGCAACTGGGTGGTACCAGGGACGACGCCGCGGGCGAGGCCTTCGACAAGGTGGCCCGGCTCCTGGGCCTGGGGTTCCCCGGCGGGCCGGCCATCCAGCGCGTCGCGGCCGCCTCGGCCGGCGACCTCCGGCTGCCCCGAGCCTGGCTGCCGGGCACCGACGACTTCAGTTTCAGTGGGCTGAAGACCGCCGCCCTGCACCTGGTGCAGAAGCTGGAGGCCGGAGGAGCGGCCCTCCCGGTGCCGGAGGTGGCGGCGGCCTTCCAGGAGGCCGTGGTGGACGTGCTGGCCGCGAAGGCGGCGGAGGCGGCCCGAGCGACCGGCGCCAGGGAGCTGCTACTGGGCGGTGGCGTGGCCGCCAACCTGCTGCTGCGGGACGCCGTGGCCACCCGGTCGCCGGTGCCGGTGCGGGTGCCGCCGGTGAGCCTCTGCACCGACAACGGCGCCATGATCGCGGCCGCCGGTTTCTTCCGCTGGCGCGCCGGGGAGCGGGCGCCCTGGGACCTGGACGTCCATCCCAGCCTCCGCCTGGGCTAGCTCCTGCTCTCGGGCGTCTCGCAGGGGGCACCGGGCCTGGAGCGCCCGCAGGCAGTAGCGCCGGAAGAGGTGGTGCAGCCCCTGCTGCTGGCACGCGCTGAGGCGGATCCGCCGTAGCCCCAGCCCAGCGGCGAGCCGACGCACCACGGTGTCTGCCTCCAGGCCGGAATAGCGCTGGTAGACCTCCTCCGCTCGCTGCGCGAGGAGCCCGTCCCCCTGGAGCAGCGCCCAGGCCCACAGCAGGGGCAGGGCCACGTTCACCGCCAGGACATCCGCCTTGCTCGGCCCGATGGGCGCCCAGGGGATCCCTCGACCCGCCTCTGCCGCAGGGACCGCGAGGTGGTGCCGCAGAGGCCCCGCCGGCCCCCCGGGATCCAGGCTGGCCGCCAGCTCCAGCAGGGGTTGCCAGGGCCCGCCGGCCAGCCAGCGGGCGCAGAGCGCGCCGACGCCGACCAGGCGCAGGGCGGGATGGGCCTGGGGCCGGATCCCCGCCAGGTTCCAGCAGTTCGGAGGCCACGGCGACCCGTAGCGCGGCTCGGGGCCCAGCGCGCGCAGGTCCCCCAGGAGGTCCGGCGGCAGGAGGACCTGCTTCCAGCCATCGGACGCCTGCGACAGGAAGCCCGCCGCGCCCAGCAAGGCGGCCTGGAGCACGGGCGCCTGCTGGCGAGCAGGAAGGCTGGCGGCCAGCCGCCCCAGGGAGCGCCAGGGAAGGGCCTCCGCCAGGCGGCGGAAGGGGCGCCGGTTGTGGGGGTAGCCCAGGCCCTCCATCAGCTCCCGGTAGAGGAGTTGGTCGGGGTCTTCCCGCTGCAGTCGGCGCAGCAGCGCCCGCCCACGGCGGCGGAACCGAAGCAGCCCCTGCTCCTCCAGGGATCGGAGTAGCCGCCCCCTGTCCCCGGCCCCGCAACTCCCGCAGGGGTGCGCCACGGAGCCCGGCGACGGCTCCGGCTGGCCTGGGAGCACCAAGACCGGCGCCCGCCCGCCCCCCGGCAGCTCCGTGGTCCGCGCTCCGTCGTCCAGGGCCACCACATGGAGCACCACCCGGGCGTAGCGGGGGTCTTCTCCATGGCCGTGGCTCCGCCAGGCGCCGCTGGCCCGGTGCACCTCTACGTCGCCCCGCACCACTCGGCCCCGCTGGGTGCGGAGGATGGCCCGGCGAAAATCGGGGCCGGGTCCGGCGCCGGCCACCCCGGGGGAGACCACCCCCAGCCGTTCCCCTTCTTGGGTCACCAGCTCCCGGCCGCTCCCCGCGAGGGCGCCCCAGGCCCGGGCCAGGGCCGCTTCCCGGGATGCTCTCCTTCTCTCAGCTCCTCCCATGGATGCGATTGTACACGGTTCCGTGTAAGATCGCAAGGGTTCTTCGAGGCAGGCTGTGGCTAGTCCGCCGGTGGCTCCTGGTCGGCGGCGGCTGATTGCGGGGCGTAGGGAAAGGCGGCCCGCTCCGCCACCAGGGTCAGCAGGGTGGCCGCGGCGCCCCTGGGCTGGTAGATCCCTCGCTCCCACTCGCTGATGGTCTGCTGGCGGGTGCCCAGCTCCTGGGCCAACTCCTCCTGGGTGAGGCCCAGGTGGTCCCGCAACGCCCGCACCGTCGCGGCGCTCCAGCGGGGGCGGGGTCTTCTCCTCGACGGCTTCATGTCCAGCATGCTAGGCGCTCATCACCGCCCCGTCAAGGCGGCCCCGCCGGACGGGATGCGCTATAATCGCTGCAAAGGGGCTCTGCCCCACCCTTCTCAGGAGGCTCCATGGCCGCCACCCTCGTGACCTCGGGCGCCCTCTTCCCCCAGACCGCCGGCGTCAACTCCCAGGATCACCTGGTGCTGGGCGGCTGCGACGTGGCCCACCTGGGGGCCTCCTTCGGCACGCCCCTTTATGTCTTTGACGAGGCCACCCTGCGCAGCAAAGCCCGGGAGTATCGGGGCGAGTTCGGCGCGCGCTATCCCCAGGTGACGGTGCTGTATGCCGCCAAGGCCTTCATCAACCAGGCCCTGGCCCGGCTCTTCGCCCAGGAAGGGCTGGGCTTCGACGTGGTCTCGGGCGGTGAGATGGCCGTAGCTCGGGCCGCGGGTGCGCCCCCGGAGCGCCTCTACTTCCACGGCAACAACAAAGATCCTCAGGAGCTGGAACAGGCCCTGGACTGGGGCATCGGTCGGGTGGTGGTGGACAACGCGTACGAGCTGGAGCTGCTGGAAGAGCTGTGCCGCCGCCGAAGCCTGGTCCAGCCCGTGCTGGTGCGGGTGACCCCCGGAGTGGACCCCCACACCCATGCCTACATCGCCACCGGCGCCACAGACAGCAAGTTCGGCTTCACCCTGGTCAACGGCGCCGCGGAGGACGCGGTGGCCCGGGCCTTGGCCTCGCCCCACCTGCGGCTGGTGGGGCTCCATATGCACCTAGGGTCCCAGCTCTTCCAGGTGGAGCCCTACGCCGACGCGCTGCGGGGTGTCCTGGCCTTTGCCGCGCAGATGCGGGACCGCCACGGCCTGGCTCTGGAGGAGTTCAGCCCCGGCGGTGGCTACGCGGTCCAGTACCTGGAGGAGCAGCCGGCTCCCCCCCTGTCCAGCTACGCCCAGGTTATCACGGAGCAACTGCGTCAGGCCTGCCAGGAGCAGGGCCTGCCCCTGCCCCGGCTCATCCTGGAGCCGGGGCGCTCCCTGGTGGCCCGGGCCGGCGTGGCCCTCTACCGGGTGGGGGCCATCAAGGAGATCCCCGGTGTACGCACGTACGTCTCGGTGGACGGCGGCATGGCTGATAACATCCGCCCTGCCCTCTACCAGGCCCGCTACGAAGCCGTAGTGGCCAATCGCATGAGCGATCCGCCCCATGAGACCGTGACCATTGCGGGTAAGTACTGCGAGTCGGGCGACATCCTCATCGAGGGGATCCGGCTGCCCCGCCTCCGGCCGGGGGACCTGCTGGCCCTGCCCGCGGCCGGCGCCTACTGCCTGGCTATGGCCAGTAACTACAACGTCACGCCCCGGCCGGCCGTGGTGCTGGTGAAAGAGGGCGCCGCCCGCCTCATCCGGCGTCGGGAGACTTACGACGACCTCATGCAGTGGGACATTCCATGACCTGGGATATCCTGGGCCAGGAGGCCATCACCTCCCTCCTGGAGCGAAGTCTGGCCCGGGGTCGACTGTCCCAGGCCTACCTCCTGGTCGGGCCCGCCGGGGTGGGGAAGACCACCCTGGCCACCACGCTGGCGGCGGCCCTCAACTGCCAGGGGGAACATCCTCCCTGCCGGACCTGCCTCCAGTGCCGCCGGATCCTGGGCGGCCTCCATGCCGATGTCGCGGTGCTGGCCCTCCAGGAGCCGGAACGGGAGCTGGGCATAGGGCGGATCCGGGAGCTGCAACGGAGCCTCAACCTCCAGCCCTTTGAGGGGCGCTGCCGGGTGGCCATCATCCGGGAAGCGGAGCGCCTGAGCCACGAGGCCGCCAACGCGCTGCTGAAGACCCTGGAAGAGCCGCCTCCCGAGGTGGTGCTGGTGCTGACCACCACCGCCGAGGAGGAGGTGCTGCCCACCATCCGCTCCCGCTGCCAGCGGCTGCTGCTGCACCCCGTGCCCCGGGCGGAGCTGCTGCGCTTCTTGCAGGAGGACCGGGGCGTGCCTGCCGCGACCGCGCAGCGGCTGGCAGCCTACAGCGGGGGATGCCCCGGACGGGCGCTGCGGGCCCTGGCGGAGCCGCAACTGCTGGAGGCCGATGTCCCGTTGCTGGAGCGCCTCACGGCCATCCTGGAGGGAGACACGGCGCTGCGTCTGACGGAGGGGGGCCGCATCACCGGGGGCTTCACCGGTCAGCGGGAGCGGGCCCTCCAGGCCCTGGAGTGCTGGCGGAACTGGTGGCGTGACCTGCTCCTGGTGCAGGCCGGGTGTCGGGAAGGGCTTGCCTACCCCCAGGAGGTGGCCAGCTATGCCCGCTACACGCAGCGGTGGGAAGCCTCTGCCACCCGGGAGGCGCTGGGGTGCCTCCAGCAGGCCATCCAGCACCTGGAGCGCAATGCCAATCCCCGGCTGGTTATGGATGTCCTAGTCCTGCGGCTGCCTCACCCCCGCTCCACCAGCGCCCCGGGCTAGCGCCCGCCGTATCCTGCGGCCAGAACAGCGGCGCGGCGTGTCCGGTGAGCGTCAGCCTGGCGTGCTGTAACCTCTTCCGTATTAAGGCAAAGTACCCTGCATCACAACGGGAGAGGTGTCTTCATGACCCCACGCCCGCGCCGCGCACGTGCTGGGTGCCTCCTGGCGCCCTTCGCCATCGTGCTCCTGGCCTGCACCGGCAGTGATGCGCCATCCGGCCTGGCAGCGGCCAGCCCCACTGGCTCCGGCGCCTCCTCCGCTACGGCCGGGGCGCCCATGGCAGCGGTGGTGCCGGAGATGCTTCCCACGGCCACCGCGACCCCCACCTCAATCCCCTTCGCAGCGCCTCCTCCCCCTACCCCTATCTTGGAACCGACTGCTGCGCCGCCAAGACCCACGGCGACTCCCCTTCCCCAGATTGCCGCTCCTCCGCCGGAGCCCGCGCCGCCACCGGCCGTAGCCATCGGTGATCCCGGGGCCGGGAGGACCCTCTTCCTGACGGTGGGTTGTTCCGGATGCCACGGCCCTGACGCCGGCGGCGATTTTGGCCCGCGTATCGCCAGCACTACTCTCGCGTTCCAGGAGGTGTTGAGCCAGGTCCGGCGGCCCAGAAACATGATGACTGCCTTCGACCCTTCGGTGCTGAGCGATCAGCAGGTGCGGGACATTTACGCCTTCCTCAAGGGTCTGCCGTGACGCCCTTCTTCGGTAGCGCAGCGATCTCCGGACGACAAGGGAATACTTGAGCCGGCCGCTGTCGGCTGACCCCTTCGTGGCCCGTCTTCCTAGTGGGCCGGGTGCGTCACGCCGCGCCCCGTCCTTCGTAGGTTCACAGGATGCTGCCCTCAAAGGCTCCCCCAAATTACTACCCCTTGCGTAGAAACTACGAGTTTGATACTATGCCGTAATTTCCTGCGCCAGAGGGCTTCGTGCTGAAGGCGTTTGCTCAGAGGGACGTGTTCGCGCTGACCTCGGGGCCGTGGATAGAGGAAGAAAACGCGGGAAGGGAGACAAGATGTTGAAAAGAGCACTCCTTCTGGCCGCCCTGGGAGTCCTGGGGTTGACGGGGCTGGCGTTCCTGGCGGAGGCGGCGCCGCCACGGCAGGCCACGGCCGCGCCCCTGGCCGTGGGCGATCCGGCAAAGGGAGGCTATCTGGCCCGCCTGGGGGGCTGCGCGGGCTGCCACGGCCAGAACTACGCCGGCCAGCGTGCCGATGGCACCGCCGGCGCCCCCTTTGGTATTACCCTCACGGCGCCGGGAGGCGGCGGCACCGCGCCGGCGTCCAACATCACGCCTGATGCCGAGACCGGCATCGGCCGCTGGTCTGATGCCGAGCTGGTGCGCGCGATTCGGGACGGCATCCGGCCCGATGGCAAGGTCCTGTACCCGGGCATGCCCTACGCCAGATGGCACACCATTGCCGACGACGATATGGAGCACCTGGTGGCCTTCCTGCGCTCTAACCCGGCCGTGCAGAATAAGCCCCCGGCGCGCCAACTCCAGGTGGAGCCCGCCCAGCCCCGCTTTTCCGCGCCTTCGCCCAAGTCTTCTCCTGGAGAGAGCGCCGGACGCGGTGAAATCCTGATTACTGTGGCCAACTGCGCCAACTGCCACACGCCCCGGACAGCCGAGGGTACCCTGGATCCCAGCAAGTATCTGGCCGGGAATATCCTGGGCACTGGGGCAACCGCGCAGGCGGCGGCCAACATTACGCCGGACCGCGCCACGGGCATCGGCGACTGGACGGTGGAGCAGATTGCCACCGCCATCAAGCTCGGACGGCGGCCCAACGGGACGGCGCTCAGTGGCGCTATGGCGACGCAGATCAACAATAGGTTCCAGTTCCTGAGCGATACCGACGCCCGCGCCGTCGCCCTCTACCTCAAGTCCATCCCGGCGGTGCAGAACCGGCCGGCCGCGCTCCTGCCGGCCCCTGCCGCCATGCCCCGCACGGGGGATGACGCGCCAGTGCTCCCCATGGCGGGTGCAGCGGGCCTGGGCGCCCTCGCCCTGGGCCTGGGCTGGCTGGGCCGTCGACGAGCCAGCTCCCCAGCCTGAGCGCGGAGACGGTGAGGTTGCCTGAGGTTCTCGAAGGCGCCTCGCCGCTTCCGTTCGAGAGACCGCGAGAGCACGAGGCCCCGCCGGGCGGCGGGGCCTCTTTTGCCTCACTGCGGTCTGCTTATCGCCCTTTGAACACGGGCTCCCGCTTCTCCATGAAGGCACGGACGCCCTCCGCGGCGTCTTCCGTCTGGAACAGGCGGCCGATGTAGAACCCCTCCAGCTCGTTGATGTCGTGGAGATCCGTCTCCATGGCCCGATAGTGGAGGTGTTTGGCGATGCCCTGGGCCAGGGGCGGCCCCTTGACGAAGCGTTCCGCCAGGGACAGGGTCTCCTCCATCAGCCGGTCCGGGGGCACCACTCGCCACACCAGACCCATCTCCCTGGCCTGTTGGGCCGTGAAGGCCTCGCCGGTGTAGGTCATGAGGAAGGCGTTCTGGAGGCCGATGGCCCGGGGCAGCAGGAAGGAGAGGCTGCCATCGGGCACGATGGCCCGCTTGGTCTGGTACACGCCGAAACGGGCGTCCTCGCTGGCGATGCGGATGTCGCAGCTCAGGGCCAGGGAGATGCCGATGCCCACGCACCAGCCGTGGATGGCCGCGATGGTGGGCACCTCGGACTGGCGGATGGCCAGGATGTGCTGGGCCTCCGGATGGGGCCGGCGCCAGGCTGGCCGCCGCACCGCGCCCTCCCGGCCCGCGACGGGGAAGTTGCTGACGTCGCCGCCGGAGCTGAAAGCCCGGCCCGCCCCGCGGATGACGAGGCAGCGCACCTGGGGATCGTCCCGCACTCGCTCCATGACCTGCGCCAGCCCCTTGCTGATCCCCTCACTGACGGAGTTGAGCTTGTCCGGACGGTTGAGGGTGACGATGCCGATGCCGTCCTTCCGCGCCTCGAAGAGCACGCTCTCAAAAGTCTCTTCCATCATTGCGCTCCTTCTCTATCGCCCCTGGAACTGGGGCGCTCGCTTCTCCGTGTAAGCCCGGATCCCCTCCCGGAAGTCCTCCAGCTGGTAGAAGCGGTCCTGGGCCACAGACTCCAGCTCCGCGGCCTCCTCCAGGGTCTGGTGCAGGTGCTTGTAGACCATGCGCTTGTTCATGGCGTGCACCAGGGGTGGCCCCTCGCAGACCTTCTGGGCCAGCTCCATGGTCGCGGGCAGCAGCTCCTCCGGCGGCAGCACCCTGCTCACCAGGCCGATGCGCAGGGCCTCGTCGGCGCCGAAGAGATCGCCCCGGAAGAAGAGCTCCAGGGCCGTGGACATCCCCACCAGCCGGGGCAGAAACCAGGTGGCCGCGCCGTCGCCGGGCAGGCCCCGCTTGGTCCAGATGGCGGCGAAGCGGGCCTCGCTGGAGGCGTAGCGGATGTCGCACATCATGCTGAGGCCGAAACCCCAGCCCACGGCCACGCCGTTGATGGCCCCGATGACGGGTACGTCGCACTGCTGGATGAGCACCGCCAGGTCCCGCTCCGGATGGGGCCGCCGCCAGGGCGCGGCCAAGGCCTCGTCGCCGCTCTCCGCCCGGCGGGCCTGGTTGCTGGTGTCGGCGCCGGAGCAGAAGCCCCGGCCGGCGCCGGTGACCACCACGCAGCGGGTCTCCCGGTCTTCTCGCAGGTCCAGGAAGGTCTGCGCCAGGGCCTGGCGCATCTCCGCGCTCAGGGCGTTCAGGCGCTCGGGGCGGTTCAGGGTGAGCTTGAGGACTGCGCCCTCGCGCTCCACCAGGACATCGGGCATCGCATCCGCCTTTCCGGGCCGCAGGCAGCGCTGCAGCCGCTATCACAGCTAGTGGGGCTATTGTAGCGCGAAAGGTGGAGGGGGTGAAGGGAGGGTCGTTCGCATCCCGCAGTGACACTGCCGGGGGAATCGGGGTACACTTAAGGTATCCAAGAGGGCCCTTCCCCGCCGGAGGGTGGCGCCCAAAGGTATTTGAACATGGTAGCTCGGCTGGCCCAGCGGATGGGCCTTTTTTATGGGTGGTGCATCGTGGCGGCCGGCGGCATTCTGGCGGCCGTGGCTGGTGGCACCTTCTTCTTCGGCTTCAGCGCTCTCTTCGAGCCCATCATCCGGGAGTTTGGCTGGAGCCGCGCCGCCACCTCCGTTGCGTACTCGCTGCGGGCGGAGGTCGGCGGGTTGGAGGCGCCCGTCATCGGGGTGCTGCTGGACCGCTTCGGGCCGCGACGGGTGATGCGGGTGGGCCTGCTCCTCCTGAGCCTGGGCATGTTCATCATCGCGGCCACCCAGAACATCTGGATGTTCTACGGCGGCTTCATCGTGGCCACCGTGGGGATGGGGGCCTGCGGCGGCCTGGTGGGGATGATGGCCATCACCCGCTGGTTCCGGCGGCTGCGAGGCAGAGCCCTGGCGCTGATGACGGTGGGCAACGGCCTGGGCGGCCTGATGGTGCCGATCATCGCGCTGCTCATCCTCTCCTTCGACTGGCGCACGGCGGTGGTGGTAGCTGGGGTGTACATCCTGGCCGCCGGGCTTCCCCTCACCTACGTCATCGTGGATCAGCCGGCCCGCATGGGCCTGGCGCCCGACGGTGATCCGCCAGCCCAACACCCTGAAGCAGACCCTCCGGATGGTAGTGTGGCGCAAGGGGAGTACCTGATGCCGGGAGCGCCGGCTGAGCAATCTTTCAGCGGCCGGGAGGCGCTGAAGACTCGCTCCTTCTGGATGCTGGCCCTGGCGCTGGCCTTCATCGGCCTCTCCGGCAGCGCCGTCACCGTGCACCTGGTACCCTTCTTCACGCACGTGGGGATGCCCGACCAAGTGGCGGCCCTGGGTATGACAGCCCTGGCCATCATCAGCCTGGTGGGCCGGCTGGGCTTCGGTTTTGCGGCGGACACCTACGACAAGCGCTATGTCATGGCCGCAGCCATCGGTATGCAGGCCCTGGGGAGCATCGGGTTGGCGCTGGTGCAGAACGTCTGGTCCGCCGCTCTGGTGCTGGCCGTCCTGAGCCCGGGCTTCGGCGGGACCGTGCCGGTGCGCCCCGCGCTCCAGGCGGAGTATTTCGGCGTCCGGTCCTTCGGCGCCATCCAGGGGATGCTCATGGCGGTGTCCACCTTCGGCGGCGCGGTGGGCCCGGTGCTGGCGGGATGGGTCTTTGACGTGACGGGCGGCTACCAGGTGGCCTGGGTATTCCTGGGCACCCTTTCCCTCGGGGCGGTGCCTCTCCTGCTGGCCATGGGCCGTCCCCGGTCTCTCGCCGACGCCGGGGCTGTGGTGCTGTCGGGCCGGTCACCCGGCCTGCCCGACCGGCACGCGGGCCTGCACTGAGGCTACTCCGCCCAGGCGCGGCCTAGGGCCATCTGCTCGCTGACCGGCTCCAAGGTCCAGGGCGAGAGGTGGACGGCGGAGGCGCACCCCGGGCAGCCGTAGCGCCCCAGGAGGCGGTCAGTGTCCATGGCCTGGCGCACCAGGTGCAGCGCCGGCAGGGGCACAGAGAAGTGGCCCTGGCAGCTCGGACACTGCACGGAGAGCGCCCCGTCGAAGAGCTCGAAGTCCACCCGCAGCAGCCACAGCAGCCGTCCTATGGCCACCTCCGGATGCCGGGGCTCGTAGAGCACGGGCTGGCGCAGCTCAGCGAAGCCCGAGAGCTGCACACCGCTGCCCTGGATCACGGGCAGCAGGTACTTGCCCAGGGCCATGGCTGCCCCCAGCTCCTGGTGCACCCAGGCGGAGCCGTTGCCGGCCTCGGTGAGGAAGGCGACGATGTGGTGAGAGTCCCGCAGGGCCTGGAGCACCACTGCGCCCTGCGGCCGCCCCGGATGGGGGAAGTGCTCGTACATGTAGGCCCGCAGTCCCAGGCGGTCCAGCACCCGCCACACCCGGTCCACCAGCAGGAAGTCCTCGTGGGCGTGGGAGAGGTAGACGTGGAAGGGATAGGACTCTCCTTCCCCCTGGGGGAAGGAGAGGGTGGGGGCAGGCCCTCTCACCACTGCCAGACCCTCACCCTAGCCCTCTCCCACAGGGAGAGGGAACCGTGTTGTCATTCTGAGCGAAGCGAAGAATCTGGGGCGGTGGAGTCCGTGTATCTGCATCGTCCTCACGCCAGTCTCCCTAAGGGAGAGAGGAAGCGCTTGCTTTAGTTGTCACGCACCCAGTTTGCACCTCTCGCACGATGCCGTAGCCTCTGGCTCATGCTCACCGTGACTTACGAGTCGACCGCTTCACGATTCGTCCTCGGTAGTCCATGAGACCTGTCTTCAACCCTTGGAGTCGCTCTAGTGCGGTGGGAAGTTGTTGCGTAGGTAGGGCTACGTAAGCAGGTCCTGAGCCACCTCCCAATTGTCTCAAAGCTGTGGGTATTTCATCCGCAGTGCTTTTTACCTCGGCCCGACCCCTGGTTCCCTTCACATCCGGGCTTGAGGAGGGATCATACGTCCCCCCAAGCTTTTGCGCGATGATCCTGGCTGCACGATCATGAGCCTTTGCCATGTTGCTTACCCCCTTTCTGAGGCCGTTACAAGCCCACTCGTTCTGTCAGCTGTCTCCCTAGCACTGGCTCCAGCCACACTCCTGGTAGGTCATTCAGCGCTCGGCGTAGTAGACAGTAGCCTGGCCGCAGGCGCATTTGTTGTTCACCCTCACCCTGTCCCTCTCCCCTCAAGGGAGAGGGAACGAAATCCTAGCACTGGCTCCAGCCGCACTCCTGGCAGGTCATGCAGCCCTCGGCGTAATAGACGGCGGCCTGGCCGCAGTCGGGGCAGATGGCCCCCAGCGGGCGGGCGGATGGCTTCTCGATGGTGGCGGCCAGCCCTTCGACAGGCTCAGGACGCGGCTCGGCCAGGGCCTTGTGCTCCGTGGGCGGCGGCGTCTCGACCTCCACGCCCAGGTAGCGCCGCAGGGCCTTGGCGATGGCGTCGGGGATGGAGCGCACCCTCCCGTTGCCGAAGCCGAAGGTGGCGTAGCCGCCGATCCCCTCGAACTGCTCGATGATCAGGAGCAGCCGCTCCCGCCGGGGGAGGGGCGCGGAGAGGCGCAGGAGCTGGGAGATGGCCCGGCAGGCCGCCTCGGTCATGGCCTGGATGTCCGACCCCGCCTTGCCGATGGTGGCGAAGACCTCGAAGGGCTCCCCCGGCGAGACCTCGCTCACCGTGACGTAGAGGTTGCCGAAGGGCGTGGGCTGCTTGATGGTCTTGGAGTCGAGCACGTCGGGCCGGGGCGCCACGGCCTCCTGCCAGTGGGCCACCGGCGCCGGAGCGGGCTGTGCCGGGGCGGGCGCGTTGCCCGCGGTGAGCACCTGGCCGGCCCGGCTGGAGTCCCGGTAGATGGTGATGCCCTTGCAGCCCTCCCGATAGGCCAGCATGTAGGCGTTCCACACGTCGTCCACCGTGGCGTGGGCCGGGAAGTTGATGGTCTTGCTCACCGCGTTGTCGGTGTAGCGCTGGAAGGCCGCCTGCATCCGCACGTGCCACTCCGGGGTGATGTCGTGGGCCGTCACGAAGACCCGCTGCGCCTCCTCCGGCACGCCGGCCACGTCGTGGCAGCTCCCGTGGGCCGCCACCTCGTCCATCAGCTCCTCGGAGTAAAAGCCCTGCCCCCGGGCCGCGGCCTCGAAGAAGGGGTTGACGAAGCGCTCTTTGATGGCCCCCTCCAGGCCGTGGTGCATGAAGCTGAGGGCGAAGACCGGCTCCACGCCGCTGGAGGCCCCGGCGATGAGGGAGATGGTGCCGGTGGGCGCAATGGTAGTGCGAGTGGAGTTGCGGTACCGGGGGCCGCCGGGGTAGTCGTAGATGCTGCCCTCCCAGGTGGGGAAGACGCCCCGCTCCCCGGCCAGCTCAACGGAGGCCTCATTGGCTCCCCGGTTGATGAAGTCCATCACCGCCTCGGCCAGGCGCAGCGCCTCCTCGGAGTCGTAGGGCACGCCCAGTTGCAGCAGCAGGTCGGCCCAGCCCATGACCCCCAGGCCGATCTTGCGGGTGGCCTTGGTCATCACCTCGATCTCGGGCACCACGTACTTGTTCATGTCGATGACGTTGTCCAGGAAGCGGGTGGCCAGCCGGGTGACGGCCGCCAGGCGCTCCCAGTCCACACGGTCGGCGGGACTTTGTCCGGCGCTATTGGAGCGCACCATCTTGGAGAGGTTCAGTGAGCCCAGGTTGCAGGACTCGTAGGGCATCAGGGGCTGCTCGCCGCAGGGGTTGGTGCTCTCCACGGGCGCGATGTGGGGGCAGGGATGGTCCCGGTTCACCCGGTCAATGAAGACGATGCCGGGGTCGCCGTTCTTCCAGGCGTTCTCCACCATCTGCTGAAAGACCTCTCGCGCCCGGAACTGCCCGGACACCTGCCCGGTGCGGGGGTTGGTGAGGTCGTAGGTGCGGTCTTCCTCCACCGCTCGCATGAACTCCTCGGTCACGGTCACGGAGATGTTGAAGTTGGTGACGGAGACCATGTCGGCCTTGCAGGTGATGAACTCCTGGATGTCCGGGTGGGTCACGGAGAGGATGCCCATGTTGGCGCCCCGGCGCATGCCGCCCTGCTTGATGGCCTCGGTGGCGGCGTCGAAGACCTTCATGAAGGAGACGGGGCCGCTGGCCACCTGGCCGGTGGACTGGACGATGTCGTTGGCGGGGCGCAGCCGACCAAAGGCGAAGCCGGTGCCGCCGCCGGTTTTGTGGATGAGGGCCGCGTGCTTCACCGAGTCGAAGATCTTGTCCAGGGAGTCCTCCACCGGCAGCACGAAGCAGGCGGAGAGCTGCTGCAGCTCCCGGCCCGCGTTGGCCAGGGCGGGCGAGTTGGGAAGGAACTCCAGGTTGGCCATGATCTGGTAGAACTCCTCGGCCCAGGCGGCCGCGTCGGCCTGGGGGTTGTAGAGGAGCTCCGCCTGGGCCAGGTTCCAGGCCACCCGGCGGAACATCTCGTCGGGTGTCTCCACCACCCGGCCGTGGAGGTCCTTTTTCATATAGCGCTTTTCCAGCACCGTCACCGCCTGGGGCGTGAGCCTCGGTATGCCCCTGAGCCGGGTGGGCGCCCTGGGGATGACAGTGCCTGGCACGCCCGTCGTGGCGGGCACAGGGGCGGCGCGGAAGGCGCGGCCCTCCCGCAGGGCGCCGATCTCCTCCTCCAGCCGGGCCACGGCCGAAGCGCCGAAGATGCTCAGGCGCGCTGCCACGTCGGCCACTGACCAGGTGGCGGGCGCCGCCGCCGGAGCGGGATCGCTCTGGGCGACGGGGGCCAGGCCTGCCTGCCGGACAGGCAGGTGGGCTGCTCGCACGGATGTATGTTTCCGGCCGTTGCCGTTAGCGTTGGTTGTCAAGGTCGTCCTCCCTCTGCCCGGGGGCGGGTTGATGCATAGTGAATGGGATCAGCGCAAGGGGACAAAAAGCCCCGTTGGGCCGGTAGCGCCGGCCCTCCGGGGCTGGCTTAGCCGAGCTCTAGCTCTAGCACCGCCCTTCTGGAGAGCGCGATATGCCGCTCCTGGCCGCTGACCACCTCGGTCAGGAAGCCCTCCTTTTCCCAGTATTGTACCCATTCCGTGTTGACCGAGAAGGCCAGCAGGAGCTGCTCCAGCTCCTGTGCGCTCTTACCGCCGCTGTTGAAGATGTCCCGGAACATCCGTTGGGAGCTCACGTGTGGCTCCGACCAGCGGGTGGCTTCCTGGGCTCGGGCCAGGGCGGCTTCCTGGGCCTGGGACGCGGCATCGGTTTCCTGGTGCGCGGTGGCCTCCGGCAGACCGGCGTCCCCGCGGCTCTCGGGGGCGGGCTCGTCCTGAGGTATGCCGCCCTGGGGGTTCTCTTCGTCAGCGTATCGGGAGGGCATGGCAACCTCCTATGGAATTAGCTGGAAGGCGGGCGCCCGCCGGAGGACGAAATGGTCGGAGTCGGTAGCCACTTGGTCCAGTTTGCCGTCGGGGCCATGGTGGAAGTGGAGCTCCGCCACGCCATGGCAGCGGGGGCAACGCACCTTCCGGTCCTCTCGGGCATCCACCCGGGGCATGCGGAAGACGCGCCCATACTCGTCCCGGTTGCAGCCCAGAGTCAGGTCTACCTCGAAGTCTATCAGCATAACAAGTCCTCCTTAGGGCACCAGCTATGTGCTGGAAGGCTCGTCCGACATTCTAAGCCGTGGTGCCCAGTAGGGTCGGGCAACATCGCGCCTGCTCCGCCGTCCCTGGCGCTGCCTCAAGCTGAGCAGCTAGAGTGGTCATCTGGTGTGCCTTAGCTCGTCTGGTTTCTAGGCCGCCTTCCCCGGCGCCCCCGACCCCTCGGCTCCTCGGGCAGCAGCGGGAGCTGGGTGGCCGGGGGTCTGCCGCTCTCCCGGCCCGCTGCCAGGGTCTCCACCTCCCGCCGTAGCGACTCCAGGTCCGTGAACTCCCGGTAGACGCTGGCGAAGCGCACGTAGGCGATCTGATCCAGGGCTTTGAGCCGCTCCATCACCAGCTCTCCGATGAGCGCGCTGGCCACCTCTGCCCGCCCCAGGCGGTGCAGCTCGGCCTCCACCTCGTTGACCAGCCGGTCCACTGTCCCTGTGGGCAGCGGACGCTTGGCGCAGGCTGTCCGTACCCCTGCCAGGAGCTTGCTGCGGTCGAACTCCTCCCGTCGGCCGTCCTTCTTGATGACGTAGAGCGCCTGCGCCTCGATGCGCTCGTAGGTGGTGAAGCGGGACTGGCAGTTGAGGCACTCCCGTCTCCGCCGGATGCCCGCTTCCACGTCCCGGGAGTCGATGACCTTGGAGTCGGGGTGCTGGCAGTAGGGGCACCTCACCGCCGGTCTCCTCCTGCATCACGCTGCTCATGTCGGCTACCGCCGGGCGTTCCCGACAGCCCACGACGTAAGGACAGACCCCCCCTATGCCACATCTTGTGGCGTGGCAGTACCGTAACACTATATTTGGGGATTTGTCAAGAGCTTGTGGGCGCTATTCTATATGAAATATGTAAGATCAGGAGGAAAGCGAGGGGTGGCTCGAACCTCTGTAGAGCATCTCCAAACGAGAGGGAGGGCATGGTCGAACCACCCGTGGCTATGGGTCTGGAACGTCACCATGGTAAGGTATCCCGCAAACATCTTGCGGCTAAACCGTTCCCTACCTTGTACGTTATTACCATGAGGCGGTGGGTGGGCTGCCCGCCGCAGCGGGGGCAATTCGATGTACACTGGTAGGGTTACTCCGCCAGCGCGCGGCGACCTCGGTCCAGACCCACAGCACCACCCTGAAGCCCGACCTTGACAGACACCACAGCGACCCCGGGTTGGCAGAAGGCCCCTGCGGCGAGGCGAGAGCCCCGCGCCGGCCACGCCCTATGGGCGCTGGCCCTCGCGCTCCTGCTGTTGCCGTGCTCGCCCACCCAGGGCCCCCTCCCACCCGAGGAAGAGCCTCCCCCGCCCAGCGTTCCCGTGGACGCCTTGGGCGCACCAGGGCTGCCGGTCTCCGCCGTGCTGGGCCTGTCGGGCACGCCCGGCGTCCTCTCCCTTTGGGGCGAGGAGGGTCGCCGGCGCTTGGCCGAGGGCCTGCGCACCACCCTGCGCATGGTCGGGGGGAAGACCTATCAGTTCCCGGCGGACTTTCGCCTTGCTCCCGACAGCGTGCCGGCCAGTGAGCCGGCGGAGGACGAGGTCCTGGGCCTGGCGCAACAACTGCGCGCGGCCTTTGTCACCCTGGATGGGAGCATGGAGGTTACCCTGGAGGTCACGGTGGCCCAGGACGCTCCTGCGCTGCACTACCAGGTGCACACCCAGACCATCACTGGAGTGCTCGCCGTGGAGCGCTTTCTGCTCTCGCCTGTGGGCCAGGGCGGGTTCCCTGCCGATGGGCCGGTGGAGTACGTGAGTATCCAGAGCACCGGGCCTGTCCAGGGCGGCCTGCGCGCCGGCCAGGGCCCGCTGCTGCTGCCCCTGCCTCAGGGCACGCCCCTGCTCCTCCGGGAGCAGGGTGGCGCCAGGGGCGTTATCCTCGGCGTCCTGGACGAAACGCCCGGCCGGGCGGAGGCACGGGTGTCCTTCCCTGGCCGGGGCGCCTTCCAGGTGGAGCTGACCGCCAGCCCCAGGCTGGGTAGCTACACCGTGTCCCCCCGCTTCTTTCTTGGCTTCACTGAGACGCGCGACCTCGCCGCTGCGTTCGCGCCCTATCGAGCTGCGCTGGACGTGGTGACGCCCGCTCCGCCGGTGCCTGCCGCCTTCCGCCACCAGTGGGGTTCCTGGTACGTCTACTACGGGGAGATTGACGAGGAGCTGATCCGCGCCCAGATCGACACCCTGGCCGGGCGCTATGGCGATCTGGGCCCCTGGCAGGTAGTGGTGGACGCCGGCTGGTACTACGCGGGCGCCCACCCCGATGGCGAGATGGGGCTGGTGGACGTGGAGAAGTTCCCCTCCGGCATGCGGGCCCTGGTGGACTACGCCCATGAACGGGGCGTCGGCGTCGTGCTCTACGGCTCGGCGCCCTGGGTGGACACCAGGCCCTCTCAGGGAAACTGGTGGGTCGTGCTCCAGGGCTTCGTCCGGGATCACCTGGACTGGCTGGTGCTCGTCGAGCAGGATGCCGAGGGGGCCAGCTACGTCTACGATTTCTCCCACCCGCAGCTACGTGAGTATCTGGCGGGCTTGATCTACCGCTACCTGGTGGAGTTTGATGCGGACGGGATCCTCCTGGACATGGTGGGGCTTATCGGGCGGCGGGGCGCCCCACTGCTGGATGCTGCTACCGCCACGGACACCGATCGGCATCTGGTGGCCCAGACTATGGAGGTCTACCGCTTTGTCTGGGATGCCGCCACCTGGGTCAAGCCGGAGGTCTGGATCGAGGGCGCGTGGGCGGCTCCGCCCCTGGCGCGCCGATACGCCCATTCCTGGCGCTTCGGCGACGAGTTCCCTGCCTTCTCCAATCCCTACCCCTTCGGCGGCCTGGTGGAGCACATCACCTTCGCTATTCTGCAGGAGCAGCTCCTGGGCCGCCGGTCCCACGTGGGGTTTATCTACGGGGGTGACGAGGTGGTCTCCGAGCACCTCCGGTGGCTGGCGGCCGCGGTGGCCCTGCAGCGCCAGGTGGTCATGAGCGTGGACCTGTTCTTCACCCCCGACGACGTGGAACGACGCTACCGGGAATACCTCAACGCGCTCACGCCCTTCGCTGGCACCTCCGTCTATGGCCCCGGCGTGCCGCCCAGGGAGTTCTCGACCACGGTGGACAGCACCATCTACCTGGGTCTCCTCAACACCAGCGGGCAGGCCCAGGCCATGATCGTGGACCTGGAAGCCCACGGTATGCCTCCCGTGTCCGAAGCCGTGGTGTTTGACCCGGAAACCCGCGTGGCACGGGGGATCAGCTCCAGGCTCAGCGCAACAGTGGCCCCTGGCTCCTTCAAGCTCCAGGTGGTCCGCTGGGAGCCCGGCGTACTCTGGGGAGACCGGGCATGGTCTGCAGCCCTGGAGGAGGACGACCTGGTGATCACCCTGTTACCCGGCCCCGTGGACTACGGCCGGCTGTGGGTCTACGCGCCCAGGGCCTTCAGCGTGACCCTGGATGGGGAGCGGCTCCCCGCGTCAGCGGCGCTGCCAGGAAGCGAAGTCTACGTGATTGAGGTAGAGGACGGGAAGAGCCACGAGATCCGGTTGAGGTTCTAAGGCGCCTTTGCAGCTATAGCTTTGCGCTACAGTGGCCGCAGTAGGCTTGGCCCACTGCGTTCAGACCGCCGCAGGTCGCGCAGACGGCTCTGGGGCCTCCAGCCGCCCCGCTACCATCCATCTCAGCCGTGAAGTCCCGGGTCAGGTCTGCCGCCGTCTTCCGGAGGTCTCGCACCATGCCACCCAAGCTCCGGGCCAACTCCGGGAGACGCTCCGGCCCGAAGACCATGAGCACCACCACGAATACTACCAGGAGCTCGGGGATGCCGATATCAAAGGGCATGGAGCACCTTTACCCCGGCCCGCCTACCGCGGGCCTGCTACTCATCTCCATCTTACCCCTCTGGTGGCCACGCCAGGGGCACGAGCCACCAGCGCGCCGTGCGCGGGCGCCCCGTCGCTTCGAGCTGGCAGCCTGCCTGCGGCGGGCAGGCCTGCCCCAATGCCTACCGGGTAATCGCCCCCACGCTGTTAATGGGCGGAAAGAGGGCCGGTATGGCCCGCCAGGTCTCGCCCTCGTCTGGGCTGTGGTAGAGCTGGCCGGTGTTGGCGCCGGCATAGACGCCCGGTGAATCAAGGGTATCTGCGGCCAGCCCCTCGCGCATGAGGTTCAGGTAGGCCTTGCGCTGAGGAAGCCCCTTGGTGAGGGCTTGCCAGCTCTGGCCGCCGTCCCGGGTGCGGTACACCGCCATCCGTGCCCTGGGCATCCAGTGCTGGTAGCCGCTGACGCCCAGGCAGACGTATACGGTATCCGGATCGAAGGGGTGGGCCACCATGGCGTGTCCCCAGTCCGAGGGCAGCTCTCCGGTGATCTCCCTCCAGCTCGCTCCGCCGTCGTCACTACGATAGACGCCGCAGTGGTTCTGCTGGTAGACCCGGTCCGGCTTACCCGCTGCCATAGCCACGTGGTGCACGCACTGGCCCACCTCCGGGTAGACCGGGGGCTGGTCCGGCATGAAGTTGGCCCGCACGCCCTTGTTAGCGGCATGCCAGGTCTTGGCTCCATCCAGGGTGCGGAAGTAGCCGCCCGCGGAGACGCCCGCGCCTATCTTCTTGGTGTCCAGGGGGTCCAGCACCACCGAGTGGAGGGCCAGGCCGCCGGCGCTGGGCTGCCACTCCTTACGTGATGGATGGCTGTGGAGGGACTCCACCAGTTGCCAGGTCTGGCCGTCGTCGGTGCTCTTGAAGAGCGCGGCGGGCTCTACGCCCGCGTAGACCACGCCCGGCTCCTGCGGCCGGCCTGGCTCCACGTGCCACACCTTTTCCAGCTTCTCGCCGGAGTCGGCAGGGAAGGCCGGGCCCGCGGCAGGCTCCTCCCATGTGCGGCCGAAGTCGGTGCTGCGGTACACCCTGGACCCGAACCACCAGTCCCAGGCCGCCGCAAAGAGGATCCCGGTGCGGGGATCGTAGCTCATGTGCATGACATTCTGCCCCGCCAGGTAGGGGCCCCGCACCTGCCAGCGGCGGCGGGCCGCGTCGCTCTCCGCTACAAAGGCGCCCTTCCTGGTGCCCACCAGCACCATAACCTGTATGTTCATGGCTTGCGCCTCCTGCTCTCAGAGCAACGAATACTTAGATGGGCATTACTCTGCATCCTGAGAGGAGGGATGTCAAGCAGCTTCGGACGACGCCGCGTGATCCTGCGGCAGCCTGTATGGCGTCAACAAAAAGGGCCTCAGAAGCGAGGCCCCCTTTGCATCGCATCCTGCTACTGACTAAGCCACGCGTCCCGTTGCTTCTGGTTGGAATAGCTGCTGGGATGCTTGATGTAGTTGCGCACGAAATTCCACTGGCCGTGCCGGATACGACTCCACTGGAGGACGATCTTGCCGGCCAGTGGCACCGCTTTCTTCTCCAGCTCCTGGACCAGCTTCTTGCGCTCCACCGGGTCAACGGTCTGGGACTGCTTCAGGAAAAGCTCGTCCGCCTCTTTCGAGCAGATGCCGGAGTAGTTGCGCGCGGCATTGCAGGTGTAGAACTCGGCGTAGATGGCGTCCGGGTCATCCAGGGTTACCGCGTGGCCCCAGGGCAACATCAGGAAGTCTTTCTTGGCAGCAGCGTCGTAGGCCACGCTGGATTCCAGGATTTTCACCTCGACCTTGATGCCGATCTTGCTGAGCTGGTCCACCACAAAGGTATCCAGGTCCTCGTGAGCGGCCTCCGAGGTGATGGTCACAGAGAAGCCGGCGCCATAGCCTGCCTCGTCCAGGAGCTTCTTGGCCTGGGCCAGTTCGGCCGCCTTGTCTTTGGCATAGCCTGGCAGCTTTATCAGGTCCGCCTCCGGTAGCGCCCACTGGCCTGAGGGGGGCAGATAGCCGCCGAGGTCCGCATCACCCTGGGACAGGATCTGGAGCGCAGCACGCCGGTCGATGGCCATCATTACCGCCTGGCGCACCTTGGCGTCGTCAAAAGGCTTGCGGGTCGAGTTCAGGTTGATGGTGCTGAAGCTAAACCCTCCCAGCCGCTGGATAGTGAGCTGGTTTGCCAGGTCCTTCTGGGCGTCGGCATCATCCGCAGAGAGGGCCAGCATATGGATTTGCCCGGAGCGAAGCGCCGCAACCCGAGTGCCCTTATCGGCGATGGTGAACTTCTTGACTCCATCCAGATAGGGCCGCTGCGGCATCCAGTAGTCGGGATTACGCTCAACCTCAGTCGCAATGCCGGGGGTGAAACTCTTGAGTTTGAAGGGCCCGGTGCCCATCACCTCTTTCTTGGGCGCGTCCTGCCCCTTGGACTCGACCCACTCTTTGTCATACATCCCCATCCAGCCCATGGCCAGGTTGGCAAGGAGAGAAGAATTGGGCCGCTTTAATTGGACTTTGACGGCGTAGTCGTCGACCATCTCGACCTTCTCCACGGCTTCAAACACGCCGCGGCGAGGGCTGCGCACGCCCTGGGGCGGGTCCCGCATCCTGTCCAGGCTGAACTTAACGTCCTGGGCCGTGAAGGGATTGCCGTTGTGGAACTTCACACCTTTGCGGAGGGAGAAGGTGTAGGTCCTGCCATCCGGCGTCAGCTCCCAGCGCTCTGCAAGGTCCGGCACGATGCTCTTGGGGTCCATAGGGTCGTACATCACCAGCCCATCATAGGCAGGAGCGGTAATGTGCTGCATGCCTGTGGTGGACTCCTGGTGCAAGTCGAAGCTGGGCGGGTCGTTGTCGGTGGTGAGGGCGAGGACGCCACCCCGACGCGGCTGGTCCGTTGGCGGCGCGGCCCCGCCCGCCGAGGGGCTGGGCTGGGGCGCACAGGCCGCTCCTGCAAGGAGGCCACCTATGGCTATCCCCGCCAGGAGCGCTACACGCTGCGATAAGAGTCCGTTCATGCTGTACCTTCTCCCTCTTGAACGGCTGCGGCGCCGGAGCGCCGAGCACGGAGGCCTTGCTCACCCCGGCGCCCACCTTGTGTTACCGATCCAGCCACAGGTCCCGATAGCGGTAGTTGTTGTCGGTGTTGGGATGACGCACCCAGTTCTTGATGTAGCTCCAGGAGACGTTACGGAACCTGCTCCAGTGGGTAATGATGCGGGAAGCGGTGGGGATGGCTTTCCGTTCCAACTCCAGCATCAGCGCCTTGCGCTTTACGGGGTCCACCTCCTGAGACTGCCTTTCGAAGAGCGCATCCACCTCGGCGCTGCACAGGCGGCCCCAGTTGCGGGGCGCACTGCACGTATAGAACTCGCCGTAGATGGAGTCGGGGTCGTCCAGCCCGGCGCTGTGGGTCCAGGGAAGGAGATCAAAGTCGCCCTTCTCCGCCAGATCGTAGGCCTGGGCTGTCTCGTAAAACTTGGCGTCCACATTGAGCCCGACCTTCTTCAACTGGTCTATGAGGAACACGGAGAGGTCCACGTAGCCCTGGAGGTTGCGGGTGTTGATGCGGGCATCGAAGCCGGCGGCATAGCCCGCCTCCGCCAACAGCTTCTTCGCTCTCTCCAGGTCTGTAGCCTTGTCTTTGCCATAGCCGGACAGCTTCTGCAGCTCCTCCTGAGGCAGGCTCCAGATACCTCCGGGCATCATGTAGCCGCCGGCCTCGCCGTCACCCTGGGCCAGCACCTGGACGGCGCCGTGACGGTCAATGGCGATGTTGACGGCCTCCCGCACCCGCGGGTCATCGAAGGGCTTTCTCTTGACGTTCACCGACAACGAGTTGAAGCCCAGATTAACTCCCCGCTGGATCGTGAGCTTGTCGCCCATCTCCTGCTCCAGGCTCCGCAGCTCGATGGCGCTTACGTCCAGCATCATGAGCTGGCCCGTGCGCAGGGCGGCGAGCCGGGTTCCGGCGTCCGGGATGATCAGGAACTTGACGCCATCCAGGTAGGGCTTGCCCTCTACCCAATAGCTGGCGTTACGCTCCACCTCCACACTGGTGCCCCGGAGGTACTCCTTCAGCTTGTAGGGGCCTGTACCCATCGTCTCCTTCTTGGGCGCGTCCTGGCCCCTGGCCTCCACCCACTCCTTGTCGTAGATACCCATCCAGCCCTGGGCAAGGTTGATCAGTAGCGACGGGCTAGGGCGTTTGAGGTTCAGCTTGACGGTGTAATCGTTGGGGGTCTCGATGCTGGTCACGGCATCGAAAGCCGTGCGGCGGGGGCTGCGCACACCGGAAGGGGGGTCTTTCACTCGTTCCAGAGTAAACTTCACATCGGCGGCGGCGAGCGGGTTCCCGTTGTGGAACTTGACGTTCTTGTGGAGGGAGAAGGTGTAGGTCTTGCCGTCTGGCGAGAGTTCCCACCGCTCTGCGAGGTCCGGCACAATCTCGCTGGGTCTAAGGGGATCCAGGACGATGAGATTGTCGTAGAGGGGGCCAGCGGTGGAGGAGGTGGCGGATGTGGACTCTTGGTGGAGATCGAAGCTGGGCGGGTCTGCCGCGGAGCCGATGGGGATTACGAGCACTCCACCCCGCTTGACTGCCTGCACAGCCTGGGGCTGCCCATCGGAAGGAGCAGGTTGCGCAGGCGTCCCGCAACCGACGGTCACAGCGAAGGTCACGCCTGCAGCGAGTAACGCCAGCCCTGAGGGAAACTCCGTCTGTGCCTTCACAAACTTCTCCTTTGTCATACGGAAGGTCTCACTCTGCGAGGCCACTCCTCTGTTCAATCTGCTCCCTCTAGCACCTCCTGCTTGCAATAGGCATTGCTTGGTCCGGCAACAGACTACAATAAACCGATGGCTGTCCTGTGACCTTAAAGCAAATCCTACAGGACATATCGGTGCCCACTATAGCACTGAGCCCCTGGGTGTCAAGGCGTTGGTGCGAGGAGAGGGTGTTTATCAAACCGCCACCTCAGGCTCAAACCTGAGGCATTCGGATCGGCTATGCTGCAGGCTTCAGCCTGCAGCGCGGAGTTACTAAACGGTCCCCGGGGGAGAGACCGCTGAACAACTCACCACGGCGCTGCCTGAACGGTCGGAAACGCAGCCGCCGTTCCTAAGTTGAGCTCAAGGAACGGCGGCTGTCATGCTGCTGGCGTCAGCAGTCAGGACGCTCGCTGCTATGCAGCGCTCTCTGGGAAAGGAGAGGCTGCTCCGAGTCAGCAGCTAGGCCGTGGCGGCGGCTGCGACAGCGGGCCGTGCGCCGCGCCGCCGGCCGGGCGCGGCGGCGGGATCGGTGGCCACATTGACGCAGGCCGGTTTGCCCGAGGCGAAGGCCCGCTCCAGGGCGGGCCGGATGTCCTGCGGCCGCTCCACGTACTCGCCGTAGCCACCCATGGCCTCCACCATCTTGTGGTAGTCCCGCACGCCCATGGTGCCCCCGATCATGCGCTCTTTGCCATACAGGGCCTCCTGGGGGTGGGTCTCCATGGCCCAGACGCCGTTGTCGCCCACCACGCAGACGAAGGGGACGTGGTGGCGAGCGGCGGTGTCGAACTCCATGGCGTTGAAGCCGAAGGCGCCGTCGCCGCTGAGGAGCAGCACCTGCTCCTGGGGCCTGGCCAGCTTGGCGGCGATGGCGAAGCTGGTGCCGGGGCCGAGGCAGCCGAAGGGGCCGTTATCCATCCAGTGGCCAGGCTGGTGCACCCGCAGGTACTGCGGCCCGAAGACGGTGATCTCGCCGCCGTCCATGATGACGTTAGCGTCCCGCCGTAGCACGCCTGAGATCTCATTGCAGAGCCTGGCCGGATGGATGGGCACCGCGTCCGACGTGGCATCGGTTGCCATCTCCTCCCGGCGGCGGCGCATGTAGTCCTGACACTCTCTGATCCAGCCAGCGTGCTGGCCCTCGCGTGTGTTGCCCCGCAGCTCCTCGATGAGCTGGCCCAGCACCGCCTTTGCATCCCCCTGGATGCCCACGTCGATGTTGCGGTTGCGGCCGATCTCCTCGGGCTGGATGTCGATCTGGATGAACTTCGCCTGGGGGTTGAAGAGGGGCGGCTGGCCATAGTTCAGCATGTAGTTGAGCCGGGTGCCAGCCAGGAGCACGACATCGGCCTCCCGCACGCCTGCTCGGTTGGGGCCGAAGCAGAGGGGATGGTCCTCAGGCACGACGCCCCGGCCCTGCCAGCCCAGCGCCAGGGGCGCCTCGACCAGCTCGATGAGCTGCTGGAGCTCCTGGCCCGCCTGCGCGTAGAAGATGCCGCTGCCGCCGATGACCACGGGCCGCTCCGCCCGCAGCAGCAGCTCGGCGGCGGCCCGCACCTGCTCCGGGTCGCCCTTGGGGCGCGCCGCCGGGCGATAGCCCCTGGGGTACCAGACTTCGTCCTCCTCCACCTTGGCGCTGAGCACCTCGCCGGTCACCTCCAGCACCGCGGGGCCAGGCCGGCCGGACATGGCGTGGCGCAGCGCGATGGCCACGTACTCCGGCAGCCGTTTGGTGTCGTGGCAGGTGCCGACCCACTTGGACACCGGCTTGAGCACCGCGTCCTGATCCATGTCGTGCATGGCGCCCCGCTGGTCAGCGGCGTGGCCGCCGCGAGTGACCAGCACCACGATGGGGCTGCCCGAATCCCTGGCGTTGGCGATGGCAGTGAGAGCGTTGGTGACACCGGGGCCCGAGATCACCGTGGCGAAGCCTGGCCTGCCGGTGGCCCGGGCCCATCCATCGGCCATGTGGACCGCCGCGGCCTCGTGGCGCACGTCGATGTTGCGGATGCCCTCGTCCAGACAGGCGTCGTAGAGGGGCAGGATGGGCACCGCGACGATGCCGAAGAGATGGTCTATGCCCTCCTGCTTGAGGGCCTTCATGACGAGGCGGCCACCGTGTACCTGTGCCATGGCGTTCCTCCTTGCGAGCACAGTAGCAGCGAAAAAGGGGGGTTAGCGGAGTGAGCATAGAGCGGGGAGCGCAGGGTGTCAACCTGGCGCTGAACAGACGCGGCCGGCGCTGATTGACGCCTGAAGGGGCCCTCCGTATACTGGCACCAGTTTTTCCCAAGGAGCAGCTATGAGACTGGCGCGGTACCGCGGGCCCAACGGCGTGAAGTACGGGGTGATGGAGGGCGATCAGGTGCGGGAGATCCGCGGGAGCATCTTCCGGGCGTTCCAGACCACCGGTGCCGTGCACCCGCTCTCCGCCGTGCGGCTGCTGGCGCCCTGCGAGCCCTCCAAGATGCTGGCGGTGGCGCTGAACTACCGCAGCCACCTGGGCGAGCAGCCCGCCACCAAAGTGCCCGAGATGTTCTTCAAGGCGCCGTCATCGGTCATCGGCCCGGAAGACAGCATTGTGATCCCCCGGCGGGCGGGCCGGGTGGACTACGAGGGCGAGTTGGTGGTGGTGATGAAGCGCCGCTGCCGCAAGGTGACCCGGCGCACCGCCCTGAGCTACGTGCTGGGCTACACCTGCGGCAACGACGTGAGCGCCAGGGTGTGGCAGCGCAACGATATGCAGTGGTGGCGGGCCAAGTCCAGCGATACCTTCTCCTCCTTCGGGCCGTGGATCGAGACCGAGGTGGCCCCCGGCAACCTGCGGCTGGTGACCCGGCTGAACGGGGAGACGGTGCAGGACACCAACACCAGCCTGCTGATCCACGACGTCGCCTCCATCATTGCGTTCACCAGCCAGGTGGTGACCCTGGAGCCGGGGGACGTGATCTACACCGGCACCTCGGGCGCCACCCGCCCCATGAACCCGGGCGACGTGGTGGAGGTGGAGCTGGAGCAGGTGGGGGTGCTGCGGAACCCGGTGGTGGCCCAGGGGCGGAAACGCTAGCCGCGGCCTTAGGGCTGAGGACTGAGGACTGCTGGGCCGGCAAGCACGTGGCCGCTAACGCCCCGTAAACCGCGGAACCCTCTTCTCGCGGAACGCTTGCACCCCCTCGCGCCTGTCCTCTGATTCGGCCAGACCGGCGTTGAGCAGGCGCTCGTAGTCGGTGTAGGCGTCGAGTTCGAGGAGGACGGAACGGTTGACGCTGAGCTTCCATGCGGCGTAGTTCCTGGTCGGCCCTGAGGCGAGCTCGGCGACGAAGGAGGCCAGCTCGGATTCCCATGTCTCCGGCGGCCAGAGGCGGACAACGATTCCGAAGCGCTCCGCTTCGACCGCGTCGATCACCCGGCCGGTCATAAGCATGTCCATGGCGCGTGATTGTCCGATGAGCCGGGGGAGGAGGAGGCCGACGCCCTGATTCGCAAAGATGGCCTTCCCCGCCCTGATATCGCCGATAAGGGCGTCGGAGCGCGCGACCCGGAAGTCGCAGGAGAGCGCCATGACCCAGCCGGCGCCATGGCAACGGCCGTTGAGGGCGGCGATGACCGGTTTGGGTGTGCTCAAGAGGGTCTTCACCATACGGTAGTGCGGACCGCGTTCGTTACTGGGGGTGGCAAGGGGAGGCCCAGGCCGCTCGCCCATGCCACCCACGATGTCGTCGCCCGAGCAGAAGGCCCGGCCGGCGCCAGTGATGACAATAACCCGGACGTCCGGGTCCCAACCGCACTCCTCTACGAAATCGGTGACGCCTTTGACCATCTTGAAGGTGAGGGCGTTGAGCTTATCCGGCCGATTCAGCGTGACCGTGGCGACGCCATCCTGTTTGTCGAACCTGAGGTCCGTGTAGTCCTCCATTGGCTGACTCCCTTCCTCCTCGCGCTGGCGCTCACTGGAGTTGAAGGCGACGGCCCGTCCCATGCTTTCGAATGACGATGGCGCCACTCGTGCCGCTGCAACTGGCAGGATCATAGCATAGGGGTAAAGTCCCATTCCAGCCACTAGCCGAGGACTGAGGACTGCTGGCCGTGGGGGTAGGGCAAGGGGTGGTGGCAGTGGGCGGTTGACAGGGGGCACTAGAACGCATATTCTTGCGGCAGCATAGGTTAGGAGGAGATGAGTGGCTTACAGCCCCGTTTACGATGCCCCTCCGTTCACTGATTTCGCTTCAGTAACGCCGGATACACGCCTAGAAGAGCTGAATCTGAACTGGCGGGAGCAGGACCTTCCAGAGGGATCCCGTACAAAGCACGTCCATCGTCTCCATCCCTACCTGGGCAAATTCGTTCCTCAACTAGTCGAAATCTTCCTGAGGAAGTACCAACCAAGGGTTGTGTGTGACCCATTCTGTGGATCAGGAACGACGCTGGTTGAAGCCAACGCTATGGGCATAGATGCAATTGGGTGTGACATTTCTCCCTTCAATGTCTTACTTACGAAAGTCAAGACTGCCGAGTACAACATTGCCAAATTGGAAAAAGAAATCAAGGACATTGTTACGAGGATTACTCTTGCCTTGAAGCCAGGGCTTTTTGAAGGTGAGGTCGAAGACACTGACAATGCATATTTGCGAAGCTGGTACGCGCAGCGAGCAAGGGTCCAGCTTCTTTTCTTTAAGTCCCTGATTCCACAGTACGAACATCAAGATCTTCTCAAAGTGATCCTTTCGAGAGCAGCACGGTCGGCTAGGCAAACCACCCATTTCGACTTGGATTTCCCAAAGCGGCCGCAGACAGAGGATTACTATTGCTACAAACATGGGAGGACGTGCCAGCCCACGAGCGATGCGCTGGGCTTCTTGACTCGCTATTGCTGGGACACGCTTAGAAGGATACGCGCTTTCTCGGAACTGCGAACTCGTGCTGCTGTGCTCTATAAGTGTGACGACTCTCGTAACATGGAGTTCCCAGAAGTAGACATGATACTGACCTCCCCGCCGTATGTGGGACTCATCGACTACCACGAACAACACCGCTATGCCTACGAGCTGCTTGAAATGCCCATGCAAGAGGAGCAAGAAATTGGCGCCGCAAAAAGAGGTGCCTCGGAAACAGCTCAGCGTGCGTATATAGAGAATATAGGCACAGTGTTTCGGAACCTTCGCGAGGGACTGCCTGCAGATGGGGTAGCGGTTATAGTGGTGCATGACCGTCGCAGGCTCTATGAAGGATTGGCAGAACAACTTGGGTACCGACAAGAACTGGAGTTACGCCGGCATGTAAACCGACGTACAGGCCGGAGAGCGGGAGATTTTTACGAAAGCGTGTTGGTGTGGCGGAAGACATAGACCCTGAGGCGCTCGCAACCAGCGTAGGTCAGTGTTTCAGCGCAGGACCAGACATAGGGAAGCGAATTGTCGAGGCATTCCAGCAGACCTTTGCCAACCTCTTGCACGCAGAGTGCAAGCAAAGCGGATGCGAGAGATCATTAGGGACAAGAATCCTTATTTATATCGCGCCAGCGGCGTAAACACTTGCCAGGAAATAGTTCAGCGGGCGCTGCAAGACTACATTAGCGCTAGTGTGGAGAATAATTTTGGTGCCTTCTTTGAGGCGGTTGCTAGGATATTCTCAGGAGGGGTTAAGCCCGTTGGGGGTGGTGAGGTTGACCTGGATGTGCGGAAGGCTGATGTGGCTTTCCTCTATGCGATGAAGTCGGGATCGAAGGGCTTCAACTCGTCAAGCTACGACAAAGCCAGGCGCGACTTATTATCGGCAGAACGCAGGCTACGTCAGGACAAAGTGCGAACGGAGAAGCGGATTGCGTTTGCGTATGGCAAGAGACAGGAAACAGATAAAGATGGCATTATCCAGCTGACTAGTAAGGCTTTTTGGGGAGAAGTAAGTGGTGATCCACTCTTCTATAAGAAGCTGTTAAATGCCTGCGCGCTGTTATCTCCTTTGTATACTGCTGATCTACAGGCACCCTATGACCGTCTATTGGAAGAAGCTCATTCGCTGTTTTGTGAAGAAGATGGAATTAACTGGGATAAAGTGCTGAAGTTAGTTTTTGGTGAGTAGCTTCATGCGCATCCTGCACTTCGCTGACCCTCGTTCGTGGTCCGCCAGCCAGGTGCTCACTTCGTTCAGCATGACATACTAGGGCACCAGTTGAGGACGACCTGGATGTTATTACGTGGGGATATAAGCCTGCTCGTATGCAACTAGGACAACAGTAGCCAATGATAAAACGAAAGAGGTGGTAAAGATGGCCCGATGCATCGTTGACAGCTGCACGGACTTCGCGACCCATAATATTGGTATTCGGCTACGGCGACTAAACACCTCGGCAGTATGGGCTCCCAATACCGACGCCTTTGTTTGCGATGCCCACGCGACTGCAGGATTCAGGATTCAGATTTTACTCACACCAAACTCAACAGGAACAATCCGGACAGAAGTTAGTTCGGTTCCTCCAGGCAGGATAGTTCGACGAACGACTCCGATCATCCATCCGGCGCAGTGATTATTTGTGCAGGACGGATTATATATGCAAAGCCGGAAGCGCTTGCACTACCTATATGTGGTGGTGAAGGCGCTCGAGACCGATGCCTTTGTGCTGACCGCATACTTGACCGATAGAGTAAAGAGGGGAGTCCAGCTATGGCCGGAAAACTCGTGAAGATCTGGTACGATCCCGAAGGTGACTATCTGGAGGTGATCTTCGAGCAAAAGGAGGGCTACTTCCGGGAGACGGCCAGCGACCAGGTGATGGAGAAGGTCGACGTGGAAGGTAATGTCCTCGGCTTCTCTATCTTGCGGGTGAGCGCTCTGAAACAGAAGCCGCTAGAAGTCGCCCTGTCCTGAACGGTAGATGCCGCATCCCGCCTTGGCCCGTCATTGACAAGCCCTCACCCTTACCCTCTCCCAGAGGGAGAGGGAGGTAGCTAAGAGTCATGCGCATCCTGCACTTCGCTGACCTCCATATCGGGGTGGAGAACTACGGGCGGGTGGACCCTGCCACGGGCCTCTCCACCCGGCTGGGGGACTTCCTGCGGGCGCTGGACCAGGTGGTGGACTACGCGCTGGCCAACGAGGTGGACCTGGTGCTCTTCTGCGGCGACGCCTACAAGAGCCGGGATCCGTCCCAGACCCACCAGCGGGAGTTCGCCCGCCGCATCATGCGCCTGACGGGCGGGGGGGTGCCGGCCTTCCTGCTGGTGGGCAACCACGACCTTCCCTACGCGGCGGGGCGGGCCACGGCGCTGGACATCTACCAGACCCTGGGGGTGCCTGGCGTGACCGTGGGGCGGGAGCTGGGGACGCAGGTGGTGGAGAGCCGCCGCGGGGAGCGGCTCCAGATCGTGGCGGTGCCGTGGCTCAACCGGAGCTGGCTGCTGGCCCAGGAGGAGCACAAGAACCTGGCCGCCCGGCCCCTGAACGAGCTGATGGAGGAGAAGCTGCAGCGGGTGCTGCAGGTGGAGTTCTCCCGCCTGGATCCGGAGCTGCCGGCGGTGCTGGCGGGCCACCTGGCCCATGCCGAGGCGGTGCCGGGGTCGGAGCGCCGGATGACAGTGGGCAGCGACCCGGCGTTCCTCCTGAGCACCCTGACGGACCCTGGCGGCCCTTCGACAAGCCCTTCGACAAGCTCAGGACACCGCTCAGGACGCGGCATGGTGGACTACGTGGCCCTGGGGCACATCCACAAGCAGCAGGCGCACCAGAGCCGGGGGGTGCCTGTGGTCTACGCCGGCAGCCTCCAGCGGGTGGACTTCGGCGAGGAGGAGGACCAGAAGGGCTTCTACGTGGTGGAGATCGATCCGGCGCGGCCCGCGGGGGAGAGGCTGCGCTCCTACGACTTCGTGCCAGTGGAGGCCCGGGCCTTTGTGACCATCCGGGTGCGGTCTCATAGTGGGAACCCCACGGAGGCGGCGCTGCGGGCCATCGCGCGGCGGGAGCGAGACATCCGGGACGCCATCGTCCAGGTGCAGGTGGAGCTGGCCGCAGGCCAGGAGGGCCTGCTGGACGACGCGGCCATCAGGCGCGCGCTGGCTTCAGCGCACTACATCGCAGGGATCAGCCGCGAGGCGCCGGACAGCCCGCGGCGGCGTCTGGGCGAGGTGAAGGTGGAGGAGCTGGCGCCGCTCCAGGCGCTGGAGCTGTACCTGCGGGCCCGGGAGACGCCGTCGGAGCGGACGCAGGCGCTGCTGGAGTACGGTCGCCGGCTTATTGAGTCGCCTGAGGCGGCCAGCGAGATGGCGCCCTGATGCAGGGGGCCTTCCGCATCGCCCGCATCGCAGGGGTGGAGATCAGCGTCCACTACACCTGGCTCTTCGCCTTCTTTCTCATCACCTGGACCCTGGGGATCGGGTATTACCCCCATGAGCACCCTGGGTGGAGCCCGCTCCTCTACTGGGTCGCGGGCGGGCTGTCGGCCCTGCTGCTTTTCGGGTCGGTGCTGCTGCACGAGCTGGCCCACTCCTTCATGGCCCTGGCCCGGGGACTGCCGGTGCAGGGCATCACCCTGTTCATCTTCGGTGGGGTCAGCTCCATCCAGATGGAGTCGCAGAGCGCGGGGGACGAGTTCATCATCTCTGCCGTGGGGCCGCTGACCAGCCTGGCGCTGTCGGGCGGCTTCTGGACGCTGTCGTCGCTGCTGCCCAACGAGAGCGTGGCGGGGGCCATGCTCCAATACCTCACCTTCGTCAACGTGCTGCTAGCCGTGTTCAACCTGGTACCGGGGTTTCCGCTGGACGGCGGACGGCTGCTGCGGGCGGCGCTGTGGGGCATCACCGGCAGCCTGTCCAGGGCCACCGGCATTGCGGCCCGGGTGGGCCAGATGGTGGCCTTCCTGCTCATCGTGTGGGGAGTCGTGCAGCTCTTCTCGGGCAACATCCTGGGTGGGCTGTGGATCGCCTTCATCGGGTGGTTCCTCAACAGCGCGGCGGAGTCCAGCCGCCAGGAGGTGACCGCAGGCGAGCTGTTCCGCCGCTTGCGGGTGGGCGACCTGATGGACCCGTCGCCGGAGACGGTACCCCCGGAGCTTTCGGTGGACGCCCTGGTGCGCGACTACATCCTGCGCCGGGGCTGGCGGGCCCTGCCGGTGTGCCAGGACCGGCGACTGCTAGGCATCGTGAGCTTGACAGACGTGCGGGAGGTGGAGGAGCCGCGCTGGCCCGCGACCCGCATCGAGGAGGTGATGACCCGCGCGCCGCTGTACACCGTGGCCCCCGGGACGGAGCTGATGGAGGCGCTGGATTTGCTGGCGGACCACCGCATCCATCAGGTGCTGGTGGTGGAGGACGGCCACCTGGTGGGGCTGCTGACCCGCAGCCACATCCTGGAGTACCTCCAGTTGCGGGAAGAGCTGGGCTTCCGGGGGGCGCGCCGCTAGGGCGCAGGGCCGACGGGTCCGACATGGCTATGAAGGATGTCTCGCGGGCGCAGGCCGTGGTCTTCGACCTGGACGGCACCTTGGTGGACACCTATGCCATCAACCTGAAGGCCACGCAGCACGTCCTGCGGCAGTTCCTGGGGCGCCTGCCGCCGGAGGAGGAGGTGGCGCCCCACTACGGGGCGCCGCTGCGGGAGATCATGGCGCACTTCGCGCCGGGCCAGGAAGCGGCCATGGTGGCCGAGTTTGAGGCCTACTACCTGGAGCATCAGGAGGCGATGGTGCGGCCCTTTGCGGGCGTCTCCGAGATGCTGCGAGTGTTGCGGCAACGGGGTTATCCCCTGGCGATCCTCTCCAACAAGCGCAAAGAGCCGGGGCTGCGGGAGCTGCGGGCCTGCGGGCTGGCGGAGCACTTCCGCCCTTCGACAAGCCCTTCGACAAGCTCAGGACACCGCTCAGGACACCGCTCAGGACAGCGCTCAGGACGCAGCTCGGTGCTGTTCCTGGAGGACCTGCGGGCGCCCAAGCCGGCGCCGGAGGCGCTGCGGCAGTCCGCGGAGCTGCTGGGGGTAGACGTGCGGCGAGTGCTCTACGTGGGCGATAGCGTCCTGGACGTGCAGTGCGCCCGGAAGGCCGGCGCCCGGAGCGCGGCCGCGCTGTGGGCCGCCGGGGATGGTTCGGCTGGGCTCACCACAAGTGGTTCGGCTGGGCTCACCACAAGCCGGGAGCGAGTGCTGGCCCAGGAGCCGGATCACGTGCTGACGTCGGTGGCGGAGCTGCTGGCGCTGTGCCCGCCACTGATCGGTGATCCGCGGGAGAGGTGATGATATTCAGCCTAAGCCCGTCAGAAAGGCGAGCTGGGTAGATTTCACCCTCACCCTATCCCTCTCCCCTCGAGCCTCGAGGGCGAGGGAACCGCGAGGCGGCGTGCTAGCAACTCCCGCATTTGCCTACCCACCACGAGCACAGGGACGTTCATGGTGGGCTCATAATGCCACCACAAACTCAAGATTCTTACGGCGGCGAGCCTAGCGAAAACAATTCCAACGAACTTTTGAAATTCGCCCAATTACGGAGCTAAGTCGATCCATAATGTGACGTGGGGTGATGATATCGGGACAGGTGCATACAAAAGCGAACGAGGAGGGGAAAGATGGAACCTCAGGAGTCTGGATTCAATGTTCAGCTTCAGTGGCGACAGAGGTGGCAATCCGGGCTTGGGCAAGCGGCTGAACAGGGTGAAAAATCGTCGACGCTTGGCATTTGCGGTAGGAAAGAACATCTCCAGTTGCGCTTCTATTCATCAGATTTTGCATCAGATTTTTCCGCCACCGCCCAGTTTTCTTGGCGACAAGTTATGCAAGCTTTGATTAACAATAACCCTGGCCTCTTTGGAGTTCTTGAAGAGCCACTCCATCACGTCTTCGCCGATGCACTGATAGAAATGGGGTTTGAAGTGCCCGGCTTCCCACCGGAAGATGACGACGATTTCTAGAAAGACGCGGCAACACCGTAGAAATGCTCATAGCGCTTGAGGTCTCTTTTCAAGAAAGGCTCGCTCGAATATCTTTCTTGCAGGCCTCGCGCGGAAAGGGAGAACTACTATGGCGAACATTGATGATCACCTGATTCGAAATGTGTTCGACCAATACACTCAGTTGGAAAATCGCCTGACCAACGCCTTGTTTCAGGTCTTTCGCCACGAGCCTGACATAGCTAGGGAGTTCGTGGTGTGGGCAGGCGGGCCGCCGCACCAACGCGAGCTGCTGCAACTCGCATGCCAGATGACGCCCGCGTCAAATCTAAGTGAACTCGAGAAAGAGGACTTCCCACGGGCAAGGACCATCCCAGACGGATGGATATTTGATCCCGAAGGCGAGTGGGCTGTAGTGATCGAAAACAAGGTGACTGCAACGCTAGAGCGCAATCAGATAGAGGGTCACATAACGACAGCGAGGGCTCTCGGATTCAGGGCTATCTTTCCTGTAGTCCTCACCGCGGATCGGGAGGAACCCCCAGATTTGCGCCAGTGGGCGCCCGCCGGAGTCACTGTGCGGTGGCGGCCGTGGAGAGAGCTATACGTGGAGCTGAAGCCGAAGGATTCGAGCTGGTGGGTTAAAGAGTTCCTCGGCTACATGGAGGAATTGGAGTTCAGATTTCACGAAGGAGGCAATTCGGAAGTGGAGCTGACAGGCTTTTCTGGGATCCCCTTCGACAAGGAACACGGGTACAACGCACTCCAGGCGCGTGCCCAATTGCTGGGCCTCATGGCGGCATTGCGGAAACATCCAGGGCTGCTGACGTGCTACCCAAATGTCCAGCCAGAAGGAAAAAAGACACCGACGTCGGGCGCCATGTGGGACACGATAAAATTCTCCCCTGAGGTCCGCACAACAGCGCCTCACCTTACCCTCGTCATCGACCGCGATGACGTGCGACTTCAAGTGATTTTGCCCAATGCGGACAAAACCAAAGGCTGGCAGCGCCTGGTCAGACGAAAAAGAGAAGCGGTCGAGGAGATTCTGGAGCTCGTCCATGGGCAGGTCCGGAATCTCAGGGGCAGGCCGAAGTGTTTTCTCGACCTGTATCAGCGTCATTTCCTTTACTTGGGGGCGGAGGGCGTTATAGACGCCAGATTGGAAGTTGACCTGGACGCCGTCTTGGACAAGCAGGACGCGAAGATAGACGGGAAGGTTAAAACGCGCAGAGAATGGTGGCCGGCTGTATCTGGTCTCATTGCTGCCCCAAAGACGGGGGCAAATCTTGAGCTTTCCCTGGTGTTAAGGTACCGTTACTCAGACAGTGCCACGACGAGTGTCTTAAACAGCCCAGACTTTGTCGAGGAGGCCGCCGCGGCCTTCATTGCCCTTCACCCCTGGTATGACTTCCTCACCCAAGAAGAGTAAATCGAGCAAAGGGGCCTTGACTAGCCGAATTGCGTGGCCTTCTGCTGCATTTGCACATTTGTGTGACCAAGCCATTTTCCTGGAGGAGTAGTATGAAGATCACCTGCTACGGGGGGGTGGGGCAGATCGGCGGCAACAAGGTGCTGCTGGAGGACGGCCTTACTCGCCTCTTTTTCGATTTCGGCATCCCCTTCGGCGACCGGGCACGTTTCTTCGAAGAGTACCTGAACCCGCGCCCCGGCGCGGGGCTGCTGGACGTGATGGAGATGGGGCTGCTGCCGCCCCTGCGCGGCATCTACCGCAGCGACCTGGTGCCGGCCGGCCGGTTCTGGGAGCGGGTGGAGCGGTCGCAACACCTGAGGCCCCACCTGCGAGACCTGGAGCGCCTGGACGGGGTGCTGGTCTCCCATGCCCACGTGGACCACAACGGGTATCTCTCCTTTCTTGATCCCGGAATCCCCATCTACTCCTCGGCCATGACGGGGTTCATCGCCAAGGCCATGCAGGACAGCGGACAGACGGACTTCGAGCGGGAGTCGGTGTACGCCGTGCCCCGGAAGGAGAGCGGCGGCGTGCTCACTACGGTGACCTCCAGCAGGTCGAATCCCGCGCCAGCGCTGCAGCGGCCCTACTACTTCCCCGACCTGGCCGATCTCAGCGCCGAGGCCCTGGACTTCTGGCGTCAGACGCCCGCGGCCCGTCCCATGGATGCCGTGCTCCCCCGACAGGCGGAGGGCATCGGCGAGCTGCCGGTGCGCTTCTTTCCCGTGGACCACTCCATCTTCGGCAGCAGCGCCTGCGCGGTGGAGACCTCCGCCGGCTGGGTGGTGTACACCGGCGACCTGCGCTTCCAGGGTGGGACGGCGGCACTGACTCGGGACTTCATCCGGGAGGCGGCCCGGCTCCGCCCGCGGGTGCTCATCTGCGAAGGGACACGCCTGTCGCCGGAGGGGAACGCCGAGGCGCTCTTCGGCCCTTCGGCAAGCTCAGGACACCGCAGGCTCAGGACGGCGCCCTTCGGCAGGCTCAGGACGGCGCCGGTGACGGAGGAGCAGGTGCGGGCCAACGCGCTGCGGGCCATCGGGGGCGCCAGCGGCCTGGTGGTGGCCGACTTCGGGCCCCGCAACATCGAGCGGCTGCGGGCCTTCCTGGAGATCGCCCGGGAGACCGGGCGGCAGCTCGTGGTGCTGGACAAGGACGCCTACCTGCTGGGCGCGATGCGCCTGGTGGACTCCGGTGTGCCGGGGGTGGAGGAGGCGCCCAACCTGCTGGTGTACCAGGACCTGCGCGCCACCCTGGCCCTGTGGCAGCGGGACCTGCGCGACCGGCTGGCCAGCAGGATCGTTGGCCCCAGCCAGGTGCAGGCGCACCTGGGGGAGTTCATCCTCTGCTTCAGCTTCTGGGACATCAAGAACCTCATTGACATCGATCCGGGGGAGGGCCTCTACCTCTACTCCTCCAGCGAGGCCTATAGCGAGGAGCAGGAGCTGGACCTGTGGCGGCTGCGCAACTGGCTGCAGCACTTCGGCCTGACGCCCCGGGGTCTTCCCCAGGAGAGCACCGACGAGCGGGGCAGGAAGGTCTACAGGACGCCCCCCGGCGAGGAGGGCTACCACGCGTCGGGCCACGCCACGGGCGACGAGATCCTGGCCATGGTGCGGGAGATCAACCCAAAAACGGTGGTGCCGGTGCACACGGAGCACCCGGAGCTGTTCGTGGAGGGACTGAAGGGGTCCGGAATCGAGGTGCGGTTGCCGGCGTACGGCGAGGCGCTGGAGTTCGGGTAGGCAGACTTGCGATGTTGCTCTCAGAAGTCGAACTTGAAAATTTCAAGGGTGTATTCACGAGACAGCGCATTGGCGGGTTGAGACGAGTCAATACGCTCATCGGCCGGAACAATGGTGGCAAGACATCTTTGTTGGAAGCCTTGTGGGCTGTCCGAGACTCTCTGGTTGGTGGGCAAGTGGCAGAAGATATGACGACGTTGTTGCCATTTCGTGAGGCTGATAGGGTGATGAGAATAAGGCTGACATTTGAACTCGAGCAGGAAGAATACCAGCAACTACGCGACCACTTGGAAGTCGATCTCCAGCCTAATATCACTACGATCCCTGCGGCCTGCACCTGGGAATTTGTTTGGGAGCCAAGCCTGGGCACTGGAAACAGGCTACTTCCAACTTCATGTACATTACGGCTGAATGACCGAAACTTGACGGTTTGGGTCGCAGATAGTGCGGGTGATTTGAGGGCTGCGCGCTGGGATGAGGCGCGATCGTTCTACGTCAGTAGAAGGCAGGGACTGGTGCTTCAGCTTCACAGCATCGGGAGCGTCCAATCGCGTCTACGAGTACAAGGTCCCAATGATGCAGCGCAGTTCGGGATGAATCTTGCGCTTGGCTTTGCCCAAAAGTTGAGGTTTCGCAGAACAGTCCGGGTGGCCGACGATCGGTCGCCAGCGTCACAGAACAGCGAGCTAGATGAGCAAAGCAAGAACATCTCTCAAGTGCTTCTCACGCTGAAAAACAACGAAGCGCAGGTTTTCGAGAGGATCGAGAACACTCTGTGCAGAATTCTGCCTGAAGTACGGGGACTTAGTACGCCCTTAGAGGGTACTGAAACGGCCCTAAAGCCAGCCCTCGAAGCTAGCAGACTTGAGAAGCATGCCTTTTACCTGTCTGAAATGGGTTTCGGCACACAGCAGGTACTTGCTCTCCTGACTACAATCTTTTGCTCTCCCAGTGGAAGCCTAGTCTTGATCGAGGAACCCGAGATATGTCTTCATGCGGATGCCCAAAGAAGTCTCGCAAGTTTTTTGGTGGAGTACTCAAAGAAAACCAACACGCAATTTATAATGACTACTCATAGCCCCATATTCGCTCCGCAAGGAAGCGAAGGGGCGACTTACCTTGTTAAGTGGGACCAAGAGAATGGGACTACTTATTCCCGCGTTCGCGAGGGAGAAGCATCGATAATCAAAAGAGAGTTGGGATGGCGAAACGCGGATCTTTTCATGAAAGACGGGGTTGTCTTTTGGGAGGGGGAGAGTGAGGATGCTGCAATGCCTATCCTTATTGATGCACTCGGTTATGGAGAAAGGATGCCCGCCATCGCTTCCATCAGTTTGCGTGGCAGTGTAGCGGATAGGCTGAGAGTGCTACGTGAGTTCCTTCGCTATCTTCAGGGTTCAGACCTGAAACCCTTTGTTTTCTCTGACGACGACGAGCACGTGGCGACAACTATTCAGAACTTAATCGCTGAAGGTCTTCTGCCGCAATTGAACTACCACATTTGGGGAAGGAGTCCTGGAAATCTTTCTGACGTATTGTCAGGGTTGGAATTTGAGGATAATTTCCAGGTTTCGCAACTTATTGAAGCTGCCAACGCCCAGGCAGCGGAATCGGGTCAAGCTGAGAGACTAACTACTGACGGATTCAGGAAAAGTCGACAGACCATTAAGACAAAGAAAAAGACAAGCAAAGCACTCAACGACTATTTTCACAATAAAGTTGGTCGAGGGTTGGATAAACCCACGCTGAATAAAGCGTTAGCTCTTATGGTCGCTCGTGAGCTTCGAAATGAAATGCCGAGGTCTGTTCAAACATATGAATTCAAGGGGGCGATAAAAGATCTGTTCGATGTCCTGTATCCCGTTCGTAAAGGAGAGGCCGAGCAACCCGAGGACCAGATGTAGTCATGGTCCCTCTGAAGCTGGCGCTGCGCAACTTCATGGCCTACCGGCGGCTGGAGCCGCCGCTGGACTTCACGGGCATCCACGTGGCGTGCCTCTCCGGGCCGAACGGGGCCGGCAAGTCGGCCCTGCTGGATGCTATGACCTGGGCCCTGTGGGGCCAGGCCCGGGCCCGGTCCGACGACGACCTGATCACCCTGGGCGAGAGCGAGATGGAGGTGGAGCTGGAGTTCGGCCTGGGGGAGGAGCGCTACCGGGTGCTGCGGAAACGGACCCGGGGCGTCCTGCGGCGGCCCGGTCAGTCCATCCTGGAGCTCCAGATATGGGGTGGGGATGGCCCTTCGACAAGCCCTTCGACAAGCTCAGGACACCGCTCAGGACACCGCTCAGGACAGGGCCCTTCGATAGGCTCAGGACAGAGCCTGTTCCGCCCGCTGACGGGGAACACGCTGCGGGAGACGCAGCGGCAGATCGAGGGGCTGCTGCGGCTGGACTACCAGACCTTCATCAACAGTGCGCTGCTTCTCCAGGGAAGGGCCGACGAGTTCACCCTGAAGGCGCCGGGCGAGCGCAAACGGGTGCTGGGGGAGGTGCTGGGCCTCTCCCGCTACGACGCCTATGAAGCCCTGGCCAGGGAGCAGGCCCGCCGCCGGGAGGGCGAGCTGCAGGGCCTGCGGGCCGAGATGACCTCCCTGGAAGAGCAGGTGAGCCACCGGGAGGAGTTTGAGTCGGAGCTGCAGGGGATCCGGCGGGCGCTTCAGGAGATGAGCATCCAGAGCAAAGCCCAGGAAGAGCGGCTGCGTGCGCTCCAGGAGGCGCAGCGGCTGCGGGCAGAGAAGCAGGCCCGCCTGGTCGAGGCGCGTGCTCGGACGCAACAGGCTGAGGTGGAGCTACAGGAGCAGCGGCAGCGAGAGGGGGCGCAGATGGCGCGCCTCCAGCAGTTCCGGGAGATGCTGGACCAGCGGGAAGCCATCGAGCAGGGGCTGGAGCGCTATCGGAGGCTGGTCGCGGCCGACGATGCGCTGTCGGCCGGGCTGCAGCAACTGGTGGCGCTGCGGGAGCAGGCCACGGCGCTGGAGCGTACGGTGGAGGCGGCCAGGAGCCGGCTGGAAGCACAGGCCCTGGTCTTAGAGCGGGAGACCACCGGACTGCGAGAGGTGGCGGCGCGGCGGAGCGGCTTGGCCGAGGCGCAGCAGGCGGCGCGGCGGACGCTGGCGGCCCTGGCGGAGAAAGACGCAGAGCTCAAGAGCCAGCGGGAGGCGCTGGAGGCGCTGGCGGGGCGCATCGGCGTGCTGGAGCACAGCAATCAGGAGATCACCCGCCAGGGGCAGGAGATCCGGGCCAAGGCCGAGCAACTGGCCCACCCCGGCGTCCCGGGGGTGTGCCCCCTGTGCGGCACTGAGCTGGGGCCCGAGGGTCACCAGCGGATCCTGGAGGAGTACCAGGGGGAGCTGGAGCGCCAGCGGGAGCGCTATCGCGAGAACGACCGCGCCATCAAGGAGCTTCAGAAGGAGCAGCAACAGCGCCAGGCCGGCGCGGCGGCCCTGGAGGCGGCCACGAACCGAGAGCGGGCCGCGGCCCAGGCCCAGGCGGCCACTGCGGCGCAGGGGCTGGCGGAGGCGGAGAAGGCGGCCACATCCCTGGTCGAGGCCGAGGCCCGCCTGAAGACGATCCAGGAGGGCCTGAGGGCCAACGCCTATGCGCCGGCGGAGCAACAGGCGCTGGTGGAGGTGCAGCGCCAGATCGCCGGCCTGGGATATAACCAGGAGGAGCACCGGCGCGTGCGCGAGGAGCTGGCCGCCTCAGGCGAGTGGCTCGCCAAAGGCGAGCGCCTCCAGGAGGCCCTGCGCCGATTGCCCGCGGAGGAGACGGAGCTGGCCAGCGTGCGGGAGGCCGCGGCCCGCTGGGAACAGCGGGCCGCCCAGGAGGCGGCGCTGGGCGCGGCGCTGGCGGAGGAGCTGGCGGCCCTGCCCGATACCGCCCAGGAGACGGTGGCCGCCCAGCAGAACTTGGAGCAGACCCGCTCTCAGCTCATGCAGGCCAATGCCGAGCTGGGGCGGGTGCAGACCCTGGTGGACCGCTGCCGGGAGCTGGAGGGCAACATGCGGGAGCGGCGGCGGCAGATGACCCAGACGGAGGTAGAGAAGGGAATTTATGAAGACCTCTCCCTGGCTTTCGGGCGTCGGGGGGTGCAGGCGTTGCTTATCGACGCGGCGCTGCCGGAGCTGGAGGAGGAGGCTAACAGACTCCTGGGTCGCATGACTGACAACTGCCTCAGCCTGCGCCTGGAGACCCAGCGCCAGACCCGCGGCGGCGGCATGGCGGAGACGCTTGACATAAGAATTGCGGACGAGCTGGGGACCCGGGCCTATGAGCTGTACAGCGGCGGCGAGGCCTTTCGGATCAACTTCGCGCTGCGCGTCGCCATCTCCAAGCTGCTGGCCCGGCGGGCAGGGGCGCCCTTGCCGACCCTGGTGATAGACGAGGGCTTCGGCACTCAGGACGCTGCGGGCCGGGAGAAGCTTATCGAGGCGGTGAACGCCATCGCGGGGGACTTCGAGCGGGTGCTGGTGATCACCCACATCGACGAACTGAAGGACGCCTTCCCGGTGCGGATCGAGGTGACCAAGACGCCGGAGGGGTCACGGGTGGAGGTGGTGTGAGGGGACTCGTGTCCTGTCTTTGAAGCTCGTTGACAAACTCCGGCGGGACGGTCCTTGCGAGCCCGACGAAGGAGGGCGTGGCAATCTGGGGGCGGGAAGCCGGCCATACCCCCGCCCAGGTTGCTTAGCTTGTCCTGAGCACCGTCGAAGGGCTAGCCGAAGGGTCGCCTCTGGCTTCTCGCAATGACATTCGGGGCGTTCTTCAGGGACACCACACTAGAAAAGGGCGATGGGGTTGACCGGACAGCCGGTCGCGTTGGCGAACTTCAGGGGCGCAATGACCAGCAGGAACTCCCACCTCCCCAGGCGCTGACATTCCAGCGCCAGGTCCTCAAGATACGCGTTGTCCATAAGCCAGAGACCCAGGCCGGCCATCCCGACGCCGTGGAACGGCCCGGTGGTACGGGGGAACTCGACAGGCCGCACGTCGTTGGCCACATCGCCCCCCAATACCGCGATGTCCCGCTCACGGACCCAGGGCAGGCAGGCGGCTTGAGGGCCTGCGTGGACTGCGGCCCCTGGCTGCGGGCCCACCGTCCTGCGGCGTTTGTGGTGGCCTGTCCGGAACAGCAGGATATCGCCGGGCTCGACTCGCACACCTTCGGCCGCCTCTGTTGCTTCCAGGTCTTCGGGCCAGATCTCCGTGCCGGGCTCCAGCCAGTCCACTCCCTTGAGACGCGGTATGTCCAACAGGACTCCCCTACTGACGATGCCGCCGCCGGCCAGGTCGACGGAACCGGACAGGGCGCCCTGCTGGGTAGTGACGCGGTTAGCTGGGACGCCATTGAACATGGTGAGGGGCCCGCCGGGTGTCTGCCGCCACATGGTGTGCGAAGGGGCATCCATGTGGGTGATGGTGAAGCCGTGAGGCTGGAACTGGAAAAAGTCCCCTGGATTGACTCTGCCCACGTGGTCCGGCGCAGTGAAACGCTCGCCGCTGCTGAGCATAAAGTGTCGTGGGGGGAAGAGGTTATCAACTTCGCTCGCATAGGCGATAGGCAGGGCGCAGGAGATGCTGGTCCCCTCTCTGGCGAGGGCGCCCGCCTGGGCCCGTTTTTGGGGCGTGATCAGGTTCAGCGTCCCCAGCAACTCGTCTGTACCCCAGCGGCCCCAGTTGCTGAGGGTGTTGAACCAGTCGAAGATCTGGGCCTCCGTAGGGCGGTCCGCGCCTAGCGGCAACGGCGACTTCAGGGGGCCACCCATCGCTCGGGCCAGAGCTTCAGGGGCGGGTCCCGCGCCACCGCTCACGCTGGCTGCCGCGGCCCCACCCGAGGTCGCCACGAAGGCGGCAGCCCCGCCGGCCATAGCGCTCACCAGGAATGACCGGCGGTTCACCGGCGTATTCAGGACGCTGGAAGGAGCGGTTTCTCCATCGCTCCCCGCCGGCTTTTCTTCGCATGCAGTCAGGAAGGAACTTTCGTCCCCCGCCACATTCAGTCTCTTCTGCCTCGCCATGGCATCCTCCCTCTGTGCGCGATGATCTTGCAGGTCCGCTGCGGAATATGGCAGACTCTAGCATCACAAGGAATGCATGTCAAGGGAAATCGTACAGGTTGGAAAGCTTACGGAGACCGTAAGAAGCGAGCGGATTCCATGCGCTTAAGGCTTCCGCTGAACTGGGGAAGCGTGAAAACTAAGGAGGTAAGACATGTCTCTCACCCTTACTGAGGCGAACCGGATTGTGCAGGGGGCCATTGCCAGGGCCCAGGAGTTGGACATCAGGATCAGCGTTGCGGTGTGCGACGCCGGCGGGCGGCTGATGGCCTTCGCCCGCATGGACGGGGCCATCTGGGGGAGCGTGTACGGGTCCCAGGGCAAGGCGGTGGCCTCCGCGGCCTTCGGGCGCGCCAGCGGGCTGCTTCAGGAGCGGGCCGATACGCCCATCATCCGGGGGATTGCGGCCGCGGAAGGGGGGCACATGATCCCCAGCCAGGGAGCCGTGCCGGTGCTGAAAGACGGGGTGGTGGTGGGCGCCTGCGGCGTGGGCGGTGGGACGTCCCAGCAGGACGAAGACTGCGCCCAGGCGGGAGTGGCGGCCCTGGGAGCTTAGCGGCCTGCCCGCTCCGCTCGCCCCTACTTCCCGCCGGCGTGCTTGGCCAGGGCCTGCCGCAGGAACCCTCCGGTGGCGGAATCCTCCAGCAGGGCGATCTGCTCGGGCGTGCCGACGCCCAGGACTTCGCCACCGCGGTCGCCGCCGGCGGGTCCCAGGTCGATGATCCAGTCGGCGTTCTTGATCATGTCCAGGTGGTGCTCGATGAGGACGACGGTGTTGCCGCCGTCCACCAGGCGCTGGAGCACCCGCAGCAGCGCGGCCACGTCCTCGAAGGAGAGGCCGGTGGTGGGCTCGTCCAGGATGTAGAGGGTGCGGCCGGTGGCGCGGCGAGCCAGCTCGGTAGAGAGCTTGACCCGCTGGGCCTCGCCGCCGGAGAGGGTGGTGGCCGGCTGGCCCAGGCGGATGTAGGAGAGGCCCACGGCGTTCAGGGTGTCTAGCTTGGACTTCACGTTGGAGAAGGCGTCGAAGAGCTCTGCCGCCTCCTCCACGGTCATGTCCAGCACCTCGGCGATGTTCTTGCCCTTGAAGTAGATCTCCAGGGCCTCCCGGTTGTAGCGCTTGCCCTTGCAGACCTCGCAGGGGACCTCGATGTCGGGGAGGAAGTGCATCTCGATCTGGACGAAGCCCTCGCCGCGGCAGGCCTCGCAGCGACCGCCCTTGACGTTGAAGGAGAAGCGCCCCGGCGCGTAGCCCCGCACCCGCGCCTCCGGCACCGAGGCGAAGAGGTCTCGGATGGGGGTGAAGGCGCCGGTGTAGGTGGCCGGATTGCTGCGAGGCGTGCGGCCGATGGGCGACTGGTCGATGCTGATGACCTTGTCGATATGCTCTACGCCCAGGATGGTGGCGCACTCTCCGGGCTTCTCCTTGGCCTTGTAGAGGAGTTGGGCCAGCTTCTTGTAGAGGATCTCGTAGACCAGGGTGCTCTTGCCGCTGCCGGAGACCCCGGTTATGCACACCAGCTTGGCCAGGGGGATCTCCACGTCCAGGTTCTTGAGGTTGTTCTCCCGGGCGCCCACGATGGTGATGCGCTTGCCGTTGCCGCCGCGGCGCTGGGCCGGCAGGGGGATGGTGCGGACGCCGGAGAGGTACTGCCCGGTGATGGAGCGGGGCTCCTCCATCACCTGCTTCAGGGCGCCGGTGGCCACCACGTGCCCGCCGTGCTCGCCGGCGCCGGGGCCCATGTCGATGATGTGGTCGGCGGCCCGCATCATGGCCTCGTCGTGCTCCACGATGATGATGGTGTTGCCCAGGTCTCGGAGCTTGACCAGGGTGTCGATGAGGCGATAGTTGTCCACCGGGTGCAGGCCGATGGAGGGCTCGTCGCAGACATAGAGCACGCCCATGAGGCCCGATCCGATCTGGGTGGCCAGGCGGATGCGCTGGGCCTCTCCGCCCGAGAGGGTGGCCGCGGTGCGGTCCAGGGTGATGTAGTCCAGGCCCACGTCCACCAGGAAGCTGAGGCGTCCCCGCAACTCCTTGAGGATCTGGTGGGCGATGGTCTCCTCCCTGGGGGTCAGGGGGCTGGGCTGGGGGCTGGCGCCCGCCAGGTAGTCCACCCAGCGGAGCGCCTCGGAGATGGACATGCCGGTGACGCCGGCGATGTTCCTGTCGGCCACCGTGACCGCCAGGGCCTCGGGCTTGAGCCGCTTGCCCAGGCAGGTGGGACAGGGGGTGGCGGCCATGTAGCGCTCGATCTCGCTGCGGATGTAGTCGGAGTCGGTCTCTCGGTAGCGGCGGGTGAGGTTGGGGATGACGCCTTCGAAGCTGGACTCCCACTCGTAGACGTGGCCCCGGCGGGTCTCGTGGCGCATGGTCAGGCCCTTGCCCTGGTCGCCGTAGAGGAGCACCTCCAGGTGTTCGGGGGAGAGCTGGCGCACCGGGACGTGGGTGGAGAAGCCGTAGCGCTGGGCCGCGGAGGCGAGCATGCTGCCGTACCAGGGGCTCATGGAGCCGGCCCGTTGCCAGGGTTGGATGGCCCCTTCCGCCAGGCTCAGCGCCTTGTTGGGGATGACCAGGTCCGGGTCGACCTCCAGCTTGGCGCCCAGGCCGGTGCAATCGGAGCAGGCGCCGTGGGGGCTGTTGAAGCTGAAGGTGCGGGGCGCGAGCTCTCCCAGGCTGGTGCCGCAGTAGACGCAGGAGAAGTGCTCGGAGAAGAGGAGCTCTTCGCCGTCCACCACGCTGATGAGCGCCACGCCGCCGCCCAGACGCAGGGCGGTCTCGACAGAGTCGGTGATGCGGGTCCGATGGGGGTCGGGCTGCGCGCCATCACCGGCAGCCACGGCCCGCTCGTCCTGAGTGGGGATGACGAGGCGGTCCACCACCACCTGGATGGTGTGGCGGCGGTTGCGGTCCAGGGGGATGTTGTCGGTCAGCTCCCGGATGGCGCCGTCTACCCGCACCCGCACGTAGCCGGCCTTGCGCAGGTCTTCGAGGATCCCGGTGTGCTCGCCCTTGCGGTCCTGGATGAGGGGTGCCATGACCATGAAACGGGAGCCTTCCGGGAGGGAGGCCACGGCATCCACGATCTGCTGGACGGTCTGGCGCTGCACCGGGCGGCCGCAGGAAGGGCAGTGGGGGTGGCCCGCCCGGGCGAAGAGGAGGCGCAGGTAGTCGTAGACCTCCGTCACCGTGGCCACGGTGGAGCGGGGATTGCGGCTGCCGCTCTTCTGATCGATGGAGATGGCGGGGCTCAGCCCTTCGATGTAATCCACGTCGGGCTTCTCCATCTGGCCCAGGAACTGGCGGGCGTAGGCCGAGAGGGATTCCACGTAGCGGCGCTGCCCCTCGGCGTAGATGGTGTCGAAGGCCAGGGAAGACTTGCCCGAGCCGGAGAGGCCGGTGATGACCACCAGCCGGTCCCGAGGGATGACCACGTCAATGTTCTTGAGGTTGTGCTCCCGCGCCCCGCGGACGTAGATGGCATCCAGCGGCATAGACACCTCTTGTGCGAGACTGTTTAGTAAGACCCCCAAATCCCTTGCAAGGGGCCCTTCGGCTGCGCTCAGGACAAGGTTCACGGAACCCCTTCGGGGTTTGACATATTCGGGGGCACATCCCCCGAACCCCCTGGCAAAGCATGCCCTGAGCCTGCCGAAGGGAGGCTGCGCCTCTCTGCACGCTCCCTTGTTAAACACTCTCCTTGTGCTCCGGTTGACCGATGCTTATGCCCCCTGTGGGGCGCCTGTTATAGGGCGTACGGGGAGCGCCGGCCGGAGCTATCGTTGGTCTGAATAGGGAATTGTAGCACTAAATGGGGAACTTGTGCGACTTGGGGAATTGGGGAGTTGCCGTAACCCGCGCGGCGTTGCTCGGTTATACTGGGTGTATACTGGCTACTGAGGACACTGCGGCGTGGCGATTGCTCAGGAAGAGAAGGCGGCCCTGCGGGGGCATCCCAGCTACGTCTGGCGGTTCGGACAGGAGCGCCGCCTGGCGCTGGTGCGCCGCTACGTGCCTCTGGAGGGCAGGCGTGTGCTGGACATTGGCTGCGGCCTGGGGATATATGTCCGCAAGTTCCAGGAGCTGAGCGAGGGGGCCTGCGGCATCGACGTGGAGTTCGACCGGGTGCGGGAGGGCGCCAAGTTCGTCCCGAATCTGATGGTGGCCCGGGGAGAGGACCTGCCCTACCGGGATGGTAGCTTCGATGTGGTGTTTCTGAACGAGGTGCTGGAGCACGTGGAGGACGACCGCCAAACGCTGCGGGAGGCCAGCCGGGTGCTGAGGCCCGGCGGCCATGTGGTGATCTTTGCGCCCAACCGGCTCTACTTCTTCGAGACCCACGGCTTCTACCTGGGCAAACGGTTCGTCTTCCGGCTGCTGCCCCTGGTCAACTGGCTGCCCGATGCCCTGCGCCGCATCTTCGTCCCCCAGGTACGGGCCTATCTCGCCGGGGACCTGGAGCGGCTGTGGCGCGGGCTCCCCCTGCGGCAGGTGGCGCACAGCTACGTCTATCCTGGCTTCGATAACATTGTGCACCGCCGGCCGCAGCTAGGGGGGCTGCTGCGACGGGTCTTCTATCTGTGCGAGGCCACGCCCCTGCGGGTGTTCGGCCTCTCCCATTTTCTGGTGCTCCAGAAGACGCAGGGGTAACGGCCATGGCCCACCGCTTTCTCTACCGGAAGCACCTGAAAGGCCAGGGAAACAAGGGATCGGGCTTCTTTCAGGTGCTGGCCGCCTCGGGAGGCGTGGCGCTGGCAGGGGCCCTGCTGCTCCTAGTGGCGTCCGTGGGTGGCGCACTGGGCCTCTATGCGCTGATCGCACAGGACCTACCCTCGCCGGACACCCTGGCCACGCGGGAGGTGGCCCGCAGCACCAAGATCCTGGACCGCAAGGGCCGGCTGCTCTATGAGATGTTTGACCCGCAGTTGGGCCGACGCACCACGGTGCCCCTGAAGGACATCTCTCCCTATCTCATTCAGGCCACCATAGCCACGGAGGATGCCGACTTCTTCGAGAACCAGGGGGTCAACCTGCGGGGTATCCTGCGGGCCGTGTGGAGCAATATCACACAGCAACGGGGTCTCCAGGGGGGCAGCTCTATCACCCAGCAGCTCGTGAAGAACGTGCTGATCGCGGAGGAGGAGCGCACGCAGCTCAGCCTGCTACGCAAGGTGAAGGAGGTCATGCTCTCCCTGGAGTTGACCCGGCGCTACACCAAAGAGCAGATCCTTGAGTATTACCTGAACGAGATCTACTACGGCAACGTGAGCTATGGCGTGGAGTCTGCTGCCCAGAGCTACTTTGCCAAGTCGGCCAGGGAGTTGGATCTGGCCGAGGCCGCGATGCTGGCCGGGCTGCCTCAGGCGCCGGCCCTCTACTCTCCCCTGGTAGACCGAGAGCGGGCGGAGCAGCGGCAGCACGCCGTGCTGGACCTGCTAGTGCGCCAGGGCTTCATCACCCAGAGCGAGGCCAATGTGGCCAAGGGGAAGAAGCTGGAGTACAAGTCGGCCAGCTTCCCCATCAAGGCGCCCCATTTCGTCATGTACGTCCAGGAGCTGCTGACGGAGAAGTACGGCGCTCGGGCCCTCTATCGCACGGGCTACGAGGTGACCACCGCCCTGGACCTGGATCTGCAGGAGCTGGGCGAGGAGCTGGTGCGAGACCAGGTAGAGAAGACGAGGAACACCATCAACGGCCACAATGCGGCCCTGGTGGCCATCGATCCCCGTACGGGGGAAATCCTGGCCATGGTGGGCAGCGTGGACTACTTCGACTCCTCCATTGACGGGCAGGTGAACATCGCGACGGCGGAGCGGCAGCCCGGCTCCACCTTCAAGCCCTTCAACTACGCGACGGCCTTCATGAAGGGCTACACGCCGGCCACCATGCTGCTAGATGTGCCCACCACCATCCGGGACAACATCAACCCGCCGTACCGCCCGGAGAACTTCAACAAGCGGTTCAGCGGGCCGGTCTCTGTCCGGGAGGCCCTGGCCAACTCCATGAACGTGCCCGCCATCAAGACCATCGAGGCGGTGAGCATCGAGGCGGTGCTGGATACAGCGCATGCTATGGGGATCACCACCCTCAACCGCAAGGGCTGGTACGGGCTGTCGCTCACCCTGGGTGGCGGCGAGGTGAAGCTGCTGGACCTGACCTACGCCTTCGGCACCTTTGCCAACATGGGCGTGATGAAGGGGACGCCTACGCCCACCGAGCGGCAGCGTCCCGGCCTGCGGACCGTGGACCCCGTGGCCATCCTCAAGATCGTGGATTCCAGCGGCAAGGTGCTAGAGGAGTACAAGGAGCCGCAGGAGCGCCGAGCGCTCCAGGCGGAGTATGCCTACCTCATCACCCATATCCTGTCGGACAACGAGGCCCGGGTGCCGGTGTTCGGGAGCGCCCTGCGGCTCCCCGGCGGGCGGCCGGCCGGCGTCAAGACCGGCACCACAGAGGACTTGCGGGACTTCTGGACCGTGGGCTACACGCCGGGCCTGGTGACGGGGGTGTGGATGGGCAACGCCAACAACGCCAAGCTGACCAGCGGGTTCAGCGGCACCACCACCGCGCCGATCTGGGAGAAGTTCATGGCCCAGGCGCTGGAGGGAACGCCCATCATCCCCTTCCAGGCCCCGCCTGGCATCGTGACGGCGCGGGTGTGCGTGCCCTCGGGCCTGCTGCCCAGCCCCATCTGCCCGAAGACCCGCCAGGAGCTCTTTGTGCGGGGGCAGGCGCCTACTCAGGAGGACAACCTTTACAAGGCCTACCGTATAGACAAGACCACCGGCAAGCTGGCCACCAGCAGGACGCCCCCCGAGAACGTGGAGGAGCGGGTGTACCTGGCGCTACCGGAGGACGCGAAGGAGTGGGCGAAACAGAACGGCATTGAGCAGCCGCCGGAGGAAGCGCCCGCGCTGCCTGTCCAGGCGGGGCAACCCGCCCGGTCCCCCGATGGCGGGGCTGCAGCCCCAGGCCGGACGGCCATCACCGCGCCGGCGCCCGGCGCGCTGGTGCGGGGTATCGTGCCGGTGAAGGGCACGATAGGGGGCCAGGGGCTGGAGCAGTACACGTTGGAGATCGGGCAGGGCCAGGCGCCCAGGGAGTGGACAGTGCTGGCCGGGCCCCGCAAAGAGGCGATGGAGGAGGGGCTCCTGGCCGCCCTGGACACCGCCCGCTTTGAGAGCGGCCCCTATACCCTGCGCCTGACGGTGGTGCGCAGCGGCGGTTCCACGGAGCAGATGGGGATGGCTCTCACGATTGATAACGTCAGACCCACCGTACGGATTGTGACGCCAGGGACCAACGCGCTGCTGGTGATGGACGGGGTGAACATCAAGGACGTGTATGGGCTTCAGGCCGTCGCCTCAGACGCCTTTGGCGTCGCCAGGGTGGAGTTCTACGTGGACGGGGCGCGCATTGGATCGGTGGGGGGCGCGCCCTACGACTTCCAGTGGCGGCTGAGCCCCGGCAGCCACAGTATCTTCGCCGTTGCCGTGGACAGGGCGGGCAACTCGTCCCAGAGCGAGATGGTGACGGTGCAGGTGCGGGCCAGCGGGTAGCATCCTTGTCCGAGGAGTTCGGCATGAGGGTAGTCTTGAGTTCTTCATGGAGGGTAGGGGCCTGTCCTGAGCAACGTCGAAGGGCTTGTCCCCCACCCTCGGGCGGGCCACAAGGCCCCGCCCTACAAGAAAGGTTCTCGGTTTTTCCGCCAGCGCTGCGCGTAGAGCCGGCGTTACGCTGCTGAGAAGGTACAGAGAGAGGCCGGTCGCAGGATGCGACCGGCCTCTCTCTGTACGGGTTCTCTAGCGGGAGCTAGAAGTCCATGTCTCCGCCGCCGCCCGGCGGCATGGGCATGGCAGGCCTCTTCTCCGGGATGTCGGTGACCAGGGAGTCGGTGGTGAGCACCATGGCGCCGATGCTGGCGGCGTTCTCCAGGGCGGCCCGGGTGACCTTGGCCGGGTCGATGATGCCCCGCTTGACCAGGTTGTCGTACTCGTCTTTGGCGGCATCGTAGCCCAGGTCCTGGTCCTTGGAGTCCCGCTGGCGGCGGCGGATCTCCTCCACCACCACGGAGCCTTCTTTGCCGGCGTTGAGGGCGATGCGGCGGGCAGGCTCCTCCAGGGCGCGGCGGAGGATATTGACGCCGGTGGCCTCATCGCCCGTGAGCTTGAGGCTGTCCGCGGCGCTCAGGGCGTTGAGGTAGGTGACGCCGCCACCTGGGACGATGCCTTCCTCCACGGCGGCGCGGGTAGCGGAGAGGGCATCCTCCACCCGGTGCTTCTTCTCCTTGAGCTCCACCTCGGTGGCGGCGCCCACCCGGATGACCGCGACGCCGCCGGAGAGCTTGCCCATGCGCTCCTGGAGCTTCTCCCGATCGTAGTCGGAGGTCGTCTCTTCGATCTGGGCCTTGATGGCCTTAATGCGGCCTTCGATGTCGGCGGGGTCGCCATGGCCCTCCACCACCGTGGTCTCATCCTTATCGGCGACCACTTTGCGGGCGCGGCCCAGCTCCTCCACCTGGACGCTGTCCAGCTTACGGCCGGCCTCTTCGCTGATGACCTGGCCGCCGGTGAGGACCGCGATGTCTTCCAGCATGGCCTTGCGGCGGTCGCCGTAGCCCGGCGCTTTGACGGCCAGGCAGTTGATGGTGCCGCGCAGCTTGTTCACCACCAGGGTAGCGAGGGCTTCGCCCTCCACCTCCTCGGCGATGATGACGATGTTCTTGGTGACCTTCAGCACCTTCTCCAGCACCGGCAGGATGTCGGAGACGGCGGAGATCTTCTTGTCGTAGATGAGGATGTAGGGGTCTTCCAGCACCGACTCCATACGGTCGGCGTTGGTGACGAAGTAGGGGCTGATGTAGCCCCGGTCGAAGTTCATCCCCTCCACATACTCGGTCTCGTACTTGAGGCCCTTGGACTCCTCGACGGTGATGACGCCGTCCTTGCCGACCTTGTCCATGACCTCGGCGATGAGGTTGCCGATCTCGGGATCGGCGGCGGAGATGGAGGCCACCTGGGCCACCTGCTCCTTGCCGGAGACGGGGGTGGAGAGGGACTTGATACGCTCCACCACGGCGGCGACGCCCTGCTCGATGCCGCGCTTAAGGGCCATGGGGTTGGCGCCTGCGGCCACGTTGCGCAGGCCCTCATGCACGATGGCCTGGGCCAGCACGGTGGCGGTGGTGGTGCCGTCGCCGGCGATGTCGTTGGTCTTGGTGGCCACCTCCTTGACGAGCTGGGCCCCCATGTTCTCGAAGGGGTCTTCCAGCTCAATCTCTTTGGCGATGGTTACGCCGTCGTTGGTGATGGTGGGAGCTCCCCACTTCTTGTCCAGCACCACGTTGCGGCCCTTGGGGCCGAGGGTGATCTTGACGGTGTCGGCCAGGGCGTCGATGCCCCGTTTCAGGGCACGACGGGCCTCTTCTTCATAGGCTAACTGCTTGGCCATGACGCCTCCTTTCTTGGATGTGCTTAGTCGCGTTGTATGCTGCTCGGCGGCATGCTGACGCTAGGACGTTTTCGCCAGGACGTCGGACTCCCGCAAGATAAGGTACTCCACGTCCTCCAGCTTGACCTCTGTGCCGGAGTACTTGGAGAAGATCACCTTGTCGCCCTTTTTCAGGTCCATGGCGATGCGCTTGCCGTCGTCGGTCATGCGGCCCGGCCCCACGGCGATCACCTCGCCCTCCTGGGGCTTTTCCTTGGCGGTGTCGGGCAGCACGATGCCGCTCTTGGTCACCTCTTCCCGCTCCAGCGGACGCACCACGACGCGGTCTCCCAGGGGAACGAGACTGGTTGCGGATACGGTAGTCATCAACTCCTCCTCTCCTGTACTGGTCGCTCAGTTCCGATGTGCTGGCACTCGCCATTAGAGAGTGCTAATCTCGGCGCCAAAAAAAGGATCTTCCTCTGTGGGACCTCCTTTTGAAAGAAACCCACCTGCGGCGGGCCGGAGCGGTAGGCAGGTCTGCCCGTGGTAGGCAGGCGCGTGCTCAGGATTGAGCGGGCACGCTGAGCGCCTATGGAGGCGCTAGAAGTCCCACTGGATCTCTTCCGGTTTGGCGCCCAGCCCCTTTTTCTTCGCCTCATCCCGGATGGCCAGCAGGCCGGCGTTGGGGTCGTCGGTAATCTTGACCCATTCCTGCCCGCCAGGCGCGTTCACGCCGACGCCGACGCGCCGCACTTTGTTGGACTGGGTGTTGAGGTAGATCCCTGCTTTCTGCTCTGCCATGACTCTCTCCGTGGGCTGCGCTGAACATGGGACCAGAGGCATTGTCGGCCCTATTTTAGGCAAGGGGGGCGCGCCTTGTCAAGAGGAAATTAGCACTTTGGCGACAAGAGTGCTAACTACGCCCATCTGTAGACCACCAGTGGTTCTGTCCGCCATAGCAAGGGCTGTGAGAGTGTTCAATAAGCCCGTTCTTCGAGCCCGCCGGCAGGCGGGCAGGCCTGGTCGAGAGGACACACACGCTCGACCAACGCCCTTGATAAACACCCTCGGGGCCGTCCACATCGGGGTCGTCAACCTTGACGGGAAGCGCCACCCCCTGCTAAGATACCCTTTAGTCCAACAGAGGTGAGAGCGATTTACGCGATCGTGGAGAGCGGCGGCAAGCAGTATCGGGTGACCGAGGGGCAGACCTTGGACCTGGAGTTGCTGCATGCGCCGGAGGGCGAGACCGTCGAGCTGGACAAGGTGCTGTTGCTAGAGCAGGACGGCGCGGTGGCGCTGGGCAAGCCCTATGTGGCGGGTGCCAGGGTGCTGGCCGAGGTGGTGGGCGAGGTGAAGGGCGATAAGCTCATCGTCTTCAAGTACAAGCCCAAGGTGCGGTACCGTCGCAAGACGGGGCACCGCCAGCATTACACCAGGGTCCAGGTCAAGACTATTCAGTCGCCCTAGCGGGGGCGCTTCAGAGAAGGGGCAGAGGGTTCATGGCGCACAAGAAGGGCGGCGGGAGCTCCCGGAACGGGCGTGACAGCCAGCCAAAGCGGCTGGGCGTGAAGCGGTTCGATGGCCAGCAGGTGCTGGCAGGCACCATCATCGTGCGGCAGCGGGGGACCCGCATCTTCCCCGGCACTAACGTGGGTCTGGGGCGGGATTTCACCCTCTACTCCCTGGTGCACGGTCGCGTCAAGTTCGAGCCGGCGGGGCGGGACCGCCGACAGGTGAGCGTCTACCCCGTGGAGGCATAGCCAGCGGTGAAGGCCAAAATCCACCCCCAGTACGTCGAGGCCACGGTGCACTGCATCTGCGGCAACACCTTCCAGGTGGGGTCCACCAAGCCCATGCTGCGGGTGGAGGTGTGCAGCCGGTGCCATCCCTTCTTCACCGGCGAGCAGCGCATCATGGACAGGGGTGGCCGGGTCGAGCGCTTCAAGCGCCGCTTCAATATCAAAGACTGAAGCTACCTGCTGCGACCCCGGGCTGAGCGGAGCATCCCTCAGCCCTTTCTTTTTACGGAGACGCAGCCTTGCCTCCAACCCCCTCCTACGGCGGACAGGCAGTGCTGGAAGGCGTGCTGATGCGCGGCCGCACGTTGCTGGCGGTGGCCGTCCGCAAGCCCGACGGCGCAATCATCACCAAAGTAGAGCCCACGGGCTTCTGGGGCCGCACGCCGCTGCGGCGGGTCCCCTTACTGCGGGGCGTGCTCATCCTGGGAGAGTCCCTTGCTCAGGGCATGGCGGCCCTACAGTGGTCCGCCAACGTGGCCCTGGGCGAGGAGGGCGAGGAGCTGACGGGCCGGCAGATGGCCCTGGTTTTAGCCGGGGCTCTGGTGGTCACTGCAGTGGTCTTCTTTGCGACGCCGGCCCTGGCCGCGGGTTGGACCGAGGGCTTTCTGCCGCCGCCCCTGGTGCACCTGGTGGAGGGCGGCATCCGGATCGGGCTGCTGCTGGCCTACCTGTGGCTCATAGGCCGGATGCCGGACATCCAGCGGGTCTTTGCGTATCACGGCGCGGAGCACAAGACCATTCACGCTTTCGAGGCGAGTGTACCCCTGACCATTGCGGAGGTACAGCGCTTCAGTCCGGCGCACCCCCGGTGTGGCACCAGTTTCATTCTGACGGTGATGGTGGTGGCGGTGCTGGTCTTTGCGCTCCTGGGCCAGCCGCCACTGGAATGGCGTGTCCTCTCCCGGATCCTGCTGCTGCCCCTGGTAGCGGGCGCGAGCTACGAGGCGCTGCGCTTCGGCGCGAGTCACCTGGGCAGTGGGATTGTGCGTGCCACGGTAGGCCCCGGGCTGGCGCTCCAGCGGTTGACCACCCGCGAGCCTGACGACGCCCAGGTGGAGGTGGCCCTGGCCTCCTTCAACGCACTGAGAGCGGCCGAGGCCCAGGGCGAACCGGTGGCGGCTGCTCGGGCGGATGAGGCTGAGATCAACGCGTGAGTGGTGAGAGACGCTGGTTCTCTGGCGCCCAGGCGCCTGCCTGCGTCTTCACGGGGCATCGGTCTCACCTAGGTTGGTCGCAGCAGGCGAAAAGCCTCGGCCAGCTCCACTCCGGCGCGCTGACCGTTCTCCCTGGCAATGCGCTCCATCTCCCTGTCGTTCTCTGGTGTGTGGCGACCCTGGCTGCGATGCATCTGGATAGCCCGCAACTTTACGGGCCACTGGGCGGTGATGTCGACAAAGAAGTCGGGATGGGCGCTCATGGTCAGGTAGATGAGGGAAGGCTTGAAGGGCTCAAGCCCGGCCCGCAGGTGTTCGGGGTAGAAGAGGGGGCCGGGGGCGCAGAGGTACGCGGCTTGGAAGGTGGCGCCGCCGACCGTGAGGTGGTCCGGATAAATGGAGCAACTGTCCTGTCCGCCGTCTCCAGGGTAAGGATCGTGGGTGATGATGGTGGGGGGGCGCACCTCTCTGATAAGCCTTACCAGCTCCTCCCGTAGCAGTGGCGCCACGAAGGCCAGGTCACCATCGTCGTGCCGGAGAAAGCGGATGTCGGTGACGCCCAGGACCTCGGCGGCGGCTCGCTGCTCCTGTTCCCGAAGGGTCCCCAGTTGCTCCGAGGTCATTTCCGGGTCGCTGGTACCGCGGTTCCCGCTGGTGCACAGCACGCAGGTAACGGCCACCCCCTGAGCCACGAGCGTCGCCACAGTGCCCCCGCAATGTACCTCGATATCGTCCGGGTGGGCGGCTACCACCAGGACCGGCCCCGGCATGTCTCGGACGCTCGCCGTCATTGCTGCCTTCTCCTTGGGCTACCTGCCAGCGGTCTTTTGCCAGCGTGTTTGACGGTAGTCCTCGCTGGCTTCTCCGGCACGAGCGGCGTCGCTCTCTAGGCGGCTATATCCCAGCCCCCAGGCCGAAGAAGTCGAAGTAGGCGTTGATGGTGACCAGGCGGTTGGTGAAGATCAGCACGCCCATGGCCACCAGCAACAGGCCGCTGACCAGGGAGATGGCCCGGAAGTAGGGGTAGAGCCGCTTGAGCCAGGCGGTGGTCTTCTCCAGGGTCACTCCCATGACCAGAAAGGGCGCCGCCAGCCCCAGGGAGTAGGCCACCAGGAGCGCCGCGCCCTGGGCAACGGTGGCGGAGGCGGCCGCCAGCCCCAGAATGCCCCCCAGGATGGGGCCGACGCAGGGCACCCACCCCACGGAGAAGGCGGCGCCCACCACGAAGGAGCGGAGGTACCCCGCCTTGCCGGCAGCCGGGTGGATAAGCCGCCGCTCTTGCAGCAGAAAGGGTATCTCCAGGATGCCCGCGACGTGCAGCCCTAGGATGATGAGGAGGACGCCGGCGATCTTGCTGAAGAGGGGCATGTAGGACCGGAAAACGAATCCCACCAGGCCCACGGACACCCCGAGCGCGATGAAGACCAGCGAGAACCCCAGGACAAAGAGGACCGTGTGGACGAGGGTGTTCTGACGGACCTGGGTGAGGGTGGCAACGCCACCAGAAGCCGTCGCCGTGGTCTGGACGGAGGCGCCCAGGAGCTGCGCGAAGTAGAGGGGCACCACGGGCAGCACGCAGGGCGACAGGAACGAGAGGAGCCCGGCGCCGAAGGCCACCAGCAGGGTGAGGTTTTCCGGCTCCATGGGCGCTAGGGCGCTCCCTGCCTCGCCAGTGTCTGCTGCTGCTCCCGCACCTGGCGGCCCAACAGCAGCATCAGCAGCTCCAGGTGGGGGAAGACATACCACACCACCGTCAGCCCGAAGAGGGCGCCGGTCACCAGCCGCAGCTCCCAGGCGCTCTCTCGCCAGCCGAAGAGCTGGGTGAACCCGTCCACGGCCATGGGGAGGCTGTAGGCCACCACGAGCCAATCGGGCAGCGACTTGAGCCGCCGCCGGAAGAGGATGTAGACTACCCCGAACAGGAAGAAGGCCCCGAAGATGGCGGTGTTCCGCTGGCAGAAGGCCATCTGCTGGCCGAAGACGAAGAAGGAGCGGGAGGCCATCTGGTGGCAGATGCTGCTGTAGGCCCAGAAGATGAGCTGAGCGGGAGCGGTCCAGCCAAGGGCCAGCAGCGCTGGCGCGATGACGGTAGGTAGGATCAGCAGCACGAAACTGGCGCTGTTGATGAGGAGCAGCCAGTGGCTGGTCGCTATCTCAAGCCCGCGGAACAGCAGTCGCTGCATGGCCTGGTCGAAGGCCTGGCGCCGGGGCGAGAGGGCTACCCAGTAGGCGGCGGGATCCGGGTGTTGGTCCATCAAGGGGTGCTCCTCAGCAGCCGCTCCAGGGCTTTGCGGGCGCTGGCCTCCCCGAAGGGCGCCGCCAGCAGGGGTCTGCCGGAGACCTCTACCACGGGGATGATATCTCCGTACTCTTCACGCAGGGCCGGGTCCCGGTTGATGTCGACCTCCTGGAAGGAGAAGGCGTAGTCCCGCTGCAGGCGTCGCAGCAACGCCGCCGCCTCCTGGCAGAGGTGGCAGCCCGGCTTGACGAAAAGCTCTAGCTCCAGCATAGCGCTAACTCAACGGAAGGTAGGGGGCCATGGCAAGGAGAGTTACTTGACACGCTCATGGCGAGGCGGCATGGGGTGGCCGGCTAGAGCCACACCACGCCGAGTTGCTGCTGGAGCCAGGTGCGCAGCAGCGCGAGGAGGGAAAGCTCTGCCAGGGCCAGCAGCAGCGCCAGGGGCAGCACCGCGTCCAGCCGGACGGGGGGCCGCAGGTGGCGCAGGGCCCATCCCAGGCAGATGCCGTTGGTGACCCAGAAGAGCCCCAGGATGCCGGCGCTGGCTACAGCCTGGGCCAGAATGGCCAGCGGGGCCAGGCCGCTGAGGACGGAGGCCACGAAGGCGGCCTCCAGGCCCACCAGCCAGGCCAGGAGGGGCTTCATGCCCGCCGGCGCGCCGCGAGCGGGAGCTGCCGCCAGCAGCCCGATGAAGGGGAGCGACAGCGCCCCCACGCTGACGCCTGCCATAGCGCCGGTGAGAAAGCGGAGCTGGTTCATGGGCTGGTAGGGATGGGGCATACCCATGTCCGAGAGGAAGGCGTTGCCGCCATCCAGGCCCGTTACCAGCAGGCCCAGGGGAATGACGCCGAAGAAGCTCCGGGGCAGACCCCGGACCTCCACCCGATCCCGGAAGGCCATGAGGCAGGCGAAGGCGATGGTGAACCCGCCGTAGATGCCCAGCATCCGGGCCTCCAAGGGCATGGGCTCAGCGCCGATGTAGAAAGAGTGGCTGGGCCGCTGGGGGCAGATGCCGGAGAGCAGGAAGCTCAGGGCAGGTGACAGCACAGGCCACCCCAGGGACAGGAAGGCCACCAGCCCCACCGGAATGACCAGGCGGGAGGGGAAGCTGAGGCTGAGGCGAGACACGGCTACCCCGCGGCCTCGGCGAGGACCAGCGGTCGCTCCGTGCCGAGGGGCATCCTGTCCGGCGGGCCGTCCTCGGACTCCACCGGGTGGCCCACGGCCGACACCAGCTCGGCGATCTCCCGCCCCAGGTCCACAAAGCGATCGGCCATGCCGGCCAGGCGCACCTCATCACCCGCCACTTGCAGCCAGAGCCGGCGGCGGGCGAACCAGAAGGTGGTCCACACCGCAGGCACGAAGAGCGCGGCGCCCAGCCAGACAAAGGTGGCACCGGGGTCCTTGCGCGCGACCACGCCGGAGAAGAAGCCGGTGCCCTGGAAGGTGACCCGCAGCCCCGCGCGCTCCTGGGTCTCGCCTGGGCGCAGCCGCAGGGTGAAGGCGGGCTGGCCCGGCGTGTCGCCTGCGAACCCCATGACGGCCAGGGCAGGCTCCTGGCCGCCCCGGATGAAGGCGCCGCCCCGGATGTCGGTCGTTGTGTTGCCCTCCACCAGGGCCACCACCGCGTTGATCTCCGTGGTGGGGATGGTCACCAGGTCAAAGGGCACGTTGCCGAAGGCCTGGCCCAGCACCATGTTTTCGGAAAGGAGGCGCTGCCCGCTGGTGGTGGCGATGTCCAGCTTGACCGTGGGACCGAAGGAGTTCTGGTGGAAGCGGAAGTCGCCGAAGTCCATGGGCTGGTTCACCCGGATCTGGCCTCGGGCGGCCTCTTTGCCGTCCTTGTAGATCACCAGGTTGCTGTAGTAGTCCTTGGGGCGCCCGTCCTCGTAGTACTCCACGGTGAAGCCTTCGTTGAGGACCTGCATCTGCTCCGCGTGAAAGACGGGATAGATGGGCTGGGAGTGGTCGTCGGGGATGATGAGAAAGCGCTGGTACCCGAAGGCGTTGGTCAGGAAACCGGCGGTGAGGAAGAGGATCAGCCCCAGGTGGGAGATGAAGGTGGCGTACTTGGCCCAGGCGTGCTTATCGGCGTAGAGGTGGGTCCTGTCCTGTCCCTGGGTCAGGGTCACCGTAAAGCGGCGCTGGCGGAGCGCTGCGACCAGGGTGTCGAGGTCGACCGCCAGGCGGAAGTGGGCGCGGTGCTTGGAGGTGCGCAGGAAGCCTTCGTTGACCGTGGGCTTGGCCTTGATGGTGGACTGGTAGATTGCGGGGAAGCGGTTGGTGGTGCAGATGATGATGGCCACAAAGAGCAGCGCCAGACTGGCCCGAAACCAGACGGCGTGGAAGACGTCGAAAAGGCCCAGGAGGAAGAAGAGGTTGGTGAACACCCCGAAACGGGGCCGCGCCTGGGACTCCACCCAGGCAGCGTAGTCCTGGGGGTTGAAGGCGATCTCCTGGGGCGCCTGGGAGATGATGACGCCCAGGAAGAAGCCCACCGCCTGGATCACGATGAGGATCAGGGCGAAGCGGACGGAGGTGAAGAGCCGCCAGAAGTAGCCCAGGTAGGGCACCCTTCCGGGCAGGCGCGCCCAGTGCACGGCCGGACTTGAGAGAAGCGCCACGGCAGGGGGTGCCCGAGCGGCTACAGGATCGGTTCCAGCCTTCGGAGCATGGCCGAGCGGTTCAGGGCTCCGAAACTGAAGGAAGAGATGCGTCCCTCTTTGTCAATGAAGTAGCTGGTAGGTAGCGATATGACGCCGTACTGCTGCACCACGTCACCGTTGAAGTCCATGAGGATGGGGAAGGTGAGGCCAAACTGCTGCACGAACTTGTCCACCGGTGCTCGGGCCTCCTGCACATTGACGGCCAGGATCACCAGGTCCTTGCTCTTCAGCTCGCCGTAGACGTTCTCCATGTCCGGCATCTCGGAGCGGCAGGGCGGGCACCAGGTTGCCCAGAAGTTGAGCATGACCGGCCTGCCGCGGAAGTCTCTCAGGCTGACCCGCTGGCCGTCGAGGGTCTCCAGTTTGAAGTCCGGAGCGGGCGTTCCGGCGGTGAACTGATAGGTGCTGGCGGAGGCGCCGGGCAGCACCGAGGCGGACACGTCGTCGCCCTGGAGGAGCTTGATGCCGGCGCCCACGGCTATCAGGGCCAGAATAAGGGGCAGGACCCGCAGCCAGCGAGGGGCCCGAGCCGGGGGCTGCGCTGGTTCGAGGAGCTGCTGAGGGGCCGGGGTCGCTTCTTCCATATGGGACTGCTATCTCTTGGGGTGTGAGCCAGGGTCACTCGACGGGCTTCTTGTCGGGGGGCTCGTTGATGAACCGTATCAGCTCGTTGCCCCAGGTGAAGTCTACTAGATAGATAGTATCGGAATTGTCGTTCTTTGTATAGTAGTTGGCGCCGTCGGGAGTCCGGTCGCCCAGCAGGACCCGGTGGACACGGCCGTCCTTCAGGGCGATGGTGGCGGCCACCTGGGGGTTGGCGAGGCCATACTCCCGGATCTGCTCCGGCGTGGTCCGCTCCTGGAGCAGTACCCGGCGGGCGCCCGGGCCACTCAGGAGCAGGCGGATGCCGTTGACCCGTACGGAGTCTACCTCGCCCCGGGCGGGATCGGGATACTTCCATTCACCCTTCTCGGCGTCCCACAGCAGGCTGATGGAGCGGTCCTGGTAGCGGACCTCAATCCGGACGATGTCCGTCATCTCGTAGGAGTAGACGTAGGGGGTCTGGGGCCGGACGGGAGGGGGCTTGTTCGCCACCGAGAGGTAGGCGTAGCTGCCCAGCAGCGCCAGGACGAGGAGCAGGATACCCGTGGTCTTGAAGCTCATGGGTGTCTCAGGAGGGGCAAGACCGTGCTAGCGGCGTCGCCACCAGACCACGCCCCCCACCAGGAGCACCACCAGGGGCAGGAGGGCGATGGTGGAGTAGAAGATGAAGTTCCAGGCCTGCTGGGTGATGACCAGGCGGCGGGCCTCTGGGGGCTTGGGCCGGATGGAGATGAGCTCCTGCTGGGCGGTGAGCCAGTTCACGGAGTTCAGGAAGAAGTCGCTATTGCCCAGGGAGTAGAAGAACTCGTTGGTGATGAAGTCGGAGTCGGCAAAGACGACGAGGCGGGTACCCTCGGCGCTGGCGGGCTGCGACGGCCGCTGGCCGATGGGCTTGTTGGCCTCCACGGTGAGCACCAAGGGCAGTGGTCCCCGCTGGTCCTGGCCCTCATCGAAGGCGATGCGCTCTTTGTCCGTCTCCAGGAAGCTCCTAGGGCTGGTGATGGCTAAGGGTTGCACCGTGACGTGGTCCCGGTCCGGCTCGGGCACGCTGATCTCCAGCCCCGCGGCGCCGGGGAAGAAGGAGGCCGCCAGGTCCTTGGTGATCTGGGAGAAGACGTACTGGTTGCCTTGCACCGCAGGGGTGGTGACGTCCGGGTTGACGAAGACCGCCTGATCGACCACCGAACCTTCCTTGACGTTGACGCCCCAGCGCGCCAGGACACGGCGGAGCTCTGGCAGGGGATTGGGGTCAACCAGGAAGAGGGCCTTGCCGCCCCGGTCGAGGTAGTCGTTCAAGAGTCCAAGCTCCCGGTCCAGGAAGGGGCGCTTGGGGCCAGCGACGATGAGGAGGGCGGAGTCGTCCGGCACCTTATCCACGCTGGCCAGGCTGAGGTTCAGCACCTGATAGTTATCGGAGACCAGGCCCTGCTTGGCCAAGGAGATGCCGTCGGCAGCAGGAGCCTCAGTGTCGTGCTCGCCGTGGCCCACCAGGAAGTAGACCTTGAGCTGCTCCACGCCCGTGACGTTCAGGATAGCGCCGGTGAAGTCCTGCTCCCCGATGCCGAAGAGCTGCTTGCGCCGGCCGCCGGACTCGAACACCAGGGCGCCGTTGTCCCGCACCTCGTACTGGCGGGCGATGCCGGGCTTCTCCTCCGGGTCGATGAACTCGAAGCTGATCTTGGAGGACTGGTAGCGGTACTCCGACAGCAGGTTCTCCGCCTGCTCCCGGCTAGACTGGGCGAAGGCGTCCCTGGTGAAGAAGCCGACGACTTTCACGGGGTCTTTGAGGCCGTGCAGCACGGTCAGGGTCTGCCGGGCCAGGGTGTACTGGCCGCCGGCGGTGATGTCGAAGCGCCGGTGGTTGTCGGCCGAGATGTAGTTGACGATGGCGGCGATGCTCAGGAAGGCCAGCACCATGACGCCGGTGTTGGTGCCGTAGCGGGTCTGGCGGGCCAGCACCGAGGTCTTGACGTCGCTGTAGGCGCCCACCACAAAGAGGGCCAGCAGCAGCAGGGTGATGGCCAGGAGCACCCGGGCCGTGGCCTGGAGCTCGGGGAAGAAGAGAAAGATCACCCCGGCCAGCAACAGGGCCAGCAGGGCCATGCCGCCGGTCACAAGGCTGTAGAGGCCCAGGAAGCTGCGGAGGCCGCTGACGGAGGAGCGCAGCAGGCTCATCTAGCGCCACCTCCGGGTTTCCAGGGAGCGGGTGGAGAAAAAGAGGGCCACGGCAATGACACTGAGGTAGTAGACCACGTCCTTGGTGTCGATGACGCCCCGCAGCATGTCCGAGAAGTGGCTGCTGATGGCCAGATACTCCAGCACCGTCTTGACCAGCGGCAGGTTGGGCGCCAGGTTGCCCGCGGTGCCCATCACCCACAGCAGGATGAGGATGCCGATGCCCAGCACCGCGGCCACGATCTGATTGCTGCTGAGGGACGAAGCGAAGAGTCCCACGGAAAGGAAGGCGGCGCCCAACAGCAGCAGGCCGAAGTAGCCGCTGAGCATGGGCCCGTAGTCCGGCTGGGCGAAGAGGATAAGCAGCAGCGGGTAGTAGAGGGTGAGGGCCAGCATCCCCAGGAGGATGCCCAGGGCCGCCAGGTACTTGCCCAGCACCACCTCGTGGTCTCGGACGGGCGCCGTGAGCAGCAGCTCCAGGGTGCCCAGCTTCTGCTCCTCGGCCAAGAGCCGCATGGTCAGTATGGGAGAGAGGAGGAGCAGCAGGAAGCTGCTGGCCCCCAGGAAGCCCTGGAGCCGCGCGATCTGAGAGATGTTCAGGTCCTGGGCGAAGAAGAGCCCGCTCATGGCCAGGAACACCGCCGTGATGACGTAGGCCATAGGGGAGGTGAAGTAGGAGTTGAGCTCCTTGCCGGCGATGGCCAGCACGTTACGCATGGACGGGTAGCTCCTCGTGGGTGGTGAGCTGGAGGAAGATGTCTTCCAGGCTCAGGCCCAGGGCCTGCATCTCCAGGAGGTCCCAGCGGCGCTGGACCACCATGCCGGCCAGTTGGGGCCGGGCGTCGCGTCCGGCCCGGCACTGCACCTGGAAGCGGTAGACCCCCTCGTTGCCGGTCTCTTCCCAGTCCACGCTCTGGACGCCGCCCACGTCTCGCAGAGCGGCGGCCACCTCTCGGGCGGGGCCGCGCACCTGCATCCGCACCCGTTCTGGGCCACCCAGGCGGGCGGACAGGTTCTCCGGCGTGTCCACGGCCACCAGGCGGCCATCGTTGATGATGATCACGCGCTGGCAGACCATGCTCACTTCCGGCAGGATGTGGGAGCTGAGGATGATGGTGTGGTCTTTGCCCAGGTCTTTGATGAGCTGGCGGGTCTCCACCACCTGGATGGGGTCGATACCGATGGTGGGCTCATCCAGCACCAGCACGTCCGGCTCGTGGAGGATGGCCTGGGCCACGCCCACGCGCTGGCGGAAGCCCTTGGAGAGCTTGCCGATGATGGTATCGGCGTACTCCTCCAGCCGCATCCGCTCGATGACGTCGCTGATGCGCTCCCGCTTGCGGGGGTCCCGCAGGCCGTGGATGGCGGCCTGGAAGCCCAGGTAGGAGCGCACGGTCATGTCGGAGTAGAGGGGCACCGTCTCCGGCAGGTAGCCGATGTGCTGGCGGGCCTCCAGCGACTGGAAGAAGACATCGCACCCCGCGATGGTGGCCGTGCCGCTGGTGGGTGGCATGTAGCCGGTGAGGATCCGCATGGTGGTGGTCTTCCCGGCGCCGTTGGGGCCCAGGAAGCCCAGGATCTCGCCCTTGGGCACGTGGAAGGTGATGTCTTCTATTGCGATGAAATCGCCGTAGTGCTTGCTCAGATGCTGTACGTCTATCATGCGGAAGCGGGGCCGTGTCCTCGTTTTGTGAGTATTATGGTAGTATAGCACAGCATTTGCGGGCTGTGAAAAGAGTGACGCCGACAATTTCCTGAACCTTTCGCGGCGGGCGCCGGCCGCCGACCACCCCTGGCGCTGGGCGGGCCTGAGGTAGGAACCACGGACGCTGTTGCCTCCACTACAAGCTGGACGTATAGTGTGGGTGAGAAATGGGACGGGTTGACCGAGGTGGTTCCGGAGAAGGGGCCATGAGCCGGCGAGAGCGGCGTTTGAGGCAGCGGCAGGAGCGGGGCAGGACCCGGGCGCGGGCCGGTGTTGTGCCTGCCCGTCCGGCGGGCGGGCCTGCCCAGGATGTGGAGGAGCGCGCGCTCCTGGCGCGGCTGCTGGACATCGCGCACGATGCCAGCACCTACCTCCGGTTTTCTCCCAATGCCGCTGTACGGGTCTCCAGCGCTCTGCTTCTGGCTGCATCCCTGGCGGCGTGCTCGGAGGGTGAGCCGTCGGAGGCGCCATCGGGTGAGGCAGTGGTGCAACCCCTGAGCCAGGAGGTGCGCAGCGGCCTGCCCACTAAACCCGGCAAATACCCGGTGGACCGGGAGTCGGTGAGTCGGGATGACAAGGGAGTCTACCGGTTCGCTTATTCGGAGCCGGGCCAGCAGGAGAAGAAGCGGGCCAGCATCAGCCTGCTGCGGTTCCTCTCGGCCAACGAGGACACTCTGGAGGTTCCCGAGCAGGGTGACCCTATCCTCCGCCTCCAGAAGGAGACGCCGGTGTGGCTCACTGCGGCAGACGCCGACCACACCACGGTGATCTACCGAACGGGCATGCCCGGCGTCTCGCCCTGGTACCCCTTCTTCTACATTAGCAACCCTTTTCCGCGGCCGGTCTACTACGACCCGCCCCAGCGGGCTGGCCTTCGGAGTGGCGAGCCGGTGCGGGACTCGGTGGTCTCTAATACGGCCAAGCCAGCGGCGCAGCGCACGCTGGGCGCGCCGGGGGCCGTCAGCGGCCGGGCCGGGGGCACCGGCAGCGGCACCGCGGTGAGCGGGCGCACGGGAACCCTGGGGGGTAAGAGCGCCAGCGTCTCCAGCCCTAAGTCCTCGGGCTTCTCGGGCGGTTCGGGCGGTAGCTCCGCAGGGGCCAGCAGTTGAGCGCACCAGAGGCGGGGGCTCAGGACGTATGGGGCTTAGAGCAGCTCATCCGCCGCAGCCGGGCCATGGACCAGGCCTTGAAGCGCCAGTGGCTGCGGGTGCTGCCGTACCTGACCCCTGGAGACCGCGCCAGGCTCTACCAGGCGCTCGTGGAGGGGCAGGCTCCCAGCCCTACTGAGCAGGCGGCTGCCCGCTCTCAGTGAACCCCTCGGAGCGCCAGCGCCTGAGCGCCCTCCTGCGCTGGCAGCGGGCTGCCGGCCCCTTCTGGCCCTACGTGGACGCCACGCCCTTTCTCTGGCCCGTCCCGCTGCCTGTGGAGCCTCCCAGGCCACTGCGGGCGCCGCGCTCCGTCCTCGACGCGCTGTCGGCGCTGCCCCCGGGCGGGCCCGCCTGCCGGACGGGCAGGCTGGGCGTGGTCTTCGTCGATCTTCCCACCATCCCCGCGCTCCGGGGCGCGCTGGCCCTCAACCGCGCGGGCCTCTACGTGGTCCCCTTGATCTCCCGCTGGCCGGCCGCCCCGGCGGCGCTGGCCTGCGGGAGACTACAGGCGCAGCTCCTGGCCGCGGCGCGGTTGCTGCGACGCCCGGTGGCGCCCCGCGGCGTCGTCTTCCTGCTGGATGGTGATCGGGCAGGCCGCCGGGGCCCGGGGGCGCCTCCTCACGCCGTGAGGGCCTTCGACAACCGCTACAGCTACTCCGCTAACGAGCTGCCCTCCGCGGAAGCCCTTATGGCCCTGGGGTGCGGGTCTGCCATCTGGCTCACGCCTGGGGCCGTGGCTCCGGACCTGCGGCGCTACGTGGACGAGCTCGCTCGAGGGGGCATAGCCCTGGAGCTGCGGTCTATGGCTCCCCAGCGGGCCTGACCCTGTGCCATGCGGGCGCTCCTCGCCACAGCCCAGCAGACGCCCTCTGCCCAGCGCTATCGCCGCTTCGTCCAGCGGGCGCAGGTGTCCGGGTTGCTCCCGGACCACCTCGTGCGGGGGCAGCCCTATCTGGCCCTGAACGCCCTGGTGCTCACGGCTGGGGAGTCCAGGCAGCTCCAGTCTCTGACGGAGGCCTTCTCGCGCGCCCTTCACGTCGCCGGGAAATGTCTCGTCGCGGACGTGCCGGAGCTGCAGGCCATGGGTTTCCCGTGGCTGGCCGCGCAGCTCCTGGCAGCAGAGCCGCCGCGAGCGCCGCTGGTAGGCCGGTTTGACTACGTACGGGACCGCGAGGGGCACTGGTGGCTCCTGGAGTTCAACGCCGACACGCCTTCCGGCATCCGGGAGGCCGTGGCGGCCGATGCGCTGGCCTTTGCGGCCATCGGGCAGGGGTGCGCCCGAGTGAACCAGGGACTTGGACCGGCCCTGGGCGCGGCGTTTGCCCGGGATCTGGAAGGGCTGCCCCAAGGCAACGCCCTGGGTCTGCTGACCGACGCCAGCGCGCTGGAGGACCTGGCGCAGATGGCCTTTACCCAAGAGTTGCTGCGGCCTATCCTGGACGCGTTGGAGGTTCCCATCGTGCTGGGGGACATCGACAATCTGCGGGGGAGCGCGAGGGGCGTTTCCCTGTGCGGCAGGCCCCTGGGGGCCCTCTATCGCTACTACCCCTTCGAGGCGATGCTGGGCCATCGCGCCTTTGCCGCGATCTACGAGGCGATGACGGCAGGCCGGCTCCGGCTGCTGAATGGGCTCTACGGGCTGCTGCTGCAGCATAAGGGCCTGCTGGCCTGGCTGTGGGAGCACCGGGACGACACCAGGCTGGACTCCGAGGCGCGAGCGGCCATCCAGGGGCACCTGCCGCCCACCTGGCGGATGGAGGAGCTGCCGCCGGGAACGGAGCCCGCTGGGCTGGTGGTCAAGCAGGTGTTCGGGCGGGAAGGGGAGGAGGTATACTTTGGCCGAGACCTGTCGCCCGCGGACTGGGATCTAGTACGGAAGAACCCCACCTACGTGGCCCAAGCGCGGGTGGATACTCAGGACGTGGTCGCGCTGATGCCGGCCATCAACGGATGCGCCCTCGAGGCGGGCTACCCCACGGTAGGGTCTTTCGCCGTCGCGGGCCGGTGGGCAGGCTACTACACTCGCTTCGGCGGGCCTATCACCACGGCCCGGGCGCGCTGGATGGCCACCTTTCTGGAGGAGGCAAAGGAGTAACATGGCGACGGCCGAGGGCGGCTACCTGGAGGAGTTGTGGGCGGTGCAGCCAGGAGACAGCGTCGAGATCTGGCTGGAGACCGCCTACATCGTCCGCACCGTGCTGCAATGCCGCGAGGCGCTGGAGGGACGGGTGTCGGAGTGGCGCTGGCTCTTTCTGGACGACGGTAGCCTGCTGGAGGCTTCGCCCGACGGCTACTACCGCTACCGGGAACACCAGGTAGTCCGCCAGGGGTCCGAGCTGTACGAAGAGCTGGTGGCGCAGGACGGCCTGTTGGTGCGCTTCGAAGAGCGGGTGCGGCGCAGCACCGTGGGGCGAAGACCCGTCCATTGCACCATTGATGGCCGGGAGTACCGGGTGGCCAACACCGGCACCTTCACCGCACGGGTCCTGGGCGACGCTCCGGAGCCGCTGCCCTGGAAGACGCTCTCGGGCGACCAGGAGCAGAACACCTACTTTGGCATGGTCTCCACGAAGGACGAGGCGCAGGTGATGCTGGGCCTCTGGACTACCCACATCTGCCTCTCCGCTGGCAGCGTGCTGGAGCCCGCCCAGATCAGCCGGGTGTACCGCCGGGGCTAGGAGTGAGCCTCAGGAGATGGCTGCGGCCACCACGATGGCCAGCCCGATCACGAAGGCGCCGGCCAGCACCGCCGCGGCGATGTTGCCCTCGTCGAAGATTCGGACACTGAGGGGTGTGGGCGTCAGCAGGTCGAAGACGCGATAGCCGACGAAGAGGAGGATGAAGCCGAGGAGCGCAAAGAGGACGGAAGCCGTGACGTTGGTGATGACCTGTTCCATCGGTACCTTCTTCCTGGCCTCCCGGCTCCAGGCGAAGCCTGAGGACGCAGTTTGACCGCAGTGTAAAGACGCATGTGGGCGTTGTCAATCGGGGCAGCCGTCTGAGCGGCTATAATAACAGCCCACTACGGGCTGAAGCCCGCAGCATGTGGGGCAGGATACCAGGCTGAAGCCTGGGGTACAGGGTTGTTAGACGCCCTCGCAGCGGCCGGATCAAGGCCGCGCCAAGGCCTGGGGGCCCAGGTGCTCCAGGAGCCAGGCCGCCATCTTCTCTTTGAGGGGCTCCCGGCACTCCACCAGGCTGTGACCGGCGCCCTCGTACAGCACGATCTCTTTGGGCTCCTTGGCGTGCTCGTAGATGAGCTGGGAGCTGCGGTACTCCAGCACCGTGTCGTCGGTGCCGTGGGCCAGCAGGATGGGCCGAGGGGCGATCTGTTCCACCTGCTTGGCGCCGTAGAGCTGGCTGGCCAGGGCCACCACGGCGCTGATGTGGGGGCTGAGGGTGGCCGCCTTGATGGCCACTGCGCCGCTGAAGGAGTGTCCCACCACTCCCATCGCCTTTACCCCGAGCGCCCGGAGGAAAGAGACGCCCCCCAGCATGTCCAGCACGCACTCCTCGAAAGGCCCTGGCTCGGCGCCGGGGGTGCGATAGAAGACCCGGAGGCAGGTGACGCCGGCGCGCCACAGCTCCTGGGCAAGCTCTGTGTAGAGGCCGTTGGCTGGACCGCCGCCGGTGGACGTGAAGCGGGAGCCGAAGAGCACCGCCCCGGGCTGGTTCTCCGCCATGTGGAGCAGGCCGGCGATGTTTCCCCGACTGGTGCGCAGCACCACCGCGAAGGTGCCATCGGGCTGCTGCGAGGCCCGCGCCTCGTAGACGGTGAGCACATAGTCCTCGGCGGGCGTGGTGGAGAAATCCATGGAGGCCCCCTTTCTCGGGGTGCTGGCTACTGAGGAAAGGTGGCGCGGCGCCGCTGGACGAAGCGGTCGATGCGCTCCAGGGCCTCCTTGATCTCCGTCACGGAGGTGGCGTAGCAGCAGCGTATGTGCCCTTCGCCGGACACGCCGAAGGCGGAGCCCGGCACCACCGCCACCTTCTCCTCCAGCAGCAGTTGCTCTGCAAAGGCCTCTGACGTGAGCCCGGTGGTCCGGATGGAGGGGAAGGCGTAGAAGGCCCCCTTGGGGTTGAAGCAGGAAAGCCCAATATCATTGAGCGCGGCCACCATGTAGCGCCGGCGGCGGTCGTATTCGCGGCGCATCTCCTCCACGTGCTCATCACCCCGCCGGAGGGCCTCCAGGGCTGCGGCCTGGCTCATGGTAGAGGCGCACATGGTCACGTACTGGTGCACCTTCATCATGGCCTCGATGATCTCCGCTGGCGCGGCGGCGTAGCCCACCCGCCAGCCGGTCATGGCGTAGGCCTTGGAGAAACCGCCCAGGAGCACGGTGCGTTCCTGCATGCCGGGCAGCGCGGCGAAGCAAGCATGCTCGCCTTCGTACACCAGGCGGTCGTAGATCTCGTCGGAGACGACCAGCAGGTCGTGGCGGCGGGCGAGGTCGGCGATGGCCAGCAGGTCTTCCCGGTCCATGACCGCGCCCGTGGGGTTGCTGGGGAAGCCCATAACCAGGGCACGGGTGCGCGGCGTGATCCGCGCCGCCACCTCTCCTGCCAGCAGGCGGAAATCGTGCTCGATGGAGGAGGGCACGGGCACCACCACGCCGCCTGCCAGAATGGCGCAGGGGCCGTAGGAGACATAGCAGGGGTCCGGCAGCAGCACCTCGTCGCCGGGGTCCAGCAGCGCCCGCAGCGCCAGGTCCAGGGCCTCGCTGACGCCCACGGTGATGAGCAGCTCTCTGTGGGGATCGTAGCTGACGCCGTAGCGCCGCTCCAGGTGCCGGGCCAGGGCTATGCGTAGCTCCAGGGTGCCGTAGTTGGAGGTGTACATGGTCTGGCCGGAGGTGATGGCGTAGATGGCCGCCTCCCGGATGGTCCAGGGAGTGACGAAGTCGGGCTCACCCACCCCCAGGGAGATGACGCCATCCATGGAGGCCAGGAGGTCGAAGAACTTGCGGATGCCGGAGGCGGGAATCTGGCGGACGCGCTGGGACACGGTGGGTCTGCGCCCGCCGCCCTCTCCCGGCGCTCTGCGCTCGGTCACGGCGTATCCTTAGGGGGAAACCGGCAGCCGCTGAGGCCGGTCCTCGCCGTCCAGAATGGCGCCCTGCTCTTTGTAGCGCTTCAGGAGGAAGTGAGTGACGGTGCCCTGCACCGTCTCCATAGGCGCGAGGCGCTCGGAGACGAAGGCCGAGACCTCCTGCATGGTGCGACCCACCACGGTTACCGCCAGGTCGAAGGTACCGGAGACCAGGTAGACGGAGCGGGCCTCGGGAAAGCGGAAGATGCGTTCGGCGATGGCGTCGAACCCCACGTCCCGCTGGGGCGTGACCTTCACCTCGATGAGGGCCCAGACCTGCTCCTCGCCCGCCTTCTCCCAGTTCACCTGAGCGTGGTAGCCCAGGAGGGCGCGGTCCTTCTCGGCCTGCCGGATGATCTCCCGGACCTCCTGGGGGCTGCGCCCCGTCATGGCGGCGATCTCTTCGGGCGTGGTACGGGCGTCCTGCTCCAGAATTCTCAGCACATCCTTCATCACGGGCCTCTTTTCACGGGAAGGCGACGCCGGTCGCGGTGGTGTGCGGCGGAAAAGCGTCGCACTGGATGGTAGGAGCTTCCAACACTGCCATCTTGAACTCGTGGGAGTACATAACGGTTTCTGTGCCCGCGACGGACGGCGGGCGCCCCTAGAGCGGCGGCCTGCGGGTGTGCCAGTCGGTGGCCTGCTGGTATGCGTAGCCCACCCGGAGGAGGGTCTCTTCGGCGAAGGGTCTGCCGATGATCTGCATCCCCACGGGCAGGCCGTCGGCGAAACCGGCGGGGATGCTCATGCCCGGCAGGCCGGCGATGTTCACCGGGATAGTGCACACGTCACTGAGGTACATCTGCAGCGGGTCCGACACCTTCTCCCCCAGCTTGAAGGGGATGGTGGGGGAGGTGGGGGTGATGAGGGCGTCGCACCGCTGGAACACCGCGTCGAACTCCTGCTTGATGAGGGTGCGCACCTTCTGGGCCTTGAGGTAGTAGGCGTCGTAGTAGCCAGCGGAGAGAGCGTAGGTGCCCAGCATGATCCGCCGCTTGACCTCTGGGCCGAAGCCGTGCTGCCGGGTCTGCTCCATGGCCTCCCACATGCTCTCCGCGTCCAGGGCGGAGTAGCCGTACTTCACGCCGTCGTAGCGGGCCAGGTTGGCCGAGGCCTCCGAGGGGGCGATGATGTAGTAGACCGCCAGGGCGTAGGGTGTGGTGGGAAGGGAGACCTCCCAGTCCACCGTGGCCCCCAGGTGCTGGAGCTGGGCGATAGCCCGACGCAGGGCCTCCTCCACCGGCGCCTGCATCCCTTCGACAAAATACTCCCTGGGTATCCCCAAGCGCAGCCCCTTGAGGTCGGGCCGCAGGGCCTGGAGGTAGTCGGGCACGGGCAGGGGCACGGAGGTCGCGTCTCGAGGGTCGTGGCCGGCGATGGCCCCCAGCACCAGCGCGGTGTCTGCCACGTCCCTGGTCATGGGGCCGATCTGGTCCAGCGAGGAGGCGAAGGCCACCAGCCCGAAGCGGCTGACCCGGCCATAGGTGGGCTTGAGCCCGGTGACATTGCAGAAGCCCGCCGGCTGGCGGATGCTGCCCCCGGTGTCCGATCCTAGGGCGTAGAAGCACTGCCCGGCGGTCACCGCGGCCGCAGAGCCGCCGCTGCTGCCGCCGGGCACCCGCTCCAGGTCCCAGGGGTTACGGGTGGGGTAGAAGGCGGAGTTCTCCGTGGAGGAGCCCATGGCGAACTCGTCCATGTTGCTCTTGCCCACCATCACCATCCCGGCGGCGTTGAGCCGCTCCACCACCGCGGCGTCGTAGGGCGGCATAAACTGCTCCAGCATGCGAGAGGAGCAGGTGGTGCGCACGCCCCTGGTGCAGATCACGTCTTTGATGAGCCCGGGCACGCCGGTGAGGGGTCCCGCATCGTCCCGGGCCAGTCGTCCGTCTGCCTGACGGGCCTGCTCCAGGGCCAGGTCCGGGGTGACGGTGACGAAGGCCTTGACCCGGTCTTCCACGGCCTCGATGCGGTCCAGCACGGCCCGCGTCAACTCCACCGAGGTAAGCTCCTTTTTTCGGAGGATCTCGGCAGCCTGGCGAACGGTGAGGTCGTAGAGGTTCATCGGGGAGTGACCGAGAGCGTGGTCAAATACCCTCTGAGGGGAACAAGGCGCTGGTTGAATGAGTCAACAGCCAGACGCAGGCCCTCCAAGGTGTAGGCTCCAAGAAGAGGAATGCTATCAGCCTCGCCAAAAATGCACCAGGTCACAGTACGACGGCCCTCTACCTCGACCTGGACTTGGGCGATAGGTCTGGTAATCACCCGGCTGTCGGCCAAGGCGAACTCCATTTCGTCGAGCGGTTCGATGCCCAAGCTTTCCAGGACTGGCCGAGGTATCAGGGAATACGTGGCGCCTGAATCTACCAGGGCGTCTAAGTTTTCGGAGCGCACCAAATCCTGGCTATACAGGACGACAGGTCGGGTGAAAGTTCCCATGCAGGGGCTCAAAACTCCAGGACGGCGCGCACCCGAAAGGCGTCCTCATCCTGAAGGGGGGCGTTGGCCAGGATGTCAGCTCTGGGGAAGGAGGGCGCCGGCTCGTCGGGCCGGGTCACGTTCTGGAGGGGCACGGCGTGACCCGTGGGGGGAACACCCTCCGTGGCTACCTGGTTCAGGGTCTCGAAGTGCGCCAGGATAGAGGAGAGCTGGGCGCGAAGGCGCTCCACCTCCGGGTCGCTGACGGCCACCCGCGCCAGGAGGGCGATGTGTCGGACCTCTTGAGACGTCAGCATGTGTCCGGCGCGCTCCTGGATGCGGTGTGGTGGGAGGGAGGGGTAGCCGTGGCTCATTATAGCACCCTGGCTTTGGGGCCAACAACACGAGGAGGAGTCCGAAGCCATGCCCTGAGCCAGCAGAAGGAGACCGGCGGCGACGCCTTCGACAAGGCTCAGGCAACGCCGTAGCGAGTCATTCAGCCCTCTCAGGAGATGACTTTCCGCAGCCGCTGGTATACTCTGAGCACGTCCAGACGACCCCTTGGGAGGCGCCCATGGTCACGGCCACTTCTCAGCCCGCGGAGACCGCACCCATTTCCACGACCCTCTACCAGACGGTGCTGACCCAGCTCCGAGAGGTGGCGGCGCTCCTGGAGCTGGAGCCCGGAATGTTCGAGCTCCTGGCCCACTGCAAGCGAGAGCTGATGGTGCAGTTTCCAGTGCGCATGGACGACGGCTCCATCCGGGTCTTCTCTGGCTATCGCACCCAGCACAACATGGCCCGGGGGCCGGCCAAGGGCGGTATTCGCTATCACCCCCAGGTATCCCGGGACGACGTGCGGGGCCTGGCCATGCTCATGACCTGGAAGTGCGCGCTGGTGAATATCCCGTACGGTGGCGCCAAGGGCGGCGTGGCGGTGGACCCCAAGGCCCTGAGCCGGAGCGAGCTGGAGCGCATGACCCGGCGCTACGCTTCGGAGATCGCGGTGATCATCGGGCCAGAGAAGGACATCCCCGCGCCGGACATGAACACGGATGCCCAGATCATGGCCTGGATCATGGACACCTACAGCCAGCAGCAGGGCTTCTCGGTGCCAGGTGTGGTCACCGGCAAGCCCATCATCCTGGGAGGCACCAGGGGGCGTACGGAGGCCACGGGCCGGGGCTGTATGCTCATCGCCCGGGAGGCCGCGCGGGAGCAAGGGATCCCCCTATCAGGTGCGACCGTGGTGGTGCAGGGGATGGGCAACGTGGGTGGCGTGGCGACCCAGCTCATGGCCCAGGCGGGCTTCACGGTGCTGGCCGTCAGCGATAGCAGCGGCGGCCTGTACGATCCTAAAGGCCTGGATATTCCGGACATCCTGCGGTGGCGGCAGGGCAGGTCCTACCTCTCCGGCTATCCCAGGGCAGAGCGGATCACCAACGCGACGCTGCTGGAGCTGCCTTGCGACATCCTGATGCCCGCGGCCATGGAGGGCCAGATAGGAGAGCACAACGCGGCCCAGGTGCGGGCCAAGATCGTGGTGGAGGGCGCCAACGGCCCCACTACGCCGGAGGCGGACCAGATCCTCCTGAACCGGGGCGTGACCGTGGTGCCGGACATCCTAGCCAACTCGGGTGGTGTGCTGGTCTCCTACTTCGAGTGGGTGCAGGACCTCCAGGCCTTCTTCTGGGAGGAGGACGAGATCAATCAGCGGCTGGAGAAGTCCATGGTGCGCACGTATCGAGAGGTGGTAGAGCTAGCCCAGCGTCGCAATGTGCCGCTCCGTACGGCGGCCCTGATGCTGGGCGTCCAGCGGGTGGTGGACGCCATCCAGGCCCGGGGCCTCTACCCCTAGCACAAGCAGCTCCCTTGCAGGCCCTGCTGAAGCCGGCCATCGCGCCGCCGCCCCTCTCGCCCGCTGCGCGCCGGGGGTCCACCCTGTTGCTGGCCGGGCTGGTGCTCTTTGCCTACTCCCTGCGGGTTGCCACGCTGGGCCTGGAGAGCCTGACCATCGACGAGGCCGACGCGGTCTACTACGCCCGGGCGGACCTGCCGGCCCAGGTGGCGCGCATCACGCAACCGGGGGAGAACGGCCCCCTCTACTTCCTGCTGCTGGGTTTCTGGGCCAGATTTGCGGGTTTCAGCGAGTTCTCTCTCCGCTATTTTTCCCTGCTGCCCTCGGTGCTTTGCATCCCCCTGCTCTTTGTGCTCGGTATGCGGCTGCTCAGTAGACGGGCAGCCGTCATGGCCGCGTTTTTTTGCGCTATGTCTAGCTACCTGCTGTTCTACGCCCAGATGGCCAAAATGTATTCCCTGGTGCTCTGCCTGAGCCTGGTGGCCGCATACCTCCTGCTGCGGGGGCTGGCCAGCGGCGGCCGGCGGACGTGGGCTGGCTACACCCTGGCCACCACGGCGGCCCTCCACACCCACGTGTTTGGGGCGCTGCTGGCGCCATGGCACAGCCTGTTTGTGGTGGCCTTCCTGCGGTGGCACCGGGCAGCGCTGGCCCCGTGGCTGATGTCTCTGGCAGCCCTCACACTGCCTTACGTCCCCATCGGCTGGCAGCGGCTGGCTGCCCTGGAAGCCCCAGAGTCGCTGAACCGGCAGAGCACCGGCCCTGGAGACCTGCTGGGAATGCTGGGCGCCCTGGCGCAGCAGTACGGCACCCTCTTCGACGGTGTTCCTGGGGAGGCGTTATCTGCGCTTTTCCTGCTGCTGACCCTGGGCGGCGCCGGCGCGCTGCTGCGGGATCCGCGGCGAGGGGAGCAAGGTCTGAAGCCGGTGGTCTTCCTGTCGCTGGGCGTGGTGGCGCCGCTCACCATCACGTACCTGATGGTAGCCAGGGGAGCGCCCCTGTTCGCCGCTCGCTACCTGGTGGTGACGCTGCCGGCCTTCTACCTCCTGTGGGCTGCCGCCGCCGACCGGATGGCCGCCGCCGCCCGATGGCTGGGCCTGGTGGCGCTGCTGGGGTTTGCCCTGCTTAACGGCGCCCGCTGGGCCCAGACGGCCTACGGGGGCGAGCGTTTTCGGGAGGACTGGCGGGGCGCGGTGGCCTACCTGGAGCAGCGGGCCACACCGGGGGACCTGGTGCTGGCCCTGCATCACAGCTCGGGGCGGGCCATCGGCTACTATGCTACCAAGCCTCTCGCTGTGGCCACGCTGGACGCCGGAGAGGGCCGCCCCCTGGACCCGCAGCGGGTCGGCGCGCTGCCCGAGACTGGGAGGGTGTGGCTGCTGATGGCCCACTTTGAGCTGCCCGACTTCAAGCCGGTGGAGCGCTGGCTGGACGAGTACACCCAACTGGTGAGCCACCGCTGGCAGACGGGCGTGCTGGTGGGCCACTACCTGGTGAAAGAGGAGTCCGCCTCCAGGCGGCCCCTCTTCCGGGTGGACGCGGCCGTGGAGGGTGGCCTGGCGCTGCGAGAGGCGCAGACAGCGCGGGCGTCGGAGTGGCCGGGCGCGCCGCTGATGATTACCCTGGGGTGGGAGGCGCGCCAGGCGCCGCTCCAGCCCCTGGCTCTCTCGGTACAGGTACAGGACTCCCAGGGCCGGGTACTGGGGGAGGCAGCAGGGCCGGTAGGCGGGCAGTTCTATCCCACGGAGCGCTGGCCTCAGGGCTTTGCGGTGCGGGACGTGGTGGAGGTGCCGCTGGCCACTGATCCGCCAGCGGCCGGGTATTACCTGGCGGTGAGGGTCTTCGAGGAGCCGGGGCGGCGTCCTGAGCCCGTCGAAGGGCGACGTCCTGAGCCTGTCGAAGGGCGGCGTCCGCTGGGCATCACGGGAGCGGCGGGTATCCTGCGGGAGGAGCTGCTCCTTGGCCCCTTTCAGTCGCCATAGGGAGTTCGTGTCGGGTTCCGCTGGGGGCGGGCGCGCTGGGCAGTGCAACGCACCGAACGGCTGTGTCCTGTCTTTGAAGTTCGTTGACAAACTCCGGCCGGACGGTCATTGCGAGCCCGACGAAGGAGGGCGTGGCAATCTGGGGGGTGGGAAGCTAAGCCATGCCCCCGCCCGGATTGCTTAGCTTGTCCTGAGCCTGTCCTGAGCACCGTCGAAGGGCCAGCCGAAGGGTCGCCTC